>CAJXVA010000803.1 GCA_913061055.1 uncultured Pseudomonadota bacterium
ACGAGATGTAGAGAGGTCTCGTGGGCTCGGAGATGTGTATAAGAGACAGACGCGAGACCCGCCCCCGGGGGAGGCTGAATCCGGCGGCGAGCGCCTGGGACGGCGAGGGATCGTGGGGCCGGTCGCGACGCATCCGAGTGGGGAGCGATGCGTTCGGGCCAAGGGCAGCGGACGCGAGTGCACGAAGGTTTTCCCGGTCCTGTGCCGGGCTCCCCGAGGGCCTCGGCAAGGTCAGGAGCGCCCGACCATCCAGCCCCAGCCAGAGGTCATCGGCATCGAACGAAAAGCCGTCCACGTTCGCCGCATGGGCCGCAGCCATAGCCTCCGCGAGCGGAGCCAATTTCGCGCAAACCTCCCGCCACGGGTACGGGCCCGCGTCCAACCAGGCCCGCAGCACTCCGGCAGGCACCGGCTGACACACCGCGACGATATCCGGCCCCATCGAGCCCGCCCACAGCACCTCGACCCTGCCGGGACCTCGGTATTTCGACCAGCGCGCGAGCAGTTCGAGGTGAATTCCCGCCTCGGTCACGGCCATTCGTCGAACCAGCGCCACGTCGCCTGCATCTCCGCTTCCGAGGTAGACCCGGGTCGCCCCTGGGCCCTCAAACAGGGGTCGTGACACGACGAAACCAGGCACGACCTCGACCCCCGACGCGAACTCGCGCTCCGGTGGTGGGGCGGATGCAACGGCTTGGAGGAACGCCGAGAAACCTGTGGCGTCCTCCGACGGCCCAGTCTTTCCCTCGTCCCCCACCGAGAGACGATCGCATACACGGTGGCGGCAAGGCGCGCGGGGCTTTGCCGCCGCGACGCTCAGAGTTTCAGGCCCACGGGGAGCCCCTCACCGAACACTCTCTTCATGTCCGAGGCCGCCATGTCCCCGCCACGCAGGACCATGTCGATCCAGCTCGCGGGGGCCTTGGCTGCGGTGAGCCGCTCGGCGATCGTCTTGCGCTGCTGCGGAGACAGGTCTCGCCTCGCATCACCGGTCAGCCGGCCCAACGACGCGGCCGCGAATGCAGCCCCCTCGGAGGCATCCCAGTCGAGGTCCAATACAGCCGCGGTCCATCGCTGCGCGACCGCACTGTCGACCGCATCTTCGGGGTCGGCCCGAATGGGCACGCGCGCCCCGACGCGGGCCAGCGGCCAGTACGAGCCAATTTTCTTGGCGCGCTCGAGGAACAGGTCCCCACACCGCTCCTTGGCCTCGCGGGGGATCCGCTCGAGTCCCGCCACCAGCTGCATCATCTCGACCGGTCCGTGCTTGTGCGGCGTCCCAGCTGGAGCCCCGCCCTCGCGCCATAGCCACGGCTCGACCTCCTCGAACAACTGCAGCTGCCGAGTCGCGTCGAGTCCCGCCGCGACCCGTCGCCACAGGATCCACCACTGTGGCCACGTGGCTTTGTTGGCTCGGCGCAGCCCAACGTCCCGAAGGCTCCATAGCGTGTCGATGCGCGCGTCGTCCTGTGGCGCGCCGTAGCCCGGACGCAGTGCCCAGCCCGCGAGGCCCAGCCAGCTCAGCTCGTGTTGATCCGACGCCTCACGGCGCGCCTCGTGGGTGAGACACACCGCCCACAAGGCCCGGCACGTGGCGGCCGACCACTGTCCGCGCGGGCCGATCGCCTTTTCGATGCCACGCCTCAGCCCCCGGGCGACCTTCGGGTCGTCGGTGCCCATCGCTTGGGAGAACGCCGCCTGCGCCAGCTCGAACTTTTCGTGGACCGGGTCGGCCTCGACGCTTGCCTGCGCCTCGCGGGCCTTGGCCTCGGAGAGAGACTCGCGACCGAGCACGAACTCGAGCTTCCATTTGCGCGGCGGCAACTCCACCGTGGCCAGGAAGATCTCGAGGGCACCGGTTGGGGTCATCGAGGACGACAACGTGACCGGGACGTCGCTTCCCGTGCGGCCCCGATCTCGAAGGACCGTCTCCAGGGCGGGGAGTGGGTCGAGTTCGGCATCCGGGTCGACGACGACCCCAGGCGCATCCGCCCGATCGCCGGTGTAGACGTACAGCGGGAACGCGACCGGCGCATCGAGGCGAAGGTCGAAGACACGATCGGGGACGGACGCCGAGGTGCCATCCTCCATGCCCTTGGGCGCGACGCACAGAGCCTGACGACGGCCGTCCTCCCCCTCGACACCGATGTAGTAGGCGCGTGCCGTCCCGCCGCCGATCGCCTCGCCGACGCCTCGACGAGACAATCCGTAGACCACCGCCCCACGCGCGACGGCGGTGTCGAGCGAGGTGTGCTCGAGGAACCGGACTCCGCCGGCGCCGAACCATCCGTCGAACACTTGGCGCAGGCGCTCGATCAACGTGTGGCCGTTGAAGACGCCGCCGTTGAGGAGCACGAGGTCCGGACGAGGCAGCCCCTGGGTCACCTGCGCACCGGCTTCGACCGCGGCGTCGACGTGGCGACGCAAGAAGCTGCAAACGTGACGAGACACCGCGGCATCGGATGCGAACGGCAGCCCCAGCGTGGTGAGCCCGGCCCGAGATGCCTTTTGCGCGACCTCGTCGGGGGCCGACAGCGGCAGGAAGCCGTCCAGGAGCACCCGTTGGACCTCGTCGCGAGCCACCGCGATGCTGCGGGTGCTGGCGAGCAGTCGCGAGCCTCGGCCTTGGTACGAGATGACGGCCTCTTCGGGTCCGTCGGCGGCGAGCAACCGTTCTTTGGCAGCCCGCGCAGACTGTACGATCGCGGACCACACCGTCGCGTCGGACGGCCGCTCGATGCCCGCCTTGTCGAGTGCGAACATGGCCAGGGCCGCGTCCATGTTGTCGCCTCCCAGCATGAGGTGACCGCCAACGGCCACGCGCTCGAGCCGGTTCTCATCCGCCTCACGGCCCTGCTCGGGACGAACGCGCACCAACGTCAGGTCGGTCGTTCCACCGCCGACGTCGACGACGAGAATCAGCTTGGCATCGCCCAGCTGCGCTTCGAGGTCTTCGGTGTGGGCACCGAGGTAGTCGTAGAACGCGGCCTGCGGCTCCTCGATCAGGCGAACCTCGCCCAAGCCGGCTTCGGCAGCGGCGTCGGTCGTCAGCTCGCGGGCACCCTCATCGAACGAGGCGGGGACGGTGACGACCACGTCCTGGCTGGCCAGCGGCGCGTCGGGGTAGCGGTGCTCCCACACCTGTCGAAGGTGCTCGAGGTAGGCCACCTGCGCCTCGAAGGGCGAGACGTGGGGTTCGTCCTCCGGGGAGTTCCACGGGAGAATCGGCGCACGCCGGTTGACCCCACCGTGAC
>CAJXVA010000804.1 GCA_913061055.1 uncultured Pseudomonadota bacterium
ACGAGATGTAGAGAGGTCTCGTGGGCTCGGAGATGTGTATAAGAGACAGCCCCCAGAATCATCGCCAGCGACGAGACCCGGATGCCGCCTTTTTGATCCTCCGAATCCTCGGCTGATGTTGCCGCGACCGCGGAGGCGGCGGACGTTGCTGCGGCGACGTCCCCAGACTCGCCGACGGCCGCTTCGTCCATCGCAGGGGTCGCCGCTGGGTCGTCCGGCAGAAGCGCCGACGCATCGATCCCGGTGACGGCCGTGAGCCGCGTCGCGTAGGTCTCGTTGGGCCCGTCGAGCACCGGTCCATCACCGGAATCACCGTTGCGGGTCTCCTCGCCGCGGCGCCAACCCTTCGGGAAGAGCTTGGCGATGGTTCGGCCGAGCGCCGCGTCGTCGTAGGTGCCGGCGTGATTGGCGAAGGACGCTCGCAGCGCCGCGTTCATCTCCGAGGCATCTTTGAACCGGGCATCGGGATCGATCGCGAGCGACCGCTCCAAGGGACCCCGGACGTCGTCGGGGACCGCGCTGAGGTCGGGCGTCAGCCAGATGCCCTCCTTGGGAAAGGCGCGGGTATGGGTGCACAGCTCGTAGAGCATGCAGCCGGCGGAGAACACATCCGCGCGGGGATCCGCTGCATCGCCGCGTGCCTGCTCGGGCGCCATGTAGCCGATCGAGCCCGCCCGGACACCGGCCTGTCGTCGAGCCGGCGCCGCAATGCCGAAGTCCACGATCCGGACCTGGCCACTGCGATCGATGAGCACGTTGCGCGGGGTGATGTCGCGGTGGACCACCGCCGGGCGCCCGGGTTCTTCGCGGTGGGCGTAGGACAGGCCTGCGAGCACCCCTCGGATCACATGCAGACCCGCGGCGATGTTGGGTGGCTTGCCCTGCGACTCGGTGGCTTCGAGAAGCTGCGCGACGGATGGACCGTCGACGTAGCCCATCGCGATGTAGAACGTGTCGGCGGTGCGGCCGAGCTCGTACGCGGGCACGATGTTCCCGTGGGACAGGGCCACGGCCGTCTTGGCCTCGGCAGCGAACATCTCGATGAATCGAGGTTTTGCGGCCAACTCGGGCAGAATCGTCTTGATGACGAGGTCTCGTTCGAAGCCGAGTTCCCCAACGAGCCGGGCCAGATAGACCTCGCCCATCCCGCCGCGCGCAATCCGGCGATGGAGGCGGTACTTGCCGAACTCGCGCCCCAGGGGCGCCCGAGCGGGCTCAGCTGTCGCCAAGCCTCCGTCCGCGTCGAGTCTCGACACCGTGCGCCATGATAACATGGGGAAGCGATGCGCGCGTCGAGGGCAGCTGGCCGATCCGCCGGCAGGAGTTGCGCTTGGGCGGCGACGGCGGCCCTTGGTGGGCTGCTCGTCGGCGGGTGTGTCGAAGGGCACGAGGCTGTTCTCACACCGCTGTGGGGATGCGGTCTCGAGGGGGAGGTCCTCACAACGGTGCGGGTGCGCGCGCGCGGTGACCTGCCGGCCGCCGAGGCTGAGTCGGTGCTCCTCGATGGCGGCGAGACGTCGCTCGACGAACTCCCCGGTGGCGTCGATGCCGTGACCGTCGAAGGGTTGTTCGGGGAGTCGGTGGTGCTCGCCGTCGGCCGAACACCCAGGCTCCCCCAAGACGGGACGCAGCCGGTGTACTTCTCGCCGCCGGACCAGTTGTGCCCGGTGGAGAGCGCTCTGGAGCCGCGCGACCGGGCCGCGATGGCCGTCGCCCCCTCGGGCGTGGTGCTTGCGGTCGGCGGGGAGGGGGCTCAAGGGCAGCTGCTGGATGAAATCGTGCTGCTGCGCGACGACACCACCGATGTGTCCGTGGCGGAATCCGTGCTCCCCGCACCGTCGGTCGGTCACACGCTGACCGCGATCGGCGACAGCTCGTTCGTGATGGTCGGTGGTGCCCACGACGGCCCGATCCCGTCCGGGGATGTCGTCCGCCTCGAGGTCGATCGTGACGCGATGTCGGTTGATGTTGGGGCTCCGACACAGGTCGCGATCGATGGAATGGCCGCCAGCCCGAGGGCGTTTCACGGAGCCGTCTCGCTGCCCGACGGCCGCGTTCTCGTCCAGGGCGGCTGTGCTCACGTGGAACGGGGTGTGTGTGTGCCGTCGGAAGCGAGCGTCCTGCGCTCTGGCTTCTATGTCGAGGACGATGGTGGGACGTTCCGGTTCGCTCCGGCCCCGGCGCTGCTGCATCCGCGCTACGAACACACCCTGCTCGCGGCGAGGGACGGGGTGGTGTTTGCGGTCGGAGGCCGAAACGACGAGGACGAGGGCCTGCGCGACATCGAAATGCTGCTCCCGGGAACACCAGGGTGGACGCCGTACGGACCCGCGCTCTTCGAGGCGCTCGGGGAGCGGAACATCGTGGGGGCGGCGTTGATCGAGGGCGGACTGGTCATGCTGGTGCTCGAGGACGGCACGATGTGGCGTGTCGACCAGAACCACGTCGAGCCGCTCGCGGGCTGGTGTGGGGAGGCGACCGATCCCTGCTTCCTGCCCTCTGTGGACACGTTCCCGGTACGCCGGACCATGGTCGGCCTGTGGGGAGAACGCGTGCTCGTGGACCGTTTCGTGCTGCACGCAGGGATCTTCGGTCGCAGCGGTGCCCATGCCGTCGATCTCTCGGCGGTGAAGCCCGGTCGCACGTTTCGGCCTCCGGGGCCGCGCGTCGGCTCTTCAATGGTCGCGCTCGCGGACGGAACGGTTCTTGGGGTTGGCGGACGGGTGCCGGCCTCCGGGTCCTTGGCCAATCCTGTCGTGACGCGCTTTCGGCCGCTGCTCGACGGCCCCGACGAAGGCACCCCAGACGTCTCGGCCCCGGACAGCGGTGCCTTGGTCCTGCACGACCGTTCCGGGGCACAGATCGAAGCCGAGGTTCGGATCAGCTCCGCTGCCCAGACACAAACGCTACTGCTGGAACCCGACCCCGAGCGCAGTACCGACTTTGCCTCCACGTGGGTCCACTTCCGCGGGTTTCGAAGTCGGCGGTTCGTGTTCGAGGGGGCCTATGAGGCGCTCAACGGCACCCCGTCACTCCACGTGGTGTTTTCGCGTGGGGCGATCGCCCGGACCGAGCTCGCGATCGATACCGACGCGGTCCGCTTGCTGGTCCGCGAAGCCGATGGCGATGCGGTCGAGGTCAGGTGTTCGGACGAGGGCCTGAACTTCGCCGGGGTTGGGCACAACGTCAGCGTTGTGGTTTCGCCCTGTCTCTTATACACATCTCCGAGCCCACGAGACCTCTCTACATCTC
>CAJXVA010000805.1 GCA_913061055.1 uncultured Pseudomonadota bacterium
ACGAGATGTAGAGAGGTCTCGTGGGCTCGGAGATGTGTATAAGAGACAGGCCGAGGACAGCCTGCGGGTCGCCAAGAAGCTGGTCGAACTCTCCCCGGGCGACAAAGAGGCCCGGGTCCGCCTCGCTCGAGCGGCCAGCGACGCGGATCAACCGGCGGTTGCGGACGCGGCCTACGCCGACGCCGTGGCTCGGGCCAAGGGCCGCAAGCGCTTCGAGCTCCAGGCCGAGCGTGCTCGGGCCCGTCTCGCCGCCGACCAAGCCGGCGGTGCCGCCGACCTGCTGTGGTCCATGCTCAAAGACCCAGCCCAGGGCTCTCGGGTCGCCCGTGAGACGTGGTGGTCCACGCTGTACAACGCCCATCGGCGGGCCCGCACCACCGATGCGTTGCTGCGAAAACTCGGTGCGTGGCTCGAGTCGAACCCCGACGAGCCCGCGGCCTGGCGAACCTTGGCCACCGCGCAACAAGGCGCCGGGATCGATCCGATCGACAGCTGGGCCAAGGCTCGCGCGCTCGCCCCCCGTGACCCCGAGACCCAGACCGCACTGATCGAGGCGCTCGAAGCCAAGGGGCGGCATGACGACGCAGTCGCCCAGACCCGAGCCATGATGGACGGCCCCGGGTTCGACCCCGCGACGGCGATCGAACTCGCCAGCAGCCTGGCCGCCGCCGGGGAGCGCGAGCTGGCGTTTGCCCTCGCCGCAGACGTGCGTGAGCACTACCCGCGCAACGCCAAGGCCATGAGCGGCCTGCTCGACTTCTACAACCTCAACGACGACGCACCCACCGCGCTGCAGATCGCACAAGCGCTGGTCAAGATGTCCCCGCGCAAGGCCGAGGCTCGAATCGCCCTCGGCGAACAGCTGTTTCAGATGCGTCAGCGGGAAGAGGCACTCGCGCAGTGGAACCTGCTGCCCAAGCTCACCCGCCCCACGCATAAGGGATGGGCGCGTCTCGCCCAAGTCCTGACAGAACACGAGCTACACGCCGAAGCCATCTCGGCCATCGGCAAGGCCATCGCCGCCGACCCCAAGGCACCCGAGTACGCCCGGCTTCGGGCCGTCCTCGCCGAAGAGCAGCGGCGGCCGCGGCCCGCCCTCGCACACTGGCAGCGCACCCGCGACCTCGCATCGGCGCCCCGACACCGGCTGCTTCGCGACGAGGCGCGCACTCGAATCGTGGAGCTGCTCGTGCGGGACAACGTGCTGCGGACCAGCGCCCTGCCCGGCTGGCTCACCAAGGCCCAGGCGCAGCTCGACAAAGGCACGCCCACCGTGGACGCCCTCGAGTCCGGCCGCTTCCTCGCCGAGCTGCACACCCGGCGCGAGCACTACACCAGCGCCGTCGCCGTGCAGCAGCGCATGCTCTCCCTCGCCCCGAACGACCCCGGTCGGCTCGAAGAACTCGCGGCTGCCCAGCGCAGAGCCGGTCAGATCGAGTCCGCCATGGGCACGCTCGAAGAGCTCCTCGCCCTCGATCCCTCTCGCAGCCCCGACGTGCTGGCCGAGATGTCCGAGCTTGCGTTCGAAGCCGGCGACAGCGATCGCGCCCTCAAGACCGCCACCACCGCCGCCGAAAAGGACCGCACCCACGTCGACGCGATCGTGCGACTGGGCGAGATGCACGAGAGCAAGGGGGACATGGACGCGGCCGCCGACGCGTACCGACGCGCCCTGGAAACCAAGCCCACCGCGCTGCGACCCAAGCTTCGTCTGGCGGAGCTCGAGCTGACGCGGGGCAACGTTTCACGGTCACGAACCCTGCTGGATGAGGTCTTGAGCGCCAGCGGACCCCCAGAGCTGATGGAAGATGCCGGCCGACGGGCGTTGGATCTCGCCGAAGCCGACGGGGAACTCGACGAGGCGCTCTCCCTCGCTGTTCGCCGCTGTGCCCAACACCCCGAAAGCGGCGAACCTCGTCGTTTCTTGCTCGACGCTCTCGACCGCCTCCCGCCTGCCGATGTGCACGGGTGGATCACCTCGGGCAGCGCCGGCGACAAGACCACCGCCGAACAACGACGCCAATCGTTGCGAGCCCCGTTGCTCTCCTCGCTTCGGCGCGGGGCGATCACCACCCGGCTCCGCGCCGCGGAGCAACTCGGGCGCCTGAAGCTCCCCGGCAGCGCGGCAGCCCTCGCCGCGCTGGGGAAGAACCTCGCCGCGCCGCGGGATGCCACAGCAACGGTCCAAAACGCCTACGAGCAGACCCGGATCACCGCCCTGCGTTCCGCCGGTGCCCTCAAGGACTCCGGGGCGACCGAGGTCCTGCAAGAGGTGCTCGTCAGCAAGCGGCACAGCTGGAACGCCCGACGCACCGCCGCCTGGGCACTCGCCCAAAGCGACGACGCCGAGGCTCTCGAAGGCCTGAGCCCTCACTTGCGGCTGGGCGAAGACACGCAGATCGTGGCCCTGTCCTGTCTGGCCATCGCCCGACACCCGAATCCAAGCCGCATCCAGCCCGACACCAGGATCCGCGTGCGGCAGCTCGCAACCGAGAGCCGCACCACCATCGTCCGCCACGCCTGCACCTTCGCGCACGCCACCCTTCAGCCTGCGAACGCCCTGGACGAACTCCGCGACAACATTGATCACACCGACCCGCTGGTGGCCGCGATTGCGGCCTGGCGCATCGGCAACATCGGAACGGCGACCCAGGCGAACGTCGCTCCGCTGCTGACGCGGGCGCTTGGGCCCGGTGGCCTCGCCCGCGACGCCGCATCCGCCGGACTCGTCCTGCTGCTCGAGCCGAGCCAGCGCAACGCCCAGACAGACGCTCGATTCGTCCCTGCGCCCCGCGGCACAGGATGGGACGCATCGTTCGGACGCTGGCTGCAGCGACACCTGGTACCCGCGCTCGACCCCGTAGATCCGTCCCTGCTCACCGCTCAGGCCAAGGCGATCACCGACGCCGTCGATGCTGCACGGACGGGCACCCGAGCCCAACGCGCAGCGCTAGAAAAAGCGCAGTCGCGGTGCGCAGAGGCCTCCGCCCAGACGATCTGCATTCCCGCGGTCGCATCCGGGCCCGTCCGAATCCCAAATTGACAACCAGAGCCGCCCAGCGCAGGATGCGAGAGCCATGGACCCGGGCCTCGTTTGCCACGTTTGTGGCGCGCAAAATGCTTTGTCCGCAGCGGCGTGTAACCACTGCGGAGCGGCTTTGTCCCAGCATCCTGACGGTGCTGCGGGCCCCCCAGCGACTGTCTCTTATACACATCTGACGCTGCCGACGAGCGATCTAGTGTAGAT
>CAJXVA010000806.1 GCA_913061055.1 uncultured Pseudomonadota bacterium
CGAGATGTAGAGAGGTCTCGTGGGCTCGGAGATGTGTATAAGAGACAGCCCAAGGACCGTCCTCGCAGAACCGTCGCCGCGGCAAGACGTCTACATCGAGCAGAGCATTCGTTACGACGCTCCCCCAGCCGAGTATCCCGAAGCCCTCGGCTACGAAGAGCTGAGCAACGGCGAGCAGGTCGTCGTGGTCGAGTACGTCCACACGTACCCCGAAGAGATCCAGACCTTCCCCGAGGTCGCATGGGCAGGCCGCACCTACTACAACGTGCACGGCGACTTCGTGTACTGGGTCGACGGCTGGGGCTGGTGTTACTACCTCGGCCCCCCTGCCCCGCTGGTCACCTACTGGAACGGCTACTACCCCTGGGCCCCCTACGCATGGGGCGTCGGCTACTACGGCCCCGGCTACTACTGGGGCGGCGTCGGCATGTACGGCTACCACGCCTACGGGCTGTCGGTGGTCCACGCGAACCACCACCACCACGACTACCACCAGAACAATCGTCGACCGGGGCGCGACCCCAAGCCGTCCCAGAACGCTGGGGCCACGGTTCCTCCCGTGCCCGGCAACTCCACCGGGCCCGTCCACAAGGGCGAGCCGATCGGCACACCGCGTCGCACCAACCCCGCGGGCGCGGGCGAGCGTGGCAAGGCCACCCGCACCAACCCGCAGTCGCGCTTCGCGAGCGACGCCCCATCCCGTCGCAATCCCACACCTGCGGTTGCCGGCAAGGGCCGCGTGCGAGCCAACCCGTCCCGCACACCCACGCGAACGAACGGCTACACCACGGCAGGCGGCCAACGGATCACCGTCGTCGATCCTCGGGCGACCCGAACCAGCCCCGCGGTGAGGCGGACCAACCCCTCCACGGTCGGCACGATCTCGGCTGCCAACGCGCCCCGGCGGGCCGTCCCCGCGCCCGCGTTTGCGCCTCGGACCAACCCGTCGCCAGCGACTCGGACCAACACCAAGTCCACGACCTCGCCCCGCCGCACCGCGCCCCAACCCACCCGCTCGGCGCCCAAGCGCACCCAGCCCTCGTGGGGCTCGTCGTACTCCAACACGCCCAAGCGTTCACAGCCCTCTCGCTCCGCGCCCAAGCGCTCCCAGCCCTCGCGTTCCACCCCGAGCCGGTCTGCTCCGCGGCGCAGCAGCCCCTCTCGCTCCGCGCCCACGCGCAGTGCTCCGAAGCGCAGCGCGCCCAAGCGCAGCACTCCCACTCGCTCCGCACCCAAGCGCAGCGCGCCCAAGCGCAGCACTCCATCTCGCTCCGCACCCAAGCGCAGCGCGCCCAAGCGCAAGCGGTAGAGAGGCGAACTCGCTACAGCCCGGCGTCGAAGTTCTGCTGAACTTCGTCGAGCGCGAGTGCCCGGCAGTACACCGCAACGAGGTGCAGCGTTCCGTCAAGCGGGCGTGGGTGGACAAACTCGTTGCCCAGCGCCAGACGCATCACCCCCGTCGTATCCCAGACGGAGAAGTCCCCCGCACGTGTCGTCTCCACCTCGAGGGTCGTGTCGACGAACATCCGCTCGGCCCCGTCGGCATCCCGCATATAGACGACATGCGAGAGCTGGTCTTTCGCGGTGGTGTCGAGCTCCGCGACGGTGGAAGGAGTTCCGTTGAGGAACAACAAGTCGGTACGCAATCGCCCTCGAAACGCTGGGGGCTGCTCCCCGGTCACGTTGCTCCCGACCATGAGCGAAAAGTTCCGGCTCGCGGAGTCCTCGCTGTACGTCACGATGCGCGGCGGCCCAGGCGTACCGACGGACATCGTCGTGACCCACGACTCCAGCGTGATCTCGTTGGTGTCCGCGCAAGCGTTGTTGAGCTTGGTGGTCGACGTGGTCGACGCCGCAATGGTGCCATCGTCCCCACTGAAGCGAAGGCCATCCGGAACCCACTCATAGCCAGCACCAGAGAGGGTGAGGTCGATGGGCGGATCGTGCGGAGCGGTGTCATGCACGGTCACCCCCTCGGATTCGTCGAGGCGGTAGAACACGACCAACCCATCGTCGACCCGTTGGATCGGGGGAGGGCCGGTGCTGGACGATTCCGCGAGCCCCGTGGAGCTTTCGTTGATGGAGCCGGAGCTGCTCGAGCTGCCCTCAGAGATCGGAACGATCCCCGTGGTGGTCGGATCACCGCTGCTGCTCGAACTCGAGCCGGTGCTCTCGAGGTCCGGAATGGTGGTGGTTGTGGGCTCCACTTCGCCACTGGACGCGTCGAGCTCCAGGTCCACGCAGCTGTCACCAAGCTCGCCTCCTGCGAACGTGCCGTACCTACGGCCACTGGGACACGTCTCATCCAGGAACGAGCAGAACCCCGATGCTTCGCAGAAGCCTGTAGAGCCGCACTGGGTATCCTGGGCACACTGGAACACGGAGGGCGAACATCCCGAGCCGAAGGCCATGAGACCTCCCGCCAAGAGTCCAAACCTCCGCACCCATTGCCAACCCACCGTGAGTTGAGGGTATCACTCAGACCCGAGCGCGGGATCGCGCGAGCTCCCGAACGAACCCTTGGAGCAGTTGCTGGCGACCGCGCGCGTTGGGCAACCCCGGCGCAGGGTCGGACGGCAAACTACAGGTGGGTGAGCGAGACACCGACGTCCACGTCCGCCGGACCGCCGCCCTTCGACTGCGTCGCACCTGCTGCTTTCCCCTGCTGGAGAGGCGCTGGGTGGCCCAGTCGTCGATGTCCCAGGACAGCTGGCCATGTCGAACCTCGTCATCTGCGATTCGGCGCAGAACCGCGCGTGCCTTCGGATCTCGAGCGCGGTGAGACTGTACCAGCGCCTCCAGGGCTGCGAACGACTCGCGAATGCACCCTTCGGCGGCGTTGACCCGCGCAAACTCGAGGAGAGACGCCGCGCGCTGGGGTCGATGTTCAGCACTCGATGCGTCCGAGGGCACCGGAACGCCAGCCATCGTGGCGCACATCCGAGTGTGGTCTCGTTCGTCCTGCGCCGCATCGAGGGCACGGCGAACGAGGTCGGCAGGGGCTCCCAGTCGCTCGAGGTCGGCGGCAAGCTCCTCAAACGCCGTGATGGCGGCGAACTCGAGCGCGGTCATCTGTGCCCACCACCGCGAGCGCGGCGTCCCGGGCACCGTCAGCGCCAGCCCAAGTTGCGAGCGGGCAACGCGGCCTGCGCCTGAGCAATCGATCGGGCCGAGACAGACGCTGTCTCTTATACACATCTCCGAGCCCACGAGACCTCTCTACA
>CAJXVA010000807.1 GCA_913061055.1 uncultured Pseudomonadota bacterium
GCCGCCTTCTTCGCGACCGGCTTCTTCTTCGCCGCGGTCTTCTTCGCGACAGGCTTCTTCGCGGCCGGTTTCTTCTTCGCGGCCGGTTTCTTCTTCGCGGCCGTCTTTTTCGACGCCGCCTTCTTCGCCGGTGTTTTCTTCTTGGCGGATGCGGTTCTCGTCGCGGACGTCTTCTTCTTCGCAGAAGCCGTCTTCTTCGAGCTCGTTTTCTTCGCCTTCTTCTTGGTGGTCTTCCGTGCAGCCATACGAAGCGGCCCCGAGCTTAGAGCAGATCGCTGTGGCGACGCGAGTCGAGGCCCCAAAACGAAGCGACGGCCCCCAAAGGGTGCCGCCGCTTCGAGATCTCCCGGTAGGGACAGATATCAGCCCGGAGGCGGACAGCCGAACGTAGCATCCAACTCGCCACTCTCTGCCAGAGCGTCACACGCTGCGTTGCAGAGCTCGATGGCGTCGTAGGGGCCCTCGGGGTTCGAGTAGACCCAGCCGTCTTCGGTCTCGCAGTCCGCGACCCGGTCAAAGGCCATCCCGCCGATCTCGACCTCGACAAAATCGGGGTCGGTCGGCTCCTCACTGAGCGGGATCGTGCATGACACGACCTGCCCGGCAATCTCGGCCAATGCAGCCTGAAGCTCGATCTCGTTGGTGGCGTTGAAGAACTTCTCGTCCCCTTCACGCGCCCGGCCCCCAGCCTCCGCCACCGTATTGAGCTCGGTGAAGGTGTTCGCGCCGACCTGGCCATCGTTCGGATCGGCGCCGACGAGTTCGTCGACGATATCGATGCCGATGACGAAGGTCGGCACGCTGTCGGTCGTAAACGCGTCTCCGACGACGACCGGCAAGTTGGAATCGTACTCCTCCATCAGGCCACACCCCGGACCCGGGCACATCCCGGTGTCTGCGTTGGCACCGCAGTTTGCGGCGCCATCGGTGATGAGAATCATGAAGCGATCGATGTTCTCATCGAGTGTGTTGAGGTGGTCGAGTGCCGTCTGGACGCCCGCAGTTGCCGGCGTCGCGCCGTTGATGGTCCCCACCGCGCTTGCAGGAGGAATGCCGTCCAAGACGCCCGCGGCATTGGTCGCAGCCACCGGAACCTCCGGCTGTGCATTCACGACGCACGAGCCCGCTCCCAAGTCCGCGTTCTGCGCGGTCACGCTCGTCGACGGAAACAGGACCGCGCCGAAGTTGATCTCGGCCTCGAACGTGCCCACGACGAACGACACAACGTTGTGGAGGCTTCGCCACCGCGTCTCCTCCGCGGTCTTGGGATCATTGTCCGCGTCCCACTCCTGTTGGACCATGCTGCCGGATTTATCGAGGACCAAGACCACGTTGGGTGGAACCGCCTCGAGGACGAATTCCTGCTCGCCGCAGTTGAGCTCGCCGGTGCTGCTGGAGCCAGTATCCGCAACAGTGTCCTCGCCGGTCGTTGGATTGACGTCCGTGGTCGAACCATCGGTGTCCGTGCCCGAGAAGCTCGCGATTCCGCCAGAGTCGTCCGAGCTGTCCTCTCCGGATTCCGCAGAGGGACATCCCCCCGCTACGCAGAGCAGTCCAGCCAGAGTCAGGTGTCTATGCATCATGTTTCCCTTCACGTTTCCCCTACGGGTTGCCGCTGTCCTCCCCTGAGACACCGGCTCGGTGCCGCGCTTCCGTATGAATTTTGCGCGTAAGCAATCCTACCTTATTCGGGCGGCTATTCCACCGTGCGATGCTTCCCTACCTGGGCCGCACTGAACAAGCAGCGGCCCGCCGAGACCTCGCGGATCCGAAACGGGGCTTAGCCCCCCTGCTGCAACGGCCCAGCTCGGAGCCGAACGTGTTCCAGGTTCGCAAGCACAGGCCGGCCCCACCGCGTGCCGCCTTCGCCGACCTGTACC
Organism: uncultured Pseudomonadota bacterium; assembly: GCA_913061055.1. Taxonomy (GTDB): domain Bacteria; phylum Myxococcota_A; class Polyangia; order Nannocystales; family Nannocystaceae; genus CAJXVA01. The sequence continues at coordinate 1,881 of CAJXVA010000807.1, forward strand.
CGCAAGCCGGCGAGAGTTGCTCCACAGACAGCCGACTCCCATAGTCGAAGCAAGATGCCACGGACGTCACGACGATTTGCGCCCGCACTCCTGCTAGTGATCGCGCCAGGGTGCTTCAGCCCGAACGCCGCGGCCGGAGAGAGCTCAGGCTCGACGGGTAACACGCCAGTGGATACGGGCTCGTCCAGCGGCAACCAGAGCTCGACATCGAGCCAGACCACGAGCTCGGAGGCTTCGACGACGTCGCAGAGTAGCGCTGGTACCTCAAGCACCACCGACGCAGGTGCCAGCACCAGCGCCGGCATGAGTACGACGTCTACCAGTCGTGGGAGCGGTAGCGGTGGCTCCAGCGAGACGACAGGCGCTCCGACCGTCAGTTTCGAGGGCGACTACGCAGGCACCATCCTTGGAGAGTGCCAGGACTTCCCCACGGGTGTCGCAGATGTCGATGGGAGCCTAAGCTTCTCCATCTTTGAAGATACCGCGATGTCAGGGTCTGCCGACCTCACGGTCCCCTACTCTGACAACACGGTGCCGCTGACTGGAACCATCAACGCCGAAGGCGTTGCCGAAGCGACCCTTCAGGTCTCAGGCTCGGTTAGCTGCACGCTCTCCGGAAACGCGGTCGGCGACGGGGAAATCACGGGGACATTCACGTGCGAGCCGCACGCGTGCGACGGGCTTTGGTCGGCATCTGCGCTCTGACACGGTCAGCTTCCGTGGACCCAAGCGCCGGACCAATGACCGCGGGTGGTTCAGAAACGGAGCGTCATGCCGAGCGATGCACCACGCCGGTTCGGCGTGAAACTGAGCCCGGTCGGCCGTAACCCCTGGAACCGTCGGCGCTTCCATTCTTTCAGCGCTTTGCGTCGCTGCAGGCCGATCGCCAAGAACACGGCTCCCGTGATCACCGCGGCGCTTCCGTACGACACCCGGATCACGTTGTAGATGAACAGTCCCTTGCACTGCTCGGCGTTGGCGTCGATGCCCCACCCCTCGAGGCGAGCCTGGCAGTGGCCCGGCGCGGTTGCCCACACCATGGCCGAGGCCGATCCCGCCGCGAGCACCCCCAGCGGAAGCATGATCGCTCCGATGAGGATCTGCTCCTCGCCGTCCGGAGGCGCCACCGAGGGCGCCTCACCGGGCGCCCAGTAGCCCCCTCCAGGCGGAACCCCAGCATCAGGGTCGTACACCGGCGGCGGAACAGCGAGCGCAACCGCCAACGTGGCGAACGCGGGAATCATGGGGATCATGGTGTCGCCTCGAATCGTGCGACCTGCCGACGGAAGCTGTCTCTTATACACATCTGACGCTGCCGACGAGCGATCT
>CAJXVA010000808.1 GCA_913061055.1 uncultured Pseudomonadota bacterium
CGATGAGGAACGACGGCATGGGCTCTGGGGGCGCCGCTATGGCCGTTTCATCGAATTGGGGACGCCCCTAGGCCGCCAAGGGTCGCACTCATCGCAGGCGCGCGACCACCCGATGCCAGCCGTTGGCGTCTGCGAGTTCTGCCGCGTTGAGCCCCTCCTTCCCCGAGCCCGACGCGGTTCGTGCCGCTTTGTCTGCCCCGGCATCGAGCAACGCATCGAGCAGTGGCATCCATCCATGGGCTGCTGCGTGGTGCAGTGCGGTCCACCCTTTGTGGTCCGTCTGGGCGACATCGGAGCCCGCGCGGATCAAGGCGATGCAGGTCTGCGAATTCAACGTGCTCCACCACGCGGAGGATTGGTTCCGTGACGCTTTGCCCAGCAACGCTGTGGCGAGACCATGCGTCACGCCTGCCTCGAGCAACCGGCGGACGACACCGTACTCGCTCGCAAGACTCAGCAGCGCCTCGTCCGCTCGTGGATCGGCCCCCCGTTGCAGCAGGCTTTCGACGTCCGCCGTCCGCCCGACCTTGACCGCCGCCCGCAGCGCTTCGCCGAGGCCCTCGTCGCTCAGCGCCCGATACGGAGCCAGCCCCGAAACCCCATCCCACGGCGACCGCGTCGCCCCCAGCTTCGCCTCCGCCGCCGTCAGTCTCTTCTCCACGTCCTTCGACGCGGCCGCGTCCGTCTTGTGCACCTTGAGACTGAGACGGCCCTGTTTCTTGAACGTACCGGACACGGACACGACCAACCGCTCGGCCCGCAGCACGATCGTTCGTGACGGCGCCGCGTCGACCATCGAAACCGTCGGGTCGAGGAAGTCCAACATCCACGGAACCCCCCAGCTTCGAACTGCTTTGCACGGGGTGGCGACCACCGATTCGAGCAAGTCCGGACGAACCCTCCAAACGAGTTCGAGCATCGGCTTGAAGTTGTGCAGGTCGACATCCTCTTTCGGGACGCCACCGATCGAAAAGGGTGTCGGAATGGCGCTGAGTTCGACCTCCAGCGTTTCGGCGAGATGCGCGGCGGCCAACCCGACGAATGGGGAGGCTTTGGTTTCGAGAATCGCGGTCACCTTCTCTTCGAACGTCGCCCCGAGCTTGGGTTCGATCAGTCGCCACAGGCGCGAGAACGAGGGGCGATGTAGGGTCGCCAGAGCGGCGAGATTGTGCAGGTTCAAGCCGCTGACCTCCTGGTCCAGACGTTCGAGGTGTTCATCTTGGCCGTGCTCGAACCATTCGACCAGCGGGCGGACCAGCGCCTTTTTTTGGTCGGCCCCGAGTTGATTGACGCGGGTCAGGTCGGTGAGTGCCCGGATGAAGACCTTTCCGGGCGTCGACAGGAGTCGACGCTCTGCCATGAGGACGCGGGCTTGGGTCTCATACGTCGCCGACTCCAGCAGGCGGATGGCGAGATCCGTCGCCCGCGGAGGATCCGTCGCCCGGAGGTATTCGGCTGCACGATCGAGATGGTCCTTTCGCAGGAGCGCCTGGCACTCCTTCTCGCTGTAGCGGTCGGAAGCGAGCTGTCGGACAAGTTCCTGGCGGTTCATGTCCGTTCAAGCGGGCGACCCCCCAAGATGATCCCCAGAAGCCTCGTGAGCGAAGTCTCGGTTTTGCACGACACACCTCTTGATAGGATCGGGAGGATGAGCACGGACGATGCGTTGCTCAGGGCGTGGCAGACCGGGGACCTGCAGGCCGGTGACGAGCTCGTTCAACGGTACTTCGCGCCGCTGTATCGGTTCTTTTCACTCCGTCTCGGCGACGAGGTCGAAGACCTCATTCAGAGGACGTTCCTGGACTGCGTCGAGACTCGCGACAAGATCCGAGACGGCGCGTTTCGGGCCTACCTTTTTCGAGTCGCCCGCAATCGGCTCATCGACAGGATCCGCAAGCGCAGCGGTCAACCCGAGTTCGACCCCCACAGCTCCGCGGTGCCGGACAGCGCATCGACCACCCCAAGCCGCGCCGTCGTCCAGCAACAAGAGGTGCAGCTGCTGCAGCGCGCGCTTCGTCGGCTCACGCTCGACCACCAAGTTGCGCTGGGTCTGTACTACTGGGACGGGCTGAGGACGGCCGAGATCGCGATCGTCTTGGGCGTCTCGCCGCACACGGTCCGAAGCCGGCTCGCGCGAGCGCGGGATCAGCTTCGAGACGAAGTGCGCGTGCTGGCCGAGTCCCCCAGCGTGTGTACCTCCACGCTGGAGGGGCTCGACGACTGGGCGACACGAATCGGCGCCCTTCACCGAGACGAAGCCTAGGCCGGATCTGAGGGGTGGTGCGCCCGGAGCCACTGCGCCACCTCCTGCGCCGCGGATTCATCGTCCAGGTCGCGATACGTCGCCAACGCAGCCTCCGCGGCCCGCCTCGACGCGGCGTGTTCTCCTGTCTTCCACAGCGCCTGCGCTTGAAGCCACACCATGCCCGTGTGCGTCTGCGGGCTGAAGAGCCGGGCGTCGTCGGAGTCGAGAAACCGCGACGCGTGCACAGCAGCCGCCTCGGCATCCTCCAGCGCCCAAGCGGCCCGCGCCGCCCCAGCCAGAGGACCGAGGGTCGGAACGACAACCGAGCCATAGACCGCATCGCAGATCTCGATCGCCTGCACGTACGCCTGCAGCGCATCCTTCGCGGCTCCTCGTTCCAGCAGGACCTCGCCCTGAACCTCGAGCGTTCCGACGAGTTCGGGGTGCGCACTGCCCAGGCCCGCCACGTCCCAAACCCGCAGCGCCCGGTCCAGGTACCCCTGCGCGTCATCCCATGCTCCTTGGACTGCGGCGGCCTTGGCAAGGTTCGTCAGCGTCCCGTGTTGAGAGATGTGGTCCTCGCCAAACGCCTCGGCGCCGATCGACAGCGACGCCTCCCAACGCTTCGCGGCAGCCTCGAACCGACCCAGGCGAAACTGTACGGCCCCGAGGTTGTTGTCGACGAGCGCGACATCGGGATGGCGAGGCCCCAGCGCGTCAGCCTGGATCTTGCGTGCCGCCCGGAGTTCTTCAAGTGCGCGGTCGAAGTCTCCCGTCGCCAGATACGCGTTTCCCAGCTCGAGGCGGGTGTCCGCAACCGTCGGATGAGCATCGCCGAGAACCGCCTCGCGCGTCTCCAACGTCCGGGTGAGCAGCGGAAGCGCCAGCTGGGGACGCTGAACATCAGCATCTGTCTCTTATACACATCTCCGAGCCCACGAGACCTCTCTACATCTCG
>CAJXVA010000809.1 GCA_913061055.1 uncultured Pseudomonadota bacterium
TCGTCGGCAGCGTCAGATGTGTATAAGAGACAGCGGATCGCTTGGATCACGAGGACATCGGCGAGCCGCGTGACGACCGTCTCTCCTCCCGGACGCATGGCCTTGGCTTCGCGCGTGATCAACTGCAACGTGCTGTGCAGCCAGGTACCTGAATCGTCGTCCCAGCCGTCGACCGTGAGCATTGGGGGCAGCAGCTCCACGAGTCGGTGCGCCGCAATGTGGTCGAACCGGACCACGCCGTAGGTCGCTTCGGTCAGGGCTCCGGCGCCGCCCCAACGCAGCGTCTCGTAGCGCTCGGTGACCGCTTGGACGGGCAAGTCCGACAACTCGACCGTTCGAGCGCGTCGATGGCTGCGGAGCCGGTGGGGGGTCCCGTGGGGGATGAGCGTGAGGCTGCCCGGGCCCAGCAAAACGGGATCGACCCCCGACATCTCGAGCCAGCACTGCCCCGCGGTGACGATGAGGAACGTCATCATCCCGGGGAAGGCTGGAATCGCGATGCCCCAGGGCGCCGAGAGTTCTGAGCGGCAGTACAAAGTACCCGTCATGCGCAGCTGATGCAGCGTCTCGCCGAGTGGGTCAGACAGGCGGGGCGGGGGCGTGCGAGCGTGGGACACGAGAGGCGTTTTCAGCCTCTCAGAGACCTGGCCAGTCGTCCAGCGGATTGGACGATGGGTACATTGACGCGGATCCGCGGTCGTTGCCGCCCGAAGAGGCTCAACCCATGGTTCAACGGCCATGAACAACTCCAGGCTGCTGACCACCATTCTTCTCGTCTCGGGCATCATCGGCGCCTGTGTCGGTGCGGGCTTGTTGCTCGTTCCGCAGCTGTTTCACGCGAGCAGCGGCATCGACTTGAGGGGGGATGTCAGTCTGCTCAGTGAAACGAGAGCACCCGGCGGCGCGTTGCTGGCCATCGGCGTGCTCATCACCGCGGGGGCGTTTGTGCAGACGCTTCGTTTTACGGCCACGGTCTTGGCGAGCGCGGTCTACTTGTCCTACGGCCTCGCTCGCGTGTTGAGCATGGTGCTCGACGGTTTGCCTTCGAGCATCCTCGTTCAGGCCGCGGCCCTGGAGCTGATCATGGGCGGGGTGTGCCTGTTTGCACTCCTGCGCTATCGCTTGCCGGCGGCGGCGCTTCAGCGGGCGCGCGAGGGCTAGGAGAGTTGACCTTGGACTCCCCGCTGGGGCCGTCACCAACGGGTTCGTGCCCAGGTTTGATGGGGGGAACCGTCCTCGCGGAGACCGCCGTGGACACCGCCGGCACGCCGGTGGTAGGGCGGGTGCGTGTCCTCGAAGGGCCCCCCCGCCTGGCTGTACCTGCTGCTGGCCACAGCCGCGGTCATCGGGGCGTGGATCCTTGCTTGGGACGGCCCGTCGTCGAGCCGGCGACCAGCGCCGAAGGAGGCAGCGAAGGAGCCTACAAAGGCAGCGCCCGAGTCCAAGGGACCGGCCGGGTGGGCGCCTCGACCTCTGCCCAGCGAGCGAACCCCGGCCCAACCGGGCTGCTCTCCGCAAGAAGACACGCTCTGTCTGCGGGGAGATGCCTGGTGGGTCGACAGCTGCGGCAACCCGCATGAAAAGGCCGAGGAGTGCGGCGTCACGCGCTGCGAGGACGGAGCGTGCGTCGGACCAGACCTCGCCTGCGCTGCGATGGGTGGCGGTCGTTGCGAGGATGGCGTCGCGGTCGGTTGTGCAGCGGGCCGGCTGTACCGAAGAGACTGCGTCGAACAAGGGCGGCAGTGTGTACTCACCGAGGAGGGACCCGCCTGTGCGCCCGCCGAGGGGACGCCGTGTGTTCTTGGAATCCCGCCACGTTGCGATGGCGGCACCCTGGTCTCGTGCGCCGATGGGCTGCAGCAACGGCTCGACTGCGCGTCGGTCGGCGCGAGTTGCCAGCCATTGCGAGGGGGTTGGGCCGACGCTTGTGTGCGCCCGAGCCCGCCTCCGCAGCGTTTGGGTTGCGCGGCCTGCGGGTGCGAGCCGGACAACGAAGCGGACGAGTTGTGCAACGGCCGCGACGACGACGGCGATGGGTTTGTCGACGAGGGCGCAGAGTGTGGCGTGGTCGACCTGGTCGCCGTGGTGGTCGCGGACGCGGCCGGCAACACGGACTACACCGACGCCGACCTCGCGACGGAGCTCGAGCGCATCAACTTGTACTTCGCTCGCGACGACGACCTCGGCCTGTCGTTTCGCTGGGCGGACACCGTCTATCTCGACTCCGAAGCGTGGCTCGAGATCGATGACACCGAGCTGCAGGCGGTGCTCACCGGCAGTGCGCACGTTCGGCAGCGCGACGCGTTCTACATCCCGATCGTGTTCACGCGAGAGCTGCTCGTGGACGACGTCCCGCGTCCCGGGTTGGCGACGCCGCCCAACGGGATCTGTGGCGGGGTGCGGCGTGTCCAAGGACGGCAACCTGTCGTCGGTGGGGTGATCATCGCCAAGCAGCGGTGGGAGAGCACCGTGGCCCACGAGATCGGGCACTACCTCGGTCTGTGCCATACCCACGCCCCCACCACCGACGCCGTGTCGGAGCTCGACGACGAAGGGCAGCCGTGCTCCGAACCTTGTGCGCTACAAGGGGATGGCATCTGCGACACACCCTCCGATCCGGGGCCCGTGTCTTGCCAAGTCATCGATGGCTGCGACCTGTCCTGCGAGGACGGGGAGGCCGCCGACGCGACGAACGTGATGGCCTACTACCCCTCGTGTCGCACCCAGTTCACGGCCGAGCAGGCCGCGACCATTCGCGAGGGGCTGTCTTGGCGTCGCGGTTGGTATGCCTGCGTGTTCGAGCCCTGCTCCTGTCGTCCCTCGGAGGGGGACTGTCCCGAGGGCATGACTTGTTCGCCGTTCGATGCCGACGACGGCGGACAGCGGTGGCAGTGTCGGCTGGATGGTCCGTCGCCACCGGGCGCTCCGTGCAGCACGGCCGACGCTTGCGACGGTGGATTGTGCGTACGCCAGGCCGATGGTGGGTCGACTTGCGCTCGGATGTGCAACGCTCAGACGCCGCAGTGCCAGTGCGCACCGCTGACCGGCATCGACGTTCCGCTGTGCGTCGATGACCTTCGCTGAGTCGACGTGCTAGTACCGCAGTTGTGAAGTCCGTTCCGGGTTTCGGACAGAGGGTTCGGAGCAAGGGAGCGAAGCGTCCCGAAGGGATGCGCAGCGGAAGGGATAGAAGGTACCGAAC
>CAJXVA010000810.1 GCA_913061055.1 uncultured Pseudomonadota bacterium
CTAGATCGCTCGTCGGCAGCGTCAGATGTGTATAAGAGACAGGACCTCATGCTCGAGCTCTCCAGGCTCCACAGGACCCGGAACGAACTCGACCTCAGCGTTCGGTGGCTCGAACGCGCCAGCGGTCACGTGGCTCGGGATAGCGCGCGTCATGCCGAACTCGCCGAGGCCTGGATGGAGATCGCACGGGAGCCGCACGCCTCCTTGGACGAACAGTTGCTGGCGCGGGCGCGGGTGCGGACCTTGCTCGGGGGTGCTCAACCAGCGTCGGAGTATCGCGCCGAGGCGCACCTGCTCGCCGAAGCGGGACGCCCAGACGACGCGATGCGTTGCCTCGAAGATGCGCTGGGCCGAGAGCCGACCGACGAACTTCTTCTGTCGTCCCTGCGCGAGGTCGCGATGCAGGCCAACGCTTCGAAGCGGTACGCAGCCGCACTCGACCGAGCGATCGCGAATCTGGAAGCGGGCGAGCGGCAAGACTCGCTGCTGACCGAGCGCGCGTCGATCGCCCTCAATGCCGGCAACGCCACCGCGGCCCTCGAAGCGCTCGACCTCCTCCGCGACGAGATCGCCGACCGCCCCGACCTCCTGGACCTTCGGGACTGGGCCGTTCACGAGCTCGGCCGAGAGGACGACGAACTCCGCAAGGTCGGTGATGGACTGCGCGACGCCCCTGCCGATTCCGGCCTGCTCGAACGGCTCCGTCGCTTGCTCGGAGCCGACGAAGCGGCCATGAGCGAACACCTCTTGGGTCTTGCGCAGGGCGTCTCCGGGGAGCCGGCCACCGCGCTCACGCTTCGAGCACTGGCGCTGGCAGTGCAGACCGGCGACGGTGCGGTTCTTCGACGGGCCGTTCGGCGGGCGCACGACATCGCCGCCCAAGACCTTCGCGTCCGCGATGCCTGGCACACCGCGGTGGAGCAAGCCTTCGTCGACAGCGATGCGGAGGGGCTCTCCGATCTTCTCGATATTCGCCTCACTCACGGCAGCGACGGGGATCTGGACGCGATCGACGAAGAACTCGAGCGCGGGCTGGTCGCCTTCCCCCGCACATCTCGACTGCACGGTCTGCTGTGCAGCCGGCACGACGGAGATACCGAGGCGGCTCGACTCCGCATGGAATCGCTCGCCCCGCGCGTCGAGGCCCAAGGGCACCGGCCGGTCGATCTCTACATCGGGTTCGCATCTCAACTCGATCGGGCAGATGCGGCGGCCCTGCTGCAAGGGCACGCCCGCGCACATAAAGACGACTCCCAGACCCTCGGCGCGCTTGCGGAAGCCCTGGCCGACCGAGGCCACGTCGCAGAGCAACTCGAGGTCCTCGAGCTCGCCGTCGCTCACGCCTCCGATGACGGTGGCCGGGTCACGGCGCTGAAGCAACTCGCCCACGTCGCTGCCGACGAGGTCGGCGATCATCTGCGAGCGCTCCGCTACCTCGAGCGGGCCGTCGAGTACGCGCCCAACGACCCCGACCTCCTGCTCCCGCTGCTCGAGCACGTGTTCGAGCAGCGCGCCCTAGGACCCATCCTCGAGTACACGCACCGTGTTCTGGACCACGTGGAGATGGGCAACGCGGGTTTCGTGACGCTCGCCCATCGTGCGGCTGACGCAGCCCTGGCACGCGGAGATCATGAGTCGGCGCTCCCGTTGGTCGAGCGTGCCCACCAGCGAGACCCCGGGCACGCCAACACACGGAACCGGCTCGATGAGTTGCGGACGCTGGCCGAAGACCCTGCCCACCGGGCAGCCCTTCTCGAACAGGTCGCCCAACGGCAACGCGGTGAAGCCAGGCTCGACGCGATCGAGGAGCGTGCGAGGTTGCTTGCGGGGCCGCTGGAGCGCCCGCGAGAGGCGATCCGTGAGCTCACCGCGGTGCTCCGCGAAGACCCTCGTCGAGCTACAGCGCAACAGGCCCTGGCTGTACTGCTCGAATCGCAAGGCGACTGGCGCGAGCTGGTCGAGCTTCACGAGCGCCAGGTTGCCCATGTCTACGGTGTGGAGCGCTGCACACTGTTGCGCTCGATCGCCAAGATCTGCCGCCACGAACTGCGCGACCTTCAGCGCTCCGAGCAAGCCCTTCGCATCGCATTGGAGCACCTGGGCGATGATGCATCGCCCGAGGCGGCGGAAGCCGGCGAACAAATGCGCGCCGAACTTGTCCGCGACCTCGAGGGACAAGGCCGATACGTGGACCTTGCGATCTACCTCGAGCGTTCGTTGGCCCCGGAGATTTCGGGCGTCCCCACAGAAGACTTGGTCTCCAGCCGCGTAGACCTGCTGGTTGAACTCGCCCGGATCTACCGGGGTCCACTCGATGACGAGGCCAAGGCATCTCGAATCTACGAGCGGCTCGAGGACTACGGGCGTCTCCCCGACGAAGGCCTGGCCACGTTGGCTCGGGCGTACCAACGCGCCGGCCAACACGAAGACCTCGTCCGGATTCTCAAGGTCCGGTTCAGCGCGTTGTCGACCGACCCGATGCGGCAGGCCGCCGTCGCGATCCGCATTGCCCAACTCCTCGAGACTCTGGGTCGGCCCCACCAAGCCGCCCGCTACTACCTGGACGCGTACCTGGCCTCCCCGTCTGTGCACCAGGAGTCGGGGGTCAAGGCCAAGGTCCTGCTCTCTGGGACCGATGCACTCACCCGAGTTCGGGCCGAACTGGTGGAGCGCCTCACGACCGTCCGGGGCGAGCACCGCCCTGCCCTTCTGACGCTGCTCGGCGACCTGCTCGCGGTCCACGAGGAGTACGAAGGCGAGGCCGAGACTCACTACCGTGATGCGCTCGAGCAGGCGCCGAACAGCGCGACCGCTTCGGAAGCGCTGGGCCGGTTGATGGCCCGCCAAGGGCGTCTCGAGGAGGCCGTACCCGCCCTGGTCGCCGCGGCGTCCCATCAAGACTTCGACGGTGCGCGCGCGGCCGAGACCGCAGCGGTGGCGGCTCGAGTCTTGCTCGAGCTCGACCGTGGCGATGAAGCCGAAGAGGTCCTCAAAGAGGCCCTGCAGCGTGCCCCCGAATCACAGCGCGCGCTGCTGGAACTCGCCCGACTCTACGAGCGCTCTGCCCGAACGACGGAGCAAGCGATCGTCTTGGAGAACCTCTCGCAGCTTCCGCTGAGCAGCATGCTGGGGGCCGAAGTCGCCTATCGACGCGCTGCGCTCCTGATGCCCTGTCTCTTATACACATCTGAC
>CAJXVA010000811.1 GCA_913061055.1 uncultured Pseudomonadota bacterium
CCTGGGACCTCGCCACCCAACACGTCGGGGTGACGAAGTCGCGGACTAGATGATGCCCAGCCGCTTGACCTTGAGGTAGCGGCCCTCGGCGAACGCAGGCGGAACCGGAAAGTCCGGGGGCAACCCGCACTCGCCGAGCAAACGAGCCGTGCGCCCGCCAGCAAGCGCTCCGCCACCGAGCGCGGACATGAACTCGTCGTCCGGGAGCCGGGATGCGTTGGAGATCGCGAGGACGTCTGCGCCAGGTGCACACACCCCTGCGATCGCCTCCATGAGAGACCGCCAGTCCTTGAGGGCGGAGAAGACCTTGCCCTTGACCCGCGAGAACGGCGGCGGGTCCACGACGATGAGGTCGAATTGCTCGTCTCGCTGGCGCAGCTTCTCGAGGTGCTTGAACACATCACCAGTCAGCGGCTTGCAGGCCTGCCCGTCGAAGCCCGAGGCTTCGAGGTTCTGGCGGCAGCGGGTGTGCGACCGAGCGGCCGCGTCCACGTTCACGACGGCTTCCGCCCCGCCATGCACCGCGCGCATCCCGAGCGACCCCGTGAACGAGAAGAGGTTGAGGACACGGCGCCCCTTGGCGAGCTTCTGGACCCACCGACGCCCCTCGCGAAGGTCGAGAAACAGGCCGGGCGAGACCGGAGCGCTGGGATCGACGAGGTATTTCAGACCGTCCTCCTCGATGATCAAGTCGGTCGGCGCGTTCTTCCCCTTCATGTGCGCCGCGCCTGGGCGGCGCTCCTCGGGTGTGACGGGTTTGACGCGGTCTTGAAGGTAGATCCCCGCCGGCGAGAGCTTGGCATTGAGGATCTCGATCAGCGGCTCCAAGTATGCATCGACGCAGCGAGCATATTTGTAGACGAGGACGAACTCCCCGAGTTGGTCGACCGCCACGCCTGGAATGCCGTCCCCTTCCGCATGCACCAAGCGGCAGGCGCCCCGGATGCTGTCCTCCGAGGCGACCTCACGGTGCGCAAGGGCTGCGGTGATCCGCTCCTCGAGCACATCCGGGCCCCAGGTGAAGTCGGCCTGCGCGCTGACCATCCGCACGGCCACCGCCCCCTCGGGCTCGTACAGGCCCCAACCGACGGGCCGACCGTCCTCATCGCTGACCGGAACGGGCGTACCGGAGGCCACGCCGTCGAGCGAACGGCGCAGGCTGTCGCGAAAGACCCAAGGATGGCCGGATTCGACGCTCCGGACGGCGGGCAGCGCGAGCTTGAGGGCGCGGTCTTTGCCCGGACGGCGAACAGTAGGTTTTTGTGGGCCGCTGTCACGCTTGCTACCGCGCGCGCGACTTTTGTTGCCGGAAGAAGACGAGGCCATGGAGTCGCGGGAACATAGCGGAAAAGCACCGGCGGGGGCTAACCTTGCCCGCGTGGGGTCGCGCTGGCCCCGCAAACCCTCGGGGCGAGTCAAATCCATGAGCAGCGACCGCATCGGCGAAATCCTCGTTCGAGAATCGATCATCTCCACCAAGCAGCTTCGAGACGCGCAGGACGACCAGCGCGGCTCAGGCAAGCGCCTCGCGTACAGCTTGGCCAAGCTCGGCATCCTCGGTGAAAAAGAACTCACCGACTTTCTCGCCAAGCAGTACGGCGTCCCCTCGATCAGTCTCTCCGAGTTCGAGATTGATCCCGAGGTGATCGACCTCATCCCCAGAGAGGTCGCGAGCAAGCACACCGTGCTGCCCGTGCAGCGAGCCGGCTCAACGCTCATCGTGGCGATGAGCGACCCGAGCAACATCTACGCGATCGATGATCTGAAGTTCCTCACCGGACTCAACATCGAGCCCGTCGTCACGACCGACGCCGCGATCGAAGAGGCGATCACCCGGTACTACGAGTCGAACCAACAGCTCGACACGTACGACGAGGTCATCAACGACCTGGACTTCGAGGACATCGACTTCGGAGACGACGTCGACGAGGACTTCAACGTTCTCGACTCGCAGGCCGAGGCCGAGCAGGCCCCGGTGGTCAAGCTCTGCAACCTCATCCTGCTCAACGCGATTCAAAAGGGCGCCTCCGACATCCACATCGAGCCCTACGAAAAGTCGTACCGGGTTCGGTACCGAGTCGACGGCGTGCTCCACAAAGAGATGACCCCTCCGGTCAAGCTCAAGAACGCCATCACGAGCCGGATGAAAATCATGGCGATGCTCGACATCGCCGAGCGCCGATTGCCGCAGGACGGCCGTATCAAGCTCCGTATTGGCAAGAACCGGGAGATGGACTTCCGCGTGTCCACGTTGCCCACGCTCTTCGGCGAGAAGATCGTGCTTCGTCTCCTGGACAAGGAGAACCTGCAGCTCGACATGACCAAGCTTGGCTTCGAGCAGAAGCCACTCGACGACTTCCAAGCCTGCATCCACCGCCCGTTCGGCATGTGCCTGGTCACCGGACCGACCGGTTCGGGCAAGACCACGACGCTGTACTCCGCGTTGTCCGAGCTCAACCAAGAGGACGTCAACCTCTCCACCGCGGAGGACCCGGTCGAGTACAACCTCGCCGGCATCAACCAGGTGCAGATGCATGAGGACATCGGGCTGAACTTCGCCGCCTCGCTTCGCTCGTTCCTCCGCCAGGATCCCGACATCATCATGGTCGGCGAGATTCGTGACTTCGAGACGGCCGAGATCGCGGTGAAGGCCGCGCTCACCGGACACATGGTCCTCTCGACGCTTCACACCAACGACGCACCCTCGACGATCAACCGTCTGCTCAACATGGGCGTTGAGCCGTTCCTCGTCACCGCATCGGTGAACATGATCCTCGCGCAGCGTCTTGCGCGGCGGATCTGCAAGGACTGCGGCGCCGACGACGAGGAGGTTACGGAGGCCGCGCTGGTCGAAGGCGGCATGAAGCCCGACGAGGCCAAGAAGTCCAAGCCCAAGCGCGGCAAGGGTTGCAAGACCTGTGGCGGGACCGGCTACAAAGGCCGCGTCGCTCTTTACGAAGTGATGGTCATGAACGACGGCCTCAAGGATCTGATCCTCCAGGGTGCGTCGACCGCCGAGCTGAAGAGCGAGGCGATCCGCCTGGGGATGGCGACGCTCCGCCGTTCAGGGCTGAACAAAGTGAACGAGGGGGTGACAACCCTCGAAGAAGTCCTGCGGGTCACGGCATCGGACTAGCTTTGGGGAGGGCGGGCTCGCCCTCCCCCCGCTCGCGACAAGTCGCGAATTGCGG
>CAJXVA010000812.1 GCA_913061055.1 uncultured Pseudomonadota bacterium
GTGTATAAGAGACAGATGCTCCGCGAAACGGGCCAATTCTTCGTCGGCATCGACGTCATCGGCGGCAAGCTGACAGAAATCAACGTGACGAGCCCGACAGGAATGCAGGAGATTAATCGGCTCGAGCAACGCGACGAAGCCACGACAACCCAATCGCTGTTCTGGAACGGTATCGAATCGAAGCTTGGCGGCGCCGAGAGTTCGTGAAACTATCCCGGCTGGGGATGTCGGATAAGCCAGCCAGCCTTGGGGCCCTCCTTCAGAATGAGATTCCGCGGTTGTACGCATTCGCGTACCACATGACCGGAACGCGAGATGACGCGCGGGGACACGTTCGCCAACTCGTCAAAGCCGTCAAAGTTCGGCATGAGTCGAAGGTCATGGGTGCCGACAATCCGTCGGACACCATCCTCGGCCTGTTGGCGCAACAGATGGAAGAATCTCTGGGCCGCCGCTCGGAGTTCACGTTCGACGGTCTGGACAACGTCCTGCGAAGCGATATCACCCGGCCCATCGACCTGGCCTCGGGCGTGGGTGGGTTGGGCAACGACCCCACCAAAGTCCACGTGATGCTGTGGGAGCTCAAGCGGACCTGCCTGACGGCGACGTTGTGCTGCCTCCCCCCGGGCGTTCGGGTCTCGTTCGTCCTCACCGACCTCTTCGGGTACTCCCCCGCCGAGGCCGCCGCGCTGCTCGACATTAAGGAGAGCGCCTACCGAGTTCGGCTCACGCGGGCCCGCAAGCGCGTCGAGGACTACCTCGCTCCCCGCTGCGTGCACGTGGATCAACAAAACCCGTGCAACTGCACCGGCCGGCTGATCATCGCCATGGATGCCAACTTCGTGAAGGAGCCGCCGCACCACAACGACATCCCGCACGAGGCCCACGATGGAGACGGGCCCAGGCGCGATATGGGGAGCCTCTACCGCGGGCTGCCCCAAGTGAAGCTCACCAACGACGAGCTCACCGGCCTCGTCAACACCTGAGCCATCCAGGCAGCTCGAGCCGCCCGCCATTCGGTGGCCGGGCGGCTTTTTGATGTCTGCGGTCCTACTTCGGCGAGACGACCGCCACCGGGCACGTGGCCATCGCGGCGAGTTCGCTCGCGATGCTGTTGAGCAAGAGGCGCTCGAACATCGACATGCGTCGTGAGCCCGAGACCAACATCGCCGCCCGACGCTCGGTCGCGAAACGAACCGTCTCCGACACGATCCCGCCCAGCACGACAACGCACTCCGCGCCCGCACAGCCGTACAGGGCCGCCCACTCGGCGAGTTCTTCTTCGGCCTCGCGGCGGTTGTCCTCGCGCATCTTGATGAGCGACGCCTCGGGCAGGTAGTGCGCCGCGTAGTCGTCCGGCGTGGGCACGATGTGGACCAACACGAGTGGACGTCCGGTCCGCTCCGCCATGTCGGCAGCAAATCGAGCCGCGACTTCGCAGTCCTCACGCAAGCTGACCGCCGCCACGATCGGACCATCGGCGGCCTCGGTCTCGTAGTCGGGCGGCACCACAAACGTCGGGCCCGGGAGCGTTCGCAAGATGCGGCGCGCCACTCGACCCAAGCGGAAGATGTCGCGGCCATCCTTCTTTGCCTGACGGCCGATGATGAGCCCTTGCGCCGCATGATAGGCGTGCGCCGCGGACAAGCTCTCCGCCGGCGTGCTCCCCTGCAATACGTGGAGCGAGCCGAGGTGCTCGGTGGCGCCGGCTTCCTCGACGCACTTCTTGGCCACCGTCGTCGCCCCGTCCACCAGCTCGCCCAAGTGGTGATACTTCAGCGCCGCCCGCAGGTAGCTCTCCTCCAGCACGTGAATGCCGACCAAGGAGTCGGACGCACTGCTGGTCTCCGAGAGCCACCGCGCAAAACGGATTGCACCCGCCCCTGACGGGTGCAGGTCGAGGCCAACGATCCACTTCATCGTCTCGAGGGTCACGTCCGGAGGGTATCAAGCGGTCGGGTTGCGAAGTGTCCCCAGCTCGAACCCTTGCAACGTGATTTCAATCGCCTGACCGGGCTCGAGCGCGCTCACCCCCTGTGGTGTCCCGGTATAGAGCACGTCTCCGGGTTCGAGCGTCATGCACGCGCTGATGAACGCAAGAACTGCTGACACGTCGAAGACCATGTCCCCCAGCGCTGCGTCCTGCCGCAGTTCGCCGTCCAGCCGGCCCTGAATCCGGGCGCCTTTGGGAAGTTCCAAGCCGGGCTCGGTGACCCGGATCCAAGGGCCCAGCGGCGCGAACGTGTCGAACCCTTTGCCGCGGGTCCACAGCTTGTCCCCGCGCTGAAGATCGCGGTTGGAGACGTCGTTGCCGAGCGTGTAGCCGGCGACATGGGCCAGGCCGTCCTGGGCCGCGATATTCCGACCGCGTCGGCCGATGACGGCGACGAGCTCGGACTCCATGTCCACCCGGTTGAACCCCGGCGGGATGATGACATCGGCACCGCCGCCGACCACCGCCGAGCGAGGCTTGTGGAACATCAACGGCTCGGCCGGCACCTCGTTGCCCATCTCGGCCGCATGCGCCCGGTAGTTGCGGCCTACGCAGAGCACCTTGCCCGGTCGGCACGGCGCGAGCACGCTGACGTCCGCGACGGTCGCCACGGCCCGTCTCTCGACCGCATTGTCTTGATCGGCCAAGCGCTCCCAAACCGAGCCCTTGTCTGCTGGCCACAGCTCGTCGTCGAACGGGTCTCGCAGGATGTCGAGCAAGTCTTCCGGCGCCGGAGGACGGCCGTCGGTGATCACCCGCACGGGTTGAGACTTCCGCTCGTCGCGCATGCGAACCCGACCCAGCCAACTGGTGCTCATGGGATCGGTGTTCACACATCGCGTCTACGAGGTCTACGGGAGGATCTGCAGGTCGGCCGGGGGTATAGTCCGCGGCAGGTGCCCCTGCGCGTTGCCATCGAACTCGTGGATCCGCGGCGACCCGACCGCGCCTCGCAGTCGGCTTTGCGGGCGGCCTTCGAGGGCTTGGCTCCATCCCGTCCGCTCCACGTCCTGGGCTTGGGATGGAACGCAGGTCCCGGCACGGACATCGCTCCGTGGACGATGGCCGGCATCGAATCCGCCGCCAAAGCAGCGTCGTTGACCATCGAGACCGAGTCGCTCGCGATGGGACGTGACCTGTCTCTTATACACATCTCCGAGCCCACGAGACCTCTCTACATCTCG
>CAJXVA010000813.1 GCA_913061055.1 uncultured Pseudomonadota bacterium
CACCGCCTCGCATCATACGACGCACTCAGCCCGTGGTCTCGCGCAGCCAGTTGCCCGGTGGGCAGCGGGGGGGTGGGAATGCGCTCGTGGCATCCCCACGCGGCGGCGCCGACCTCTGGTAGGTTTCTGCCCACGATGCTTCGGGCCACTCTCCCTCTCGCCGTTCTCTTCCTCATCGCCCCTGGCTGCGACTCGAAGGACTCCACTGCGTCGAAGAAGGACGCCAAAGCGGAGGCGAAGGACGCCGAAGCCGAGGCGAAGGACGCCAAAGCCGATCCGCCCAAGAAGGAAAGCGCCGCCAAGGCGGCCACCAGGCTTCCGGCGATCGAGGCGGCCAAACTGGAGAAGTATCGCAAGAACGCGGAGGCGTTGGAGAAAGAGCTCGCCGCCGCGCGCAAGGCCGCCAAGGACGAGGACTGGGCAGCGGCGGTCGCGGCCTATGACAAGGCGATCAAACTCGACGACGACAACGTGCACGTCCTGGGCGAGCTCGGATGGGCACACTTCAAGGCCGGCGACAACGACAAGGCCGAGCACAACATCCGCCTGGCGCTCCGCCACGTCCGCAAGACCGAGGAGCGCGTCGGCCTCCTGGACAAGCTCGGCAGCATCGATGAGGCGCGTGGCGATTTCGCAGGCGCCAAGGAGCACTTCGACCATGCCGTCGGCCTCACGGGCGGTGACGAGGCCCGCAAGCACCAGGAGGCGGTCGCCGACAAGGCCGCCGCGGCATGTGCAGACGGCAAGTGCACCAAGCCCGACTTCGAGACGCTCGACGACGCGTGCAAGGCCATGATCGCCCGCGTGCACGAGCAGCTCGGCCTGACCGCCGAGGCCGCGGCCAACGAGTTCTCGTGCGACCCGGCCAAAGCCCAGAAGGTCGCGCTCGAGGGCGGGGACGCCACCGAAGCCGCGATCCTCGAAGTGTCGGGCAAACACGGCGACGTCACCGAGGACGAGTTCGACCTGCTCGCGCACATCGACGGAGGCTGGCATTGGATCGGCACCGTGCTCGACGTCGAGAACCCGAGGCACGGCGGCATCGATCGCACCGGAGCGATCAAGAGCTTCGAGGCCAAGGAGCTGGTCCCAGGCTCTCCGGGCAACGAGGTCTTGGTGCACCTGGAGTTCGCCGAGACCGACATCGACTTCGACGACAACCTCCTGTACCACGACGAGCAGGAGGCCTACCTCGTGTGCGGGATGAACCAGGGCAAGCACATCTGCCACGAGATCCCGCTGCACTACTACTTCGAGTCCGACACCCTGCGTGAAGACGAGGAGACCAAGCACGAGCCCGAGATCCACGAGTTCACCGTCGAGGCTGCATTCGACGGCAAGGGCAACGTCACCTTCACGGGCGATGGCGAGGTGCCGAAGGGCCTGACCGGGACCAAGGCGATCACCGAGCTCGCCGAGCCCGAAGGCTTCGTCTTCATGCACGCGGACTGAGTGGTCGCGTCGTCTCGCCTTCGAGTTGCTGCGTCCTGACCACCCTGCCTGCCCGACCCGCCCGCTGAGTGCCCCATCCCGCTGCACGCGTTGCCGGGGATGCTGGTCGCATACGCGATCGCGGGGGCGGGGTTGGACGCGGAGCGATTCCTGCTGCGTGCGCCGGAGACGGGCGCGGGCAGGGTGGCGGGGAGCTGCGCACTGGGCATCGGCGCTGCCGGGCTCGCCGGCGTGGTCCCGAGCTTCTTCCCGCTGGTGGTGGGGTGCTGCTCGCGGCGTTGCTGACGATGCTCTGGGTCGGGCGGATGGTCGGCGCAATGGCTTCCACGTCGCGATGGCGGATCGCGGGGGCGCTGGCCTGTACGGCGGCGGCGGCGGTGGTGCTGTGCGGGCTCGGTGCGGCCAACGTGGCGCTCGTCAGCGGGGCGGGACGGATCTGCTCGGCCCCGGGGGGGCGCATCGCCCCGGCGGTACTGGAAGAGGACGCGCGGCGACAAGGGGCGGTGTCGCTGAGGGCAGTGACCGTAGGGGACGTGTCCCTGCTTCACGTTGGTCCGGGCGGTCGCTCGGAAGCGGGGCTAGCGTCCGCGAGGCGTGAGCAAGACACCGCACGACAAGCTGTTCAAGAAGATCTTCGGGCAGCCACAGCGGGCAGCGGGGCAGTTGCGGGTGGTGCTGGACCGGTCGCTGTCGACCTCGATCGACTGGGACACGCTGAAGGTCGAGGCGGGGAGCTACGTGGATGCGGTGTTGGCCGATCGGTACAGCGACCTGTTGTTCTCGGCGTTGGCGGGGCCGGAAAGGGTACTTCTGTACGTAGTGTTCGAGCATCAGTCGACGCCCGAGCCGAGGATGGCGTTGCGGTTGCTCGACTACATGGTCCAGATCTGGAGACGGTTCGCGCAAGAGAAGGAGCACGTGGGTCAGCCGCTGCCGTTGATCGTGCCGGTGGTGTTGTCGCACGTGCCCGGCGGCTGGACGCCGGCCACCCGGTTCGCCGATCTGTTCGCACCCGGAGCGGTTTCGCTGGGTTCGGACGCGGTGCCCGACTTTCGCTACGCGGTCGACGACCTGGCGAAGCTCAGCGACGCGGCGCTGCGTTCGCGGGAGGTGGACGACGCGGTGAAGTTGGCGTTGTGGCTGCTTCGGGACGCGCGGGATGGCGAGGTGTTCTTGCGCGAGGCGCTCTCGTGGGCGCGGATGTTGGAGGCGGTTTCGTCCAACCCCGCGACACGCAGCCTCGCCATCACGCTCTTGACCTACCTGGTGTACGTGCTGGAGGAGGAGAACCTGCGCCGGTTCCGTGTCATCATTCACGAGCAAGCTCCCGCCACCGAGGCCCTGACGATGACAGCAGCAGAATCACTCATCATGCGTGGAAAAGCCCAGGGCAAGGTCGAGGGGTTGGCCGCGGGCAAGGCCGAGGGAAAGGCCGATGATATTCTCCTGGTCCTTGGGACCCGCGGCTTAGCGGTCCCCGAAGAGGTTCGCGCCCGGGTGCTGGCGTGCTCGGATCTCGACACGCTGTCGACGTGGCTCGAGCGGGCCGTCACGGTCGCGTCGATCGACGCGGTGTTTGCAGACGAGTAGCGGGGGCATCTGTCCTTAGGGGATGTGTCCCGAGGTCGCTGCGGTTCGGGCGAGCGCGGGCGACGAGGGCTAGCGTTCCCGAGGCGTGAGCAAGACACCGCACGACAAGCTGTTCAAGAAGATCTTCGGGCAGC
>CAJXVA010000814.1 GCA_913061055.1 uncultured Pseudomonadota bacterium
CGAGATGTAGAGAGGTCTCGTGGGCTCGGAGATGTGTATAAGAGACAGGACCACGACGGTGGTTCCCATGCCCCGCTGGCTTCGGTTTCGTTGGGACGCGTAGTGGATACGCTCGTTGGCCAGACGCACCGAGGCGATCATGCGGTTTTCCGCGAACGACCGGGTCGGGTCGTAGCGGAACGGCCACGTCGCGTTGGCATTGCGGCTGTGCCGGTAGAACTCGCCGACGACCTCAGTGGACATCTTGCTCGCGACGTCGCCGGAAGCATGACCCCCCATGCCATCGGCAACCATGAAGAGACGATCCTCTTCGATCAGAGCGAAGTAGTCCTCGTTGTGGGTCCGCTTGAGACCCACGTCGGTCCTCGCAGCGTAGCGAATCCGCACCGGGGGAGAATATCCCACATTGGCATGGGCAACCAGCCCTCGCCCCCGCGAAACCGCAGCGGCCTCATCACGTGCTGGCCGAAACCAGCAGCCGCTCGGCTCTCAGTGGCCGCGCCAGGTGAAACGCGAGTTTTCGGGATCCCGCCCATTCGCGTTGTCCGCTGTCTCGAATCGACTCGAAGCCATGCGTCTGCACGCAACGTGCTGCCTGTTGTGGGGTCATCGCGCCTCGGAGGGGTTCGCCGAGCCAGGAAAACCCCTGACGGACAAGGGCTTCGAGTCGAGGCGCGGACCGGCCGACGAGCTTCGGTACTGCGTAGGTCATCAGCAGTCGGCTTGAAGGGGCGCTGCGCTTTGCGATCGCGCGAAGAGTGATCTCGGTCGCCTCGGGCGGCAGGTAGGGGGTCACGCCCTCCCAGATCCAGACTGTCGGCACGGACGCGTCATGTCCGTGTTCCTCCAGAGCATCGTCGACCGACATTTCGTCGAAGTCCACGGCGACGTGTCGCAGCGAGCGAGCGGCGGGGATGAGTCCCTCCGCGCGGGTGCGTTTGGATGCGGAGGTGTCGGGGTGATCGACTTCGAAGACATCGAGGTCTCGAAGGCAGGGGAGCCGGTAGGCGCGGCCGTCGAAGCCTGCGCCCAGGATGACCAGCGTCCGCGCGCCGGCATCGACCGCCATTTCGAGCTCACGGTCGATCGCGCGGGTCCGCAGATCCAGATGGTCGATGAGACCACCGCTCGCGAGCCGGGGTGCGAGGCGGATCGATCGTGCCCACACGGGCAGGGATTGCCAGTGCGAGAGCGCCGAGCCCAAAGGGGCGGGAAGCAGGGCAGCTGCGGTGGCATCCGGGGAGAGCGCGAGGCCGCGAGCGGTTGCGACGGCGACGGCGGTCAGGCTGACCTGTCCCGGTCTCACTTGCGCAGCTCCTGCGCCATTCGCTTCTTGGTCGCCGCCCAGCCACAGATCTGGCACTGGCTGAGATCGTGGCCGCGGGCTGGACAGAACTCGCGCCCGAAGAAGATGATCTGGAGGTGGCGGCGGTTCCAGGTGTCCTCCGTGAACAGCCGTTTGAGGTCGGCCTCGGTCTTCTCGACGGTGGTTCCCCCGGAGAGCTGCCAGCGCGCAGCCAGACGATGGATGTGCGTGTCGACCGGGAACGCTGGAACGCCGAAGGCCTGAGACATGACGACCGAGGCGGTCTTGTGGCCGACTCCAGGCAGGTCTTCGAGCGCGTCCATGTCCGCCGGGATCACTCCGCCGTGTCGCTCGACCAGCAGCGCGCTGAGCCGTTGGAGGTTCTTCGCCTTGGTGGGTGCGAGGCCAAGCTGGCGGATGCACTCGAGGATTGAAGCGACCGGCTGCTTCGCCATTGCCTCGGGCGTACCGGCGAGCGAGAACAGGCTCGGCGTGACCTCGTTGACCTTCTTGTCCGTGGTTTGTGCCGACAACATCACCGCCACCAGCAGCGTGTACGGGTCGGTGTGGTCGAGCGGGATCGGTGGCTTGGGATAGAGCCGCTCGAGGATCTCGCCGATCTTATCGGCTCTTTCGGCGCGCCGCATCGCGCGGAGAGTAGCAAGCGGATGCGGACATGCGTGCAGTGTTCGTATTCGAAAGATCGCTCCGCGGGCTGGCCCGCGATATCCTCATGGGACGTGGACTGCGAACGTTGCAGTGCGGAGCTGCCGGAGGGCGGGAACTTCTGTTCGAACTGCGGTGAGCCGCGCCCGGACGAAGCAGCGTCCGAAGTTGGGCAGACCCAGCCCTGTCGGGAGTGCACCGAACAGGTTCAGATCGGCGCAGGTTTCTGCTGGAACTGTGGCGCTCGCTCGCCACACCTCGCGCCGGCGGTGACCGGCAACACGGTCGTTCGAAAGGCGCCACCGGATCCGAAGGGTCCGGATGAGGACTTCGAGTGGGACGAGGGCGGTCGCGGTGACGCGCCCGCAGTCGCGCCGTTGGAGCCGGGAAGTCGGACCATGCGGCGTGGCAGCGGATCTCCGCCGCTCGTTCCGGCAGAGCCGACCTTGCCCAAGTCCGTGCGCTCCGGTCTGCCACCCGCAGCAGGCGAGGCCGCAGCAGCAGCCTCGGCCCCGCCTCCGCCGCCACCGAAGGGCGAGCCGACCAAGCTCCCACGACCGGTGGCCAGCATGATTGCCGAGGAGCTTGGAGAGGAGGTTTCGGCCGACCCGACCGCCGCTCCGATACCCGATGTTGCCGAGGACGGGTCGGAGCCGCTCTCCCTCGAGCCCGAGGTCGACGCCGCCGTTGCGCAGGCGAAGAAGGCCGTCGAGCCCGCGAACGTTTCGGAGGAGGTCGCCGAACTTCAGTTCTTGATGCTGCGCGGGTTTCACTCCGAGGCGGAGGAAGCCCACCGGCTGCTGCTCGAGGCGAACCCTGGACATCCCGACCTCCTCGCGCTCGGTGAGGAACTCGAAGCGAGTCGGGCCGCGGCTCCGCCAAGCCCGGCTGCACCTGCATCCCCGCCCGTGCCCGATGCCTCCGCCGACGGCTCAGAGGAGGCCGACGAGGGGGCCGCGACCATCGCCATTCCTGCGACCCCGGACGAGGACCCCTCGGCCAGTGAAGGCGGCTCGCCCGACATCACGGTGGTCACCCGCGCGGCGGACACCCCGGAGACGAAGGACGATGACGGCGCGACGCCAATCGAAACGCCCACGAGCCCGACCTTCGTCGAGGGAACATCGCCACCGGCCGGGGGTTTTGCCGCGGCTCCGGCGGTCCCTCGAGTCGTCGAGCCGAACATGACCC
>CAJXVA010000815.1 GCA_913061055.1 uncultured Pseudomonadota bacterium
GATGTAGAGAGGTCTCGTGGGCTCGGAGATGTGTATAAGAGACAGGACGTGGGCTGCGTGTTGGTGCGGGATGCCGAGGCTCATCGCGCCGCGTTTCGCGAGGGCGCGTCGTACCTGCAACGGGCGACCCGCGGAACCGGGAGCGGCGACCCGTGGTTCTGCGACGCGGGCCCGGAGCTGTCCCGAGGCTTTCGGGCCCTGAAGGTGTGGATGGTGCTCAAGACCCACGGTTTGACCGCGCTGGGCGAGCAGGTGCTGAAGAACTGCCTGCAGGCGGAGTCCTTCGCGGCGCAGGTCGACGCGTGCAAGGAGGCGGTGGTTGTCGCGCCGACGGACCTCGCGATCACGTGTTTTCGTTGTGTGGGCGCAGGCTCGGACGAGGCCGATGACGGGCTCAACGATGAGATCGTCGTGCGGGTTCAGGAGAGCGGGGTGGCCGTGCCCAGCAGTGGACGGGTACACGGTCGGGCGGTGATTCGCGTCAACATCACGAACCATCGGACGACCACCGCCGACCTCGACCTGCTGCTCGAGGCTGTGCTGCGCCACCGCGCCGAGATCCTCGCCGCGGGCTGACGCATCGCAGGAGCGTTCGTGGGCAGCCGCCGGTGAGGGGCTGGGCGGATCAGTGCCCCGACAGGACCATCGCCGGCTGCATGCGAGCCGCGCGGCGGGCAGGGAGGAACGCCCCGAAGACGCAGAATGCGACCGAGAATCCCAGCGACGAAGCGATCAGCCACCAGGGGAACATGAAGTAGCTCGTCGGTTTGTAGGGGAAGTCCGGGATGTAGTTGGTCGACACGACGTCGAACAGCTCCGCGGCCCCCAGCGCCATCAAAACCCCGGCCAGGCCGGCGAGCACGCCCAGGACCGCCGCTTCGCCGAGGATGATCGCGGTGATGTCCCCGCGAGAGGCTCCCACGGCTCGCATGATGCCGATCTCGTGTTGGCGCTCGTACACCAGCATGAAGAACACGTGCATGATGTTGACCGCCGCGATGCCGACGATCACGGCGCTGACCAGGCTGAAGACGGCGATGAAGATCGCGATCAGCAGCGCGGCCTGCTCGGCTCCGGTGTCGGCGACTTCGAGGTTGAGCTCCTCGACTTCCAGAGCAACGGCCGCGACGTCGTCCTTCTCGGGCACCATCAAGATCACGGAGTGGAAGCGCTGGGCGTCCTCGGGCTTGCCGAACGCGACGTTGAACCGCTTCGCGTAGCCGATGGGCATCGTGATGCCCAAGGTGATCGCTTTGCGCGAGAAGCCGACCAGCATGCCTTTCTCGCGGAAAATGGTGTCCTTGGCTGATGCACCTACCATCGACGCGCCGATCTTCAGGTCGAACTTGATGCCCAGCACGAAGTCGGGGTTGAGCTTGGGGAAGCCGTGGGCCCGCCGAAGCGCGCCGTTGTAGAGCTCGACGACGTGCTCGGAGGCGAGGACGGGGATGTAGTGGCGGCAGACCTTGGGCGGGGCCTTGGGGGCTGCTTCCTTGTCCTTGTTGAGCCGGGGTTCTTGATATCCCGCCGGCATGCCGCAGTAGCGGTCTTCGCCGCAGTCCGCGTCCTCCTCGCAGGCCTGTGGCGCGGTGTACTCCGGGCTCTGAGGGTCGTCGAAGTCGACGAACGGGCGGTCGCTGTCGACGTCCTTCTTGACCAGGTCGGGCTCGATGCCGTCGGCCACCATCTCCGCGCGAAGATCGGTACCCAGTACCTCCTTGCCGCCTGTCGCGATCGAGGGGACGGTCAAGCGCATCTTCGGGTAGACGATCTCCACGCCCTCGATGGCCTCGAGCTCCTCGACCTTGGCTTGGTCGATGACGGCACCGCCGCCGAGCGACAGCGGCCCGACCGCGAGGTCCAGAGATTTGGGCACCACCTCGAGCTGGTCGAGCGGAAAGATCTTGCCGAGGACGACCGTGCGGACGCCGAGTCCAAGCGAGATGAAGAAGGCAAACGTGGCGATGCCGACGACGATGCCCACCGAGGCGAGCAGGAAGTGGTTTCGGCTTCGGTTGAGGTTGGCCGTGACCACCCGCAGCAGACGATTGAGTCTCATGTCCGTGCCTCCTCGCTGGGCGCGTCGTTGTTGTCGTCGTTGTCGGCGTCGTCGGCGTCGTCGGCGTCGTCGTGGCGGAGGGCTTTGTCCGCGTCCTCCACCTCGGTGAGCGCCCCGTCGGCGACGAGAATCTTGCGCGCGGTCGAAGCCGCGATGCCGGGGTCGTGCGTGACGACCAGCACCGTGATGCCGTCTTTCTCGTTGAGCGTCCGGAACAGGTCCAAAATCGCGGCGCCGGTCTTGCTATCGAGGTTGCCGGTCGGCTCATCGCACAAGATGATCTTGGGCTTGTTGAACAGCGCCCGCGCGATCGCGATGCGCTGACGCTGGCCGCCAGAGAGCATGGTCGGGAGCGCGTCCGCCTTCTCGAGGAGGTCGACTTGCTCGAGCACGTCCTTGGCGCGGGCATTGGCGGCGGCCTCGTCGAGCTCGCCGCCGCGCTTGAACATCGCAGGGAGGGCGATGTTCTCCAGGCACGTCAAATGAGGCAGCAGGTAGAACGACTGGAAGACGAACCCGACCGTCTCGTTGCGGTAGGCGCTGAGTTGCGCATCGCTGAGCTTGGCGAGGTCGGATCCGTCGACTTCGATCGAACCCTTGTAGTCGCTGTCCAAGCCTCCGACGGCGTGCAGGAGCGTGCTCTTGCCGGAGCCGGAGGGGCCGATGATGGAGATGAACTCCCCGTCATCGATGTCCAGGTCGACGCCCCGCAGCACGTCGGTGACCACCTTGCCGGTGGAGTAGCTCTTGTGCATGCCGCGGATGCGGATCATCCGCCGCACAGTAGCAGTGGAAAGCCCCGCGCTGCGTGCTCTACCGCGAGGCCTTGTAGACGTACTCGTAGCGAGCAATCTCAAAGTCTGTCTTCTTGCCGTCGGTGCCGACCGCGGCCTTGAACTTGGTCTTCCGCAGGGCTTTTTGGGCGATCTCGTCGCAGCCGTTGCCGATGCCCTTGACGACCTTGGCGCTGCGCACGGTGCCGTTGCTGCGGATCTGAACCTTGAGCACGACGGTCCCGGAGATGCCCAGGTCCTGTCTCTTATACACATCTGACGCTGCCGACGAGCGATCTAGTGTAG
>CAJXVA010000816.1 GCA_913061055.1 uncultured Pseudomonadota bacterium
CGAGATGTAGAGAGGTCTCGTGGGCTCGGAGATGTGTATAAGAGACAGATCCGGATGCACGAGGAAAGCCACGCGCGAATCGACCTCTACCAGCGGTTTGTGCGGCGAACCCTGGACGCGTTGGAGCGGGAGTTTGGAGAGATCCCTCGGGACCGTGACGTGTGGCGGGGGGCGCATCGGCACTTCGCCATCGTGACGGCACAGCGGCCGGACCAAGAGGTCGCCGAGACGTTCTTCAACGCGATCTCGCGCAAGACCTTCCGGACCGTTGGCGTCAACAAGGACATCGAGTTCCTCGAGAACCACTTCTACGAGGAGCCATCGGGGCCGCCACTTCACCGCTGTCTCCCTCCGACGGATGACCTCGCCGGGTTGTTCCGCCGGGTGCTCAGCACACCCAGGCCAGCGCTTGCATGGGCCGACCGAGACGCCGAGGCTCAGTACCTCGCCGCTCGGTTCTCCGAACACCTCCAAGCAACGTGGGGGGAGACGAGCTTCGATCAGGTGGATGTGCTCCCCGTGCTGTTCTTCCGAGTTCGCGAGGCGTACATCGTGGGCCGCGTGGTGCGAGGCGGGCACGTGATGCCGGTGGTCATCCCGCTGCAGTCCACGCCACAGGGCGTCGTGGTCGACGGGGCGGTGTTCTCACTGGAGGAGACGCTCGCGGTGTTCAGCAGCACGCGCGCCTACATGTTCGTGGATGTACATCGGCCGAGCGACCTCGTGCGCTTTCTCGGGACGCTGATGCCGAATCTCTCGCTGTCGGAGCTCTACGTGGCGATTGCCCACCACCGACACGGCAAGACGCTGATCCACCGCCAGTTGGTCGAGCACCTGGCGAAGAGCGACGACAAGTTCATCATCGCGCCAGGCATTCGCGGACTGGTGATGACCGTCTTCACGATGCCCAACTATGGCAACGTGTTCAAAATCATCCGCGACACGTTCGAAAAACCGGATGCGACGCGCTCGGCGATCATGCAGTCGTATCGGGATGTTTTCCGGGGTCGGCGAGTGGGTCGGCTGGCCGACACACAAGAGTTCGAACACCTCGAGTTCGACCGCAGCCGCTTCACCGAATCGTGCCTTCGCGAGCTCCTCGAGAAGGCCTCCAACACGGTCCGTGTCGTGGGGGACAAGGTCGTCGTCTCACATCTCTACATCGAGGAAAAACTCACGCCTCTGAACATCTACCTCGACGAGGCTCCGCAAAAGCGAGCGGCTGCGGCCATCGTGGACTACGGAGCCGCGATCAAGGAGCTGGCGGCGAACAACATCTTTGCGGGCGACCTGTTGTGGAAGAACTTCGGCGTCAGCGAGTACGGCAGGGCCGTGCTCTACGACTATGACGAAATCGCGCCGTTGCTCTCCTGCAACTTCCGCGACGTTCCCGTTCCCAAGACGCACGAACAGGAGATGGCGGCCACGCCCTGGTACCCCATTGCGCCCGAGGATGTGTTTCCCGAAGAGTGGGCGCCGTTCATCGTTCCTCGGGATCCTGTCCTGTCACAGGCTTTCCGCGACGCCCACGCCGACCTGATGACCGCCGGGCTGTGGCGTGCGAAACAGCAAGCCGTGCTCGCGGGAGAGCTCGAGGTCGGGTTGCCCTACGACCCCCGCTATCCGGCCCTTCATCACGCGCCGCCCGAGGCGCCTCGGCCGGTCGAATGACATCGCCCTGACATCCGTTGCATCCCGCTTCGTGACGGACTATTCAGGCTCGAAGGCACTGGGAATGGAAGCTCTACTCCGCGTCATCGCCGGCCCCAACGTTGGGGCGTGCTTCGTGCTCCAAGAACGCACGCGGGTGGGCCGTGCCTCCGACGCGGACATCCAGCTCGATGAGCCGCACGTCTCGCGGCAGCATGCCCGTGTCCGTCGGCAGCCGGACGGAAGCTTCGAGCTGTGCGACCTCGGGAGTACGGCGGGGACGACCGTCAACGGCGAGCCGGTTCGCAAGAAGATCCTGCAGCCCGATGATGTGATCGCGATCGGTCGCAGCCGATTCGCCTTCGAGATGGGAGTCGGTGTGTCGACGGCCGCGAGCTTCTCCAGCAAGGCGCGAGGGTTCGCGACCCTTCGCCCGACTCAGCCGATGCCGGTGGTTCCGGTGGCGACATCCGAGCCTGCAGCTGCACCTGCTCCCACACCCGTGCCGCCCGCCACGATGCGAAAACGTCGGCGGACAACGCAGCGCCGGATCCCAGCGATGCGCGACCCTCAGCCGCTCGCGCAGCGGCCACAACAACGCCCCGGTGGTAAGGCCGAGAACCTGCTGGACTCCATCCTCGGTCCTCAGACTGATGTTGTTGTGGAGAAGTCGCGGGTGGCAGCGAACGAGGACAGTGGACCCAAGCTCGCGGCTTCGAGCACCCAATCCAGCGCTGCGACCACGGCAGATCAACGCGCGCCTTTGTCGGCCCCTGCGCCGGCCCGGGTCCCGGCGGTATCCGGAGTGTCCCCACGCGACCCGGTGCCGCCACCGCGACGACCGACGCAGTCCCGTGGAACCCCTCGCGGCATCCCGCTGACGGACTCCGGGTCGGTCTCGATCGACTACAACCCGGAGGAACGCGAGACCGCGCTGTCGACCCTGCGAGACGTGCTCGACTACCGGGCGCTCCGCCTCGACGGCCTCAGAGGGCAGTCGATGGACGCACGGGCTGAGGCTCGGTACGCGCAGCTGACGACCCGGTTGTTGGTCGACACCCACGGGCTGCCGTCGTCGCGTCGCTTCGTTCGTGAACCTTGCCCGCTACCCGCAACGCTGACGCAATGCGATGGCACGCTGTCGCGAACGCTCGAGGTCAGCCTCGAGGACTTGAGCGCAGGGGGAACCCGGCTCTCGATGTTCGATCCCTCGGTGCGGGTGGGGGACGAGGTCTGGGTAGCCTTCGACCTGGCCGCGCTCTTTTCGTTTGGGCAGAAGGTCGTGTTCCGCAGCCGGGTGGTGTGGACCAGCGGACGCATCGGAGCGACCGGTCTGATGTTCGGCGGGAACGCACGCTTCGTCGATACGGTCGAGGCTGCGATCGCAACAGGATGATGCTCCGATGAATGAGCCGTGCATGCTCGACCCGGGGTCTGTCTCTTATACACATCTCCGAGCCCACGAGACCTCTCTACATCTCGT
>CAJXVA010000817.1 GCA_913061055.1 uncultured Pseudomonadota bacterium
GTCATCATCGTCGGGGTCGGTCGGGGACGTCTGAGAGCCGGCGCTGGACGAGGTTGGCGACGCGTCCTCGGTGTCGGTGTCGGTGTCGGCACCGCCGCCGTCCGAACCACACGCGACCACCCAACAAGACAGGCTCGCTCCGAGAATCGACCGCTTCAAGTTCACGCGCAGAGCGTCGCACGAAGGGCCGGCTGCGGCCAATCAGCGAGCGCCGGCCCAGGCGGACGCTGCGGTCAAGACCGCTGCCATCCAAACGATTTGCGCCATCAACAGGTGGAGGAGCTGCATGAAGCCCGGCGCCGCCAGGCCGATCGTCGTAATTCCGACGACAACCTGCGCAATGATGGCGTGCTGCAGGGCTCGCGCAAGACGAGGCGTGAGCGGATCGCGGGCATACTCCCGCGCCCAGGCGCCCACACCATAGAGCACACCCGCGGCGACGACGGCGACCACCGGGTGCACGATCCGCAATCGCACCAGGAAGTGGTTGGCGGACGAGAGCTCGTCTCGCACGTGGGACAGCATCGCGTCAGCGCTAGGATTCACCGGGAACAGCGTGTCGCCAAGTGCAGTCACCGCGCCGGTCATGCTCGTCACCAAGAGCGCCAGGAGTCCGGCCAGGAGCAGCCAGGACCCCGGCCCCAATGCGGAGAAGCTCAGCTTGCGATCGTCTTGGCTCCACCACACCG
The DNA here is from genome assembly GCA_913061055.1 of uncultured Pseudomonadota bacterium. Classification (GTDB taxonomy): domain Bacteria; phylum Myxococcota_A; class Polyangia; order Nannocystales; family Nannocystaceae; genus CAJXVA01. The sequence goes on from CAJXVA010000817.1 coordinate 690, forward strand.
TGAGAATGGCCGATCCGGTGAGGATCAGGGTGTTGACCAGGTGCAGCGAAATGATGACTGCACGGGGGACGGAGTCGTTGTCGGCAACGAGCTCCTTGAGCACCAATCCGGCACCGATGAGCGCTTCGAGCACGACGAACACCATGGTCACGACGGCAGTCACCGTGACCCGACTTCGGCCAAAGCGCCGAACCGACCATGCCACCAGCACGATCATCATCGGGCCCAGGAGCCCGCTCGTGACCCGGTGCGTGAACTCGATGATGGTCTCGATACCCGGCGAGACCGGCACGATGACGCCGTTGCATGTCGGCCAGTGAGACCCACACCCGGCACCACTGTGCGAGATGCGAACCCAAGCGCCAAACAGGATCACGAACAGCAGGTACGCGACGATGACGGTCGCGTATCGGCGAAAACCGCGATTTGCACCTGCGTCCATTGCGGCCGGAACCTACCACGGTGGCCGAAGCGGGCAAGGGGAAGCCAGCGGGTCTGAAAACCCCTTGTGGTGACTGGGAGCATTGCGGTTACGCCGCAGCCACGGGACACTCGAGGGGCTACCCCATCCACGGAAGGGATGAACCGTTTGGCTTGGAAAACGATGATGCTGCGTAGGCCCCTGACGATGGCGCTCACTCTCGGATTGGTTGCGTGCAGCTTCCCCGAGATCGATGACGACGGTCCTTCGCTCTCGGGTGTGCTCGGTTTCGCCGAGTTCGTCCTCCGGTGTGACCTGACCTTGTCCGACTCCGGGTGTTCGGACCTGACCGACGTCCCGGCGCTCCTGAAGGGGACCGAGACGCTCGTCGAGTTCGAGGTGGACCTGCGCAAGGACTTCCCCAATCGAGACAAGGGAGCCCACCTCGAGGTGCACACCTCTCGAGCCGCATCGAGCACCGGTGCGGAGGTTCGGACCGTCCTCGCCCGAAGCAATGATGGCGACGGATTCGTGATCGACTACGCCCATCTGTACTTCTACCAACCCGACCGGTTCGCCCTCGAGTCCCTGGGGACGCCCCTGTCGATCGACAACTGCACGACCGCGAGCGACCCCGACAGCTGCACAAACGGGACGATCGTGCTGCCGATCGGGTCCGAGGAGCGCGTCGTGGTGAGGCCCTTCCGAGGGGGAGAGTCGCCGTTGTTTGGTGAGGGGTCGTATGCCCTCGCCTCGTCAGACGCCTCCATTGTGGAGCTGGTCGGGACGAGCCGCGATGAGACGACGCTGACCGCCGTACGCACCGGTGAGACCGAGCTTCGAGTCACCGGTGCTGGGCACGAACAGGTCTTCACCGTCCGGGTTGTCGGTGGACGAACCAACCCAACCGTCCCCCCGAGTCCGGATAGCGATACCGATACCGATACCGATACCGATACCGATACCGATACACCGAGCGGCAGCTCGACCACGGGTGAGACGGATTCCGCGAGCACCACCGGCGGAGGTGGACGATGAGACGTGTGCTCGGCGTACTCCTTGTGCTTTCGGCGTGCACGGAGCCGTTCGACACCGCCACCATCTCGGTCACGCACCGGGATCCCGGCGTCCCGTTCGAAGGCGAGCAAGCCCAGCTCACCACCGGTGGAGCCGTCACCGTACGCGTGCGTCCCCAGGGGCGGACGCAATACTCCGGCACCGAGTCCATCCGGCTCGAAGCGCTGGACCCAGGCACCGCAACCGCCCAGCAAACGATCCTGAGCGACCGGTGGACGATTCTTGGTCACGCGCCCGGACGGGCCAGGTTCCGGGTCTACGTCGACGAAGCTGCAATCGACACGTTCGAATTCCTCGTGATCGACTTCGAGGGGTTGGCTCGATGATGCGCCGCCCCGCCGCGTTCGTGGCCGCCCTCGCGCTGGGCTGGCTGGTCGCCGTTCCTCCCGCGGCCGCCGCTCCACCCACGGCCGCATCGAGCCCACCACCACCATCGGCCGCACCGCAGGACACCGAACCAAGTCCTCAGGGCGGGGAGAAGATGCTCGCCGGCGGAATTGCACTGACCAGCGTCGGTGCTGCGCTCGCGGTGCTCATTGGTGTCCCATCCCTCCTGTTGCGGGAGCGAGCCAGGGACAACGCGGCATCGGCGACCTACGAAGCCCGGCAGCGACGCTATGCAGGCCGGGCAGAACGTCGCGAGAACTTCGCGGTGGCGTCGCTGGGCGTCGGGGGCGCCTTCATGCTGATCGGCATCCCACTGATGATCGTGGGAGGACAGCGGGTGAACCAAGCGCAGCAGCGAGCGATCGTGACGCCCGTACTCTCGCCCACGATGGCCGGCCTCAGCACACGGCTGCGGTTCTAAGAGCACATCGCACAGCCTCGTCGCGGTGGCTCGCGAAGGATTCGGAGCGAGGGCGGCGAAGCATCCCGAAGGGATGCGCAGCGGAAGGGATAGAAGGTACCGAACGCAGGCCTGCCGA
>CAJXVA010000818.1 GCA_913061055.1 uncultured Pseudomonadota bacterium
GCCCCTACGCGCGCCGGGCGATGCACGTCATCGACGAAGGCCCGACCGAGGCACCGACCGTGGTCTTCGTGCACGGCAACCCGACCTGGTCGTTCCTGTGGCGCAAGGTCATCGCCGCCCTGCCCGACTTTCGGTGCGTGGCACCCGACCTGCTCGGCTTCGGGCTCTCCGCGCGACTGCGAAGCGCGGTCGACCACACGATCGTCAACCACGCCGAGACGCTGGTCGAGATGACCAAGGCGCTCGTCCCGGGCCCGTTCATCGTGGTGGGCCAAGACTGGGGCGGCCCGCTGGCGGTGCAACTCGCTCGCGCCCTGCCCGACCGGGTGCGCGGCATCGTGCTCGGGAACACGTCGGTCTTCGTTCCCAAGCGACCCCGAGGCACCAGTTTCCACGCGTTTGCCCGGCTGCCGTTGGTGTCCGACCTCGCGTTCCGGGGCCTTGGGTTTCCGCAGAACGCCATGTGGGCTGTGCAGGGGGATCGACGATCCATTCGCGGCCGCGTGGCCAAGGCCTATCGCTGGCCGCTGCGTCGTCCGGCCGACCGCGTGGGACCGCTGGCCCTGGCCCGCATGGTGCCCAATGGCCCCGAGCACCCCTCGGTGCTTGCCCTTCGCGAGGGCGGCGAATGGCTCTCGGGCTTCGAGGGTCCGACGGCCTTGGTGTGGGGCTCCCGCGATCCCATCTTGGGCCGGGCGCTGCGTCGGCACGAGCGCGAGCTCCCCCGGGCCGAGCTCACGGTCACCGAAGCCGGACACTTCCTCCAAGAGGAGGTCCCCGAGGCCATCGCCGCGGCGATCAAGAGCGTGCACGCTCGCGCCCAAGACTGAGGGTCGGCGTGACCCCAACGTGAAACGCCCCGCCGGGGCCGCTGCGCTGATGCGAGCGTTCCGGCAAGGCGTGAGGGCGTCCCCGCCGGTGACGGGGACCGTGCGCACACGGAGGTCAGGCGCCGATGTCGTCGAACGTGTCGACGATCTTGTCGATCAGCCCGAAGTCGAGCGCCTCTTCGGGCGACATCCAGGTGTCGCGGTCGAGCGCCTTGACGATCTTCTCTCGCGGCTGCCCGGTGGCCTCGGCGTAGACGTCCGTGATCTTGTCGCGGGTCTTGACGATCTCCTCGGCGGTGATCGCGATGTCGGTCGCCGGACCGGTGATCCCGCCCATCGAGGGCTGGTGGATCATGAAGCGGGCGTTCTTGGTCGCGTAACGGCTGCCCTTGGGCGCCACCAGCGAGAGGATGGAGCCCATCGAAGCTGCCATCCCGGTGACCAGCGTACGCACCGGCGAGGAGATCAGCTTGACCTGATCCCAGACCGCGTAGCCGGCATCCACCGAGCCTCCGGGGCTATTAATCACCAGCGTGATCGGCTCTCCTTTGCCCGTCAGCTCCAGGTACCAGAGCTTGCGAATCGCATCGGTGGCCGAGTCCCCGCCCACGCCGCCGGAAAAAAACAGCCGGCGCGCCTTGAGAAGGGTGAACTCGATTTCGTCGTCCAGTCGCGTGAAACCCATGTGTCTTCTTCTTCGGGGGAGCCACGCCCTGTGCGCGCGAATCCCATGCAGAGAGTATGGCACCTTTGCGAAGCGATTGGCCGACCCGATCGTGGCCGCTGGCGCCTCGAGGCGGACCCGATTGCCATTTCGTCACGCCCCCTTGCCGCTGCGGGCCATCTCGTCCACGATGCGCGTCGTTCGAATCGCCAACCGGTGCGTCTCCTCGCATCCTTTGGTGGCATCATCGTTGCAACCTGCCGTCCCGCTTCATCATGAGCTCAGCCCGCGTCCGATACAGTCGTCCCATGGGTCGAATGGGAGCCACCCTTTTGGGGGGGCTGATGATGCTCGCGCAGGCCCAGTCGGCCCAGGCCGTCCCCCCGACGGCGGACGACTTCACGATCCAGTACTGGACAACCAACGAGGACGGTACGCGCGGTCGCCAGATGACCGCCAACGATCTGCGCGGCTACGTGAACAAGGCCCGCTGCGAATGCGGTCAGGCGGTGTCGGCCCGGGTGCGGCTGCAGAGCAGCGAAGCTCGGGACTCGGTGCCGGTCCGGACCTACATCGGGAACAACTGCGGTATCGCGGAGGCGGGCAACAACCAACAGATTTTCCCGTGCGCCCTGGCGATCAACGACTTCACGAACACCTACACCCGCAACATCGACCTCGAATTCAACCCGGTCTGGCTGGCCAGTGGCGTCGCAAACCGCAACGTACGAGACATCAACACGGCGGAGGCGGCCGCGGGCTGCGAGACCCAGACCGGAGACGGCGGTATCTGGATCTGCGTTGAAGACGGCAACCAAACCGACTGTCAGTCGGCGGAGTTCGTCATCCAAGGGACGCAGACGGAGATCACGAACTCCGAGGGCACCACGCCGTCACTGACCTACGACTTCCTTGCGCCCACGATCAACGCCACCGACTTTCGCGCCTCGGGCGGCGACGGGTCCGTGGTCATCAAGTGGGACAACTCCACCACCACCGACATCCAGGGCTATCGCGCCCTGTGTGCGAACGCCGACGGTACGCCCGTGGACGGCAAGGGCTTCAGCATCTCCTCGGTCACCGCCGAGAACCGCGGCACGGTCTACTACACCGCCGACAACCTCTGCCCCGACGGTCCGTTCGACCAGGTCGACGTCGACCCCGACCCTGACCCCATCGACGACAGTGGAACGGACACCGAGGGCGGGACCGGCGGAGACACCGAGGGCGGCAGCACGGGCGCGGCGGGCTTCGGCGCCGAGCCGGGGGTTGCCCACGGCGGTATGGTCGATTGCTGCGGTGCCGGCGAGTGCAGCGACCCCACCTGCGTCGCCGCGGTCGCTGCCGTGGAGGGCGACTGCGCCGACGGTTGGAGCCAGACCTGTGCCGACCTGGCCGAGGACTTCTGCGACGTGTGCGAGGGCGACGGAAACTGCTGCGCCGAGAACACCTCACCCAGCTGCGCAGACGTAGCCTGCACGCTGTCCGTCTGCGAGGAGGAAGACTTCGCGTACTGCTGCGCCGACCGCTGGGATGCGGCATGCGCCAACCGAGCCAAGGACGGGGTCTGTCTCTTATACACATCTGACGCTGCCGACGAGCGA
>CAJXVA010000819.1 GCA_913061055.1 uncultured Pseudomonadota bacterium
ATCCCGGCGGTCTCGAGTCCGCCTTGGGCGGAGCGAAGATCCAGGCCGATATGGGTGGCCGCATCCGGTAACCGGCGCAGGCCGATGGCGAGCAGCGTCGCCGCGCCGAGTGCCGCGGTGAGCGTGAGGCTCTCCTCGACGACACGCCGGACGTTGGACGCCGCGGCCCACCGGCCGAGCTGCGGTTCGACCTGGACCTCGGAGGTGGGGGGCGGGGAAGGCATCGGAATGGGGGCTTCGGCGTGGACCGAGGTCGCGCCGGAAAAAGTCCCGCCGCCTCCAACGCACGGACCCATGGTCGGGGTCTTGGCCGCGTTGCCCTGGCCAAGACGGCTTTCTCGGGGGTCAGTATTCCACTGAGGGACCCAAGAGCCCACCCCATATCCGCAGCTGGCCCGACTCGGGCACAGGGGGCAGGGCGTGGGTGGGTGCATGCACCAGGAGGGCCCACCTACGGCTGCGTGGCCGCTATTCCGCCGTAGAGGCGCCTGTTACGCTCCGCACCGGAAACGACCCATGGTGCGACTCCAAACCGCTACGCTTCTTCTCGCCACCCTTGCTCCAGCTGCGCTCGTCGCCTCCTGCGACCTCAGTGCCGGGAGTTCTGCCATCCCCAAAGACGTCGCGGGAGTTGCGAAGGCTGCGGGATCCTGCCCCGACGTGACGTCGATCTCCGCGATCGCGAAGGTCGACTGGGCCGCTGAGTTCGGCATCGATGCCGCCGTGGGCGCAAAACTGAAGTCCGGCGTGATGGCGGCGGTCAGCCTCGACGGCTTCGCCAAGAAGCTCGACGCCGACCTGAAGGTCGCGTGCGGAGGCCTCGCGACGGATCTCGGCGGCGGTGGCGATTTCGCGACGGGCAAGGCTGCCTGCGAAGCGGCCATGAAGGCGATGGTCGACATCAAGGGCAAGCTGGGGGCGGGCTTCAAGATCGCCCTGGACGTTCAGCCGCCGCACTGCGCGGCGTCGATGGACGCGATGGCCGACTGCGCCGCGGAGTGCGACGCATCGATCGAGCCCGGCAGCGTGAAGGTGGAGTGCGAGGCCGGGAAACTCTCGGGATCGTGCGAGGCCGAGTGTTCGGGGACCTGCGAAATGTCGGCTGCAGCAAGCTGCGAAGGCACCTGCAGCGGGAGCTGTTCGGCGAAGTTCAAGGGGTCTTGCGCTGGAGAGTGCACCGGGAAGTGCGACGGCAAGAAGGTCGATAGCGCTGCGTGTGAAGGCAAATGCAAGGGATCTTGCAGTGCGGGCGCTGAGGGCTCGTGCGGCGGCGAATGCGGCGGAAGCTGCGAGATGTCGGCCGCGGCCTCGTGCGAAGGCACCTGCCGCGGTGACTGCTCGGTCGAGATGAAGGCACCCAAGTGCGAGGGCGAAATGACCCCACCGAAGGCTAGCGCGGAGTGCAACGCGCACTGTGACGCGTCGGTCCAAGCCGAGGTCGAGTGCACACCGCCTCGGATCGCGGTCCGCATTGAAGGTGCTGCCGATGCCAAGCTCGCGGCTCAGTACAAAGCTGCGCTCGAGGCCAACCTGCCAGCCGTCCTCAACATCGCGATCGGCATGAAGGACCAGGCGTTGTCGGTCGCTGCGGATGCCAAGGCGGTTGTCGATGGCGTGCAGGCGACGGTGGGCCAACTCAAGGCCTCTCCGGCGATCGGTGCGCGGGTGACCGCGTGTGTTGCTGCGCCATTCAAGGCTGCGTTCGACGCGGCGGCCAGCGTGAAAGCGAATGTCAATGTCTCCGTCGAGGTGAAAGCCTCCGCGAGCGCCTCCGCGGGCGGTTCTGCGGGCGGCGGCGCCTCAGCCGGTTGAAACCGGACGTCATGCAGCATATCGCGTGACCGGTGTGAGCCCGGTCGCGTTGCGCTCCAGAGCGTTTCAGGGAACATTCCGTGGCGATGAAGAAGCTTGCGCTGATTTCCTGCATCCTCGCGGTCACGGCTTGCGATAGCTCGAAGCCCGCTGCCGACAAGTCGGCGGATGCGGCCAAGGCGAAGACCGAGGCGTCCGACAAGGACGGCGAGAAGGCGGCCGACAAGGTCGCCGCCGTCGCCGAACCCGAAAAGGCCGAGGACGGCGAGGCCAACGGCTGCATCTACGCCGAGGGCGAGAAGGATGCCGCGCACGCCGAGGCTGAGGAAGGGTGCCCCCACGGCGAGCAGGCCGACGGCGAAGGCACGCTCGCGGCCAAGACCGACGGTCACTTTGGTGACCCGTTCTCCACCACCACCGACCCGGTGCCGCTGGCCAAGGCGATCGAGGCCGAGTCCAAGGACGGCATTCTGGTCTCCGGAGAGGTCGAGGCGGTCTGTCAGAAGAAGGGGTGCTGGATGGTCGTCAAGGACGGCGACGTCTCGGCCCGCATCCTGATGAAGGACCACGGATTCAACGTGCCCATGGATAGCCGGGGCAAGAAGGTCCAGGTCGAAGGCACGCTCACGTCGCGCACGTTCAACGAAGACCAGGTCAAGCACCTGGAGAAGGACGGCGGCGGCGATCCGGACAAGGTCTCGGGCGAGCGCACCGAGCACGTCCTGACGGCCTCCGGCGTCCTGATTCAATCGTGACAGAGCGACCGCCCCTGTCGGGCACGGTGCTCATTACGGGAGCCTCGGCGGGAATCGGGCGTGCACTTGCACGCCGGGTCTGCGTCGAGGCTCGTCGCATCATTCTCGTCGCGCGACGCACCGAGCGGCTCGAGACGCTGGCGGACGAGCTGCTTCGCGTACGCATCGGGCTCGAGGTCGACGTCGTGACGTGCGACCTGGCCGACGCCCAAGCGGTCGACGCCCTGTGCGACCGTTTGGTCGAAGAGGGTGGGGTCGACGTGCTCATCAACAACGCTGGGTTTGGTGATCGCGCCCGTCTCGAGGACGCCGAGCTCCCGAAGCTGCAGCAGATGATCGCGGTCAACGTGAGCGCGGTGGTTCAGCTGACCGGGAGGCTCGTGCTCGGGATGGTCGAGCGCGGGCATGGTGGCGTGCTCAACGTGGGCTCGGTCCTGGGGCATCTGTACCAACCAGGCGTCGCAACGTATGCGGGCTGTCTCTTATACACATCTGACGCTGCCGACGAGCGATCTAGTGTAGATCT
>CAJXVA010000820.1 GCA_913061055.1 uncultured Pseudomonadota bacterium
CACGGCGACGCTGGGCCTGCCGATGGACCCGACGATGTTCTGGGCGATCGGCATTGTCGTCACGCTGACCGCCCTCAACCACGTGGGCGTGGTGCTCTCGGGTCGTTTTCAGGTCGCGCTCACCGGCGTGCCGATCGCGATCCTCGTCGTGGTCAGCGTCGCCGTGTTGCTGTTCTCCGAGCATGAGGGCGCGTGGTCGGCTGCCACGCCTCAGACGTTCGAGCTGCCGGGCATCTCCGCCATCGCGCTCGCGTTCTTGCCGGTCTACTTCGCGTACTCGGGCTGGAACGCTGCGATCTTCGTGGGCGGCGAGATCCGAAACCCTGGACGCAACCTGCCGCGGGCACTGGTGGGCGGAACGCTGGGCGTCACCGTCCTGTACTTCATGCTCTGCGTCGGGTTCCTGACGGTGTTCTCGATGGACGACCTCGCGAACACGGGTGAGGCTGGGACCGCGGCCGCGCAGTCGTTGTTCGGTGGGTTCGGCGTGCTCGTCGTGACCACGCTGATCCTTCTCGCGATGCTCGGGTCGATCAACGGCACGGTCATCACGGGCTCGCGTATCGCCTACGCGATGGCAAAAGACGGTCACTGCGTTCGGCAGGCCGGGCATCTGGGACGCTTCGGCACGCCCGCGGTCGCGCTGTGGATGCAGGCGGGCTTGGCCATCTTGTTGATCCTCTCTCAGGGCTTCGAGCAGCTGGTCAACTACACCTCCGCGGCGATGCTGATTACCGGGACCATGACGGTCATGGCGGTGTTTGTGCTGCGGAAGAAACTGCCCGACATGCACCGCCCCTACCGTACCTGGGGCTACCCCGTCACTCCGCTGCTGTACGCGGGCTCGAGCGTGTTCGTGTTGGTGATGTTGGCCAAGGACCTCGATCCTTCGGTGTTCCTCGGCATGGCCTGGTTCGGCGCTGCGTGGGCGTTTCACCGCTACGTCATCGAGCCACGCTCGGCCAGACCGGACGTTCCGGCTGGTGCGCCCGACAATCCCTGAGTGCCGGCACCGGTGTAGGCCTTGCCAGCGCGGCTCCCGGGGCGCGACGATGGTTGTGGATGCGGGGCTTGATCATTGGACTGGGACTTCTTGGGGGCGGACTGCTGAGCACCGCCTTGGCGTGTGACTCGGACACGGGGCAGAGCTGCACGGTGGGCTCCATCGACTGCGCGTGCACCGAAGGCGGCGGCTGTGATCCGGGTCTGTCGTGCGCGGGGGAGGTCTGCGTCGTCGTCGACAACGCGACCTCTGGCCAACCGCCTACCGGAGGCTCGACCAGCACCGACCCCAGCGCGGGCGTGACCACCACACCGACCACCGCCACCTCGTCAACGTCGTCGGACAGCGCCGACACCAGCGGCGGCGGACTCATCCTCGACGTGGGCAACGGCGAGACCGGCATTGGGCCCACCTCCGGCTGCCAGGCGATCGACATTCTGTTCGCGCTCGACTCCTCCGGATCCATGAACGAGGAGCGGGCGGCGTTGGCTGCGACCAACGCCTTCAGTCAGATCTTGGTCACGCTCGAAGGCCTCAACGGCGGGGGCATCGACTACCGCGTCGGGCTGACGACGGCGAACGACCACGGGTTTCTGACGCCGCTGGGCTGGTTGGAGCCGGACCCGTGGTTCGACTCGACGGTGACGGATCTGGAGTTGATGTCGCTGGCGTTCAATGGGGCGGCCGGGCAGATCGGTGGGCTTGGGGATCCGGCCGCGGGGTGCGAGCACGTGCTGACGTCGGCGGTGAACCTGCTGGTCGCGGACACGACCGAGTTTGTTCGTGATGATGCCCTGCTGGTGTTGGTGCTCGTGACCGACGTCGACGACTTTGGTGCGTACGATCAGCTTGGCGGGAACACGTGTGGTCTTGGCTGCACCACGCCACCGAGTGACCTCGGGGCGCTGCGCGGGTTGCTGGTAGACACCGTCAAGGCGGGTCAGGAGGACGGGGTCGCCGTGATCAGCGTCGCCGGAGACCCGAGCTCAGCCGCCGGCCTGAACTTCTGCGGCCAGCCGGGAAGCTGTGGGTGTGGGAAGTTCGACTGCGACGTCTTTCACGCCACGCGGCTGTACGAGTTCGCGGACATGCTCGGCGACCAGGGCATCACCGCCGACCTGTGCGGAGCGAACATCCCGATGGTCGTGGAGACGGTGCTGACCGAGAGCATCGACCAGATCTGTCAGGACTTCGAGCCGGAGGGGTGAGGGGCTCAGTCGGCCAGGCGGTGCCGCCGGATGCATCCAGGTCTGTTCATCGCCGGAGCGACAATACGGTTCCGAGCTCGTCGGAGAAGACCCTGATGCAACTCTGATCCACGACGTAGCGCCAACTCAGTCTGACCATTGTTCCCACCTCGTAGGTTAGGGAGAACACAGGCTTGTCGGCCGATGAAATCAGATCCGCACTGACGCCGATCTGGACGCCGAGCTTTGATCGATCGTTGTTCGCGAGAACCGCCCCGAACGGCATCGCCGAGCGAAGCCACTCACGCAACGACGCGTTGAGTCCCCCCAGTCGCTGCCAATCCGTGCCGACTTGATGGAACTCGACGGTGCGCTCAGGCACAAGCCCAGCGCCACCGATGTCGGCTCTCGCATCCCAGAACTGGGCTGAGGAATGAACGCTCAAGGTGCACGATGGACGGTCCAGGTCGCAGTCGTCGAGACGAAATGTAGTCTGTTCTCTGCCGCTATTCGAAGTGAGGGAAAACTCTGGCATTGCTGACCCTCCGGATTCACTCACACGGACAGAAGCAATCCCGGTCGCCGCAGTCTGGCACATCCACGACCACCGAGACGTCCCATCCCTCGCCGGCCCCCACGATTCGGGCGTGAAGGTGCAACCCCGGGGTCGCCGTGTCTCGGTCCGGGTCGTCGTACGGCTCGAACAGCTCGGCCGTCAGCTCGGGGAGGAACCAGTCTGGCGGGGAGGAACCAGTCTGGAAGTAGTGTGTGGCCCTACCGGGCCTGTTCCGTCTCCTCGGCTCATCTGAGGCTCGTGCTCCTCAAAACGCTCCGTCGCCCCTGGCCCTCACGGACGTAGACCCCTGCACCTTACGGCCAGGGTCGCGAGGCTC
>CAJXVA010000821.1 GCA_913061055.1 uncultured Pseudomonadota bacterium
CGTCTCCCCGGTCATTCCCCGCTCGACGCTCGATGCGATCCGGACTGGGGACACCGCGATCGTCAGCCGAGAAGCGCTGCTCGCTGCCGGCTTCACCGGCGAGGACGACGCAGCCCCGCCCGCTGCCCCACCTCCGAGCGACGCCGCGCCGGCAGACCTCGCCGGCGGAACCGTTCGGGCCACAGCGACCGTGTTGCCCGACGACGACGACGATGGCGCGGCGAAGAAGCCGCCATGGCTTTGGATCGGCGTCGGTGGAGCGGCGCTGTTGCTCGTGGGGGTCATCGCGATCGCTGTGAGCGGTGGCGACGACGAGGAGACCGAAGACGACACGGCACTCGCCAAGTCCGAGACCGCCAAGGATGGCGACACGTCCGCCGCAGAGGCAGAGAACGACACTGCGAAGGCCAAGGACGAGGACCCGGACTCCCCGCCTGAGACCGATGAGCAGGAGGCACCCGCCCCTGGCGAGGGACCGACGCGGATCGGCCACGCGCTGCGGACTCGAACGATCCGCGGGCTGGACGTGCTGCTGGTGTCCAACACCGAGGGGCCCCTGTCGTGGGAGGCTGCCAAAGAGCATTGCGGGGGCCTCGAACTGGGGGGGCTCGACGCGTGGCGTCTGCCCGCGGTTGGCGAACTGATGTCCCTCACGGACGCCCAGATGACCCAGCGCGGCTACTACTGGTCTGCAACCCCCGCCGACACGTTCGGCGATACACCGCTGGTTTGGTACGCGAAGCGCAGCCGCGTCGTCACGCGTGGTCGAGACAACCTCGTGTTGTGCGTGAGAGGTGGGTCGGCCGCTGGCTGAGGCACGAGACGGGCTCCGGCTCATGGTCTACGACCGGACCTGCACGGGCAGACGTCATCGGCCTGGGCTGTCGCATGCCTGGGGCTCGGGCAAGATCCTGTACAGCGCGCTGGGCCGTATCGACCACGCCATTGGGGTGAGCAGCTGGGACGACGCGTTGCAATGGCTCGGGACCGTCGGCGGCGACGCTCCGATCTCCGAGATTCAGTACTGGGGTCACGGGAAGTGGGGACTGGCCCGCGTCGACACCCAGGCCTTCGACGCGGACGCGCTGCAGGCGAACCATCGTTGGGCCCCTGCCCTGGACCGCATCGCGGACCGGCTGCTCCCGCAGGGGCGCTCCACCGTGTGGTTCCGGACCTGCGAAACCCTGGGGTGTGTACCGGGCCAAGAGTTCGCCCAGCGCTTCACCGATCGGATGAACTGCCGGGTCGCTGGCCACACCTTCATCATCAGCCACTGGCAGAGCGGTCTGCATACGCTGTCGCCGGGCCAAACGCCGCGGTGGTCGGTCCGCGAAGGACTCAAGGACGGCAGCCCGCAGTCGCCGACCGACGCCCACTGGTCACGTCTGTGGCATCCGAACACGATCAGCTTCCTTCACGGGACGATCCCGGCCGGATACTGACGCCGTCCACCGTCGCGGGGCCCGCTTACCGGGATCGAGAGACGCAGCGTGCGTTGCCCTCTTCGCAGCGGAAGCGGACGTGCATGTGGTCGAGGTGGCCCTTCCAGTGCTTGATCACCGAGGGGCTGCGCGGGTCGGGGTTGGCGCGACGGAAGTAGCGCGCCATCTGCTCGGGGGAGAGCTCTCGTTCGGCCAACGGCATGATGAGCTTCTGCAAGCGGACGCTCATGAAGATCTGCTGGACGTTGCCGGTCTCGATGAGCGCTTTGACGAGGAACCAGTTCTTCTCGACGTCGAAGCTCTGCTCGTCGGCCCGCTGCCAGTACCGCTCACCACGGGACCCGGGGAGCAGCACGTAGCCGATGTCGACGTCGCGACCGGTCCGGTGCGACTTGTGCGGGGACAGGCGCCCGCCGTTCCGGTCGGAGAGATCCCCCAGCCGAACCTCCGGAGCGTCCGTGAAGGCCGCGCCGTAGGCCTCAAAAGCCTGCATGAGGCTCTCGACCATGACCTTGTTTCCGTAGACCCGGACCCTGCGCTGACGCAGACGCCAGGACTCACCTTCGGGCAGCGGTACGCCGCCCTCGAGCTTGCCGCGGTTGGGCGCGCCAAGGCTTCGGGTGGGCTCGGCGAGATCCGCCGCGTAGACCCGGAGGTCGTCGCCTTCACGGACCCGCTTGTGGCCTCGAAGCGCGGGGTTGAGCTTGCGGAGCATCTTGGCGGGAAGTCCCCACTGCGAAGCGAGGTCCGCAACAGCCATCGTCTTGGGCACGGTCCAGCGAACCTCGGAGAGGTCGAAGTCCCGCTCGGGGTACGAGACCAGCGGCTTCACCACCGCGGTCTTCGTCATCTCTTTGAGCCGATAGGTGTCCGGCGCCTGAACCGGGGGCTCGGGCGTCGAGGGCTCGGACAGCTTTGCCGTCGTGGGACGCAGGACCTTGGGCCGCGCTTGCGTCTCCCCGAACTCTCCGGTGCAGCCGCCCGCCAACCCGACCGCCAACCCAACCGACAGCCCGCCGACGAGGGCGAGTGCGCCGCCCATGCGGAGGCCAGAGAACACGACGGACATGAAACGCGGACGTTGCACGGCGCGGCCACATTATCGGACCTGGGATCCCGTGTCACCGCGCCAAATGCCGCGCTGTGCTGCGGATTCGGGGCCCCAGGGTACAAATTCGCCCTTTTGGGGACACACCATCCCACCTCGGGGCACCCGGGAACCTTTCGGTCCCATGCCCGTTCACCCCGCGGGCGCGGTTATCGCCAGGGAAGACAGAAGGTCCATCTCGACCGGCTGGGGCGCGCCGCCGAGTACGTCTTGCCGGACGTTCCGACGCCCAACCTGCGCCCGAGCCTGGCTGGCTTTCAGCAATCGTTCAGCCAACTGTTTGTCGCGTTTCCCGAAGAGGCGGTGGGCGTCGGCGGGAGCTGGTCGAGCACGACACACTTCGAGCTCAGCGGCATCCCGATCGAACAGCGGGCCACCTACACGCTGGAGTCGAAGGACGGCGATGCTCTGACGCTGGCCGTCGTGTTCGAACAGTCGGCCACCGGCGCCGCCGAAGCGCCCGCTGGCGTTGCGCTCGAGGACACGCAGTTCGGTGCGAGTGGCTCGGGGA
>CAJXVA010000822.1 GCA_913061055.1 uncultured Pseudomonadota bacterium
GGCTCGGGCAGCAATGACTCTTCAGCCAACGCAGTCGCGACGATGAACGCAACCGCGTCGATGGCGACCTCGCAGCTCGGGCTCGACACGCTCCGCACAGCCACCCCGCCCTCGGGATCCTCGATCTCGATGTTGGCGACGTACAGAGGGCCGTCCTCCTCCACGACCTCGACCCTCACGCGCCAACCGGACCCATCCACCGGCTTGGCCTCCAGCAGCCCGGCGACCGCCTGCTCAACGCTCGTGTCAGCGCAGCGTCCCTGTTGAGACACCTGCGGCGACGCAGCGAGCATGGCCACAACAACCCCGGCGACAGCCGACACGCCGCGTACCGTAGCAGCCCGTCGTGCCACCCGCCGCGGAAGATCGAACCGCCCCTACGACTGCGCGGCTCGCCACTGCGGGTGTTCCAGCAGCAACTTGTGCGACTCCTTGGTGAAGTTCGCGATCTTGGTCTCGAGCGACGCCCGCAGGGTTTGGTTGTACTTGGCCTCGGTGCTGTAGCGAACCCGCCAATAGCTGGCCGACACCTGCGCGTAGTACGTCAGCAGCTGCATCGGCACGGCCTTCTTGTTGCGATAGGCGTGGATCTTGGTCTCGGCGGTCTTCATCCCGGCCCAGTGCTCGATCGCCGCCTGCTCGGCGAGAAACACGGCACCGCTGTGCGCGAACATCTGAACCGCAGCAGGGTCCCCACTGGTCCGAGCGTGGTTGTGCATCGCGACCGCGACCTTGGCGAAGATCGCCGCACGGGCACGGGCATGACGGATCTCGATCTCGGTCGTGGTGGCATCCCGCTTGATGCCCTCGACACGCACGCCATTGTCGGGCGCGCCGTCGAGCTCGGACATCTCGTCGCTGATGGCATCCCACGCGTCCGACACTTCGCCGGTCATCGCATGCATTTTGGCTTCGACCGGTTGCCACATCCGCGCAAGCGCGCTGGCGTCGGTGGTGATTCCAGCGACGATCGGCTCGCTCACCGCCGTCGACTCCGAGAGCACGCTATCGAGACGAGCGAGAATCGACTCGCGCGCGGCGTCCCAGCGTCCCACCAGGGCAGCCCATGCAGGGTTCACTCAAGCACCTCCATACAGGGCGCGGTACTTCGTCGAGTACTCGGAGTAGAGCTGGTGGTACATCATCGTCTCAGCCTGCATTTTCTTGTTCCAGTATGCACCGAGGTTGCCGAAGTCGGTGGGTGTCAGTCCGAACTCGGCGAGCACGAGGGCCGCATCCACGCCGCGCTTGTGTGCCGCGTTCATCGCCTCCTGGACCTGCACGAAGGCCTCGAACGTCGCGGGCTCGGACTCTGCGTCGGCCTTTTCCTTCAACAACGCCTGTTGGGACATCTTCGTCATCCGAGCCGTCAACATCCCTGGTTCCTCACCCATGTGGTGGGCCCAGCTGTACCCGGACCAATCCCGGAACGCCTCGAACTGCCCCCAGGATTGGAAGCCATACTCGCGGATCAGCAGCACCTCCTTGGGGTCCAGCTCGTCCCCATCCGCATCCAGCATCTCAGGCACGTCGAGGTCGTTGACTTGGCTCAGACGCTCCTGGATCCGCGCGAATCGCAGATACCAGTCGTCGATCTGCAGACCCTCGAAGCCAGGAGGGAACGGGTGAACGTCACCGAACCACTGAAACGTGCTCACGCCCGTTCACAGAGCAAGGGCCATGCCACCGCAGGACGTGCTGGGATGTGAACGATGTTTCTCAACCCGGGGACCCAGGCTTGCTCGAGTTGAGCAAGACCACTGCCCAAGTTGGTCTATTGGCAGCAGATCGTGATCGGCTCGTCTCCAACGACGGTGCCCACCGCTTCGACCGATGATGGTGTGCAGTCCCCGGTCACAGAAGGCTCGGCGAATCGGATGGATTCCGGGGTGTCGAAGCAGCTGTCGAACCCGGAGGCACCGGCGGTCTGCGTGCCCCCACAATCGACCTCGGGGAACAGCTCGAGCTCGGCCGAGCACTCGAAGTTGTCTCCGGACGCGCATGAACACTCGGTGCAATCGCGGGAGTCGGCAACATCCCCAAACGCGGTACGCGCGTTGGGGTAGCCCTCGGGGCACTCGTGCTCCCCGTCTTGCGCCACACAAAGCGACGCGTCAAAGCCATCGGGAATGGCGCCCGCACACAGCTCGTCGGCTCCGCACGTGCCCTGCGAGAGGGCACCGCCACACAGCACAATTTCGGTGAGACTCGGAGCGGGGATCGTTCGGACCAACGAGGGCGGGCACACCTCGGTCCCGGAGATCGGCGCAAAGAATGCCCCGATCGAAGGGCCCTGCGCCGTCGTGTTGTGGCAAACCTCGGCGTCGGCGAAGCTCTCGATGTTGAACGGTCCGGCGCACGCGTTGCCGTACTGGATCTGCAGCGAGTCACAGTCGACCTCGGGGTCGCCGCACTCGCAGCCGCACGATGCATCGTCGCCGGAGATGTCCTCGGCGGCTTGGAAGACGACGGCGGTGTAGGGCGCGGCGCAACTGGGGGCGGTCTCTCCTGCGCCCAGAACGAGCGGTCCTTGCCAGCCCTCGGGAGGGTCTGCGACGCACGCTTCACAGACGCCGGGTCCCGACTCCGAGGCCCCGACCGACGGATCGGTTGAGGTCGTCAGCATGCCCTCCGATGTCGCACCACTCGTGCTCGACCCCGTCGCGTCCGACCCGGTCTCCGAGGGTGGCTCCGGGTTGAAGCACCCGGCAGCGCCGAGAACGAAGACCACCATCAGCTTCGAGTGCCGCACGCCACGATGGTACGCCGGGAAGCCTCGGAACGGTGGGGGGCGCCCTACTCTTCGAGGGATTCCGCGGTGATGCTGGCGAGGATCGCCGCGGCGGCTTCGAGCGGTTTGGCGCAGATACGCTCCGCGACATCGGCCACGTCGTGGCACCACTTCGGGTGGTGGGTCGCCCACTCCACGAACGCAGCGCAGGTCTGAGTATCATTCAACAGCGACGGCCAGCGAGCGTCCCCGGGGCTGTCTCTTATACACATCTCCGAGCCCACGAGACCTCTCTACATCTCGTA
>CAJXVA010000823.1 GCA_913061055.1 uncultured Pseudomonadota bacterium
TTTTTTTTCAAGCAGAAGACGGCATACGAGATGTAGAGAGGTCTCGTGGGCTCGCGCCGACTGCGTCCCTGCGGCGGGACTTCACCCGGGTGAAACTGGTCTTCGAGGCGACGCGGGACGGGGGGTGGTGGCACCTGCGCTGGGACATCACGAACCGCAAGCCGAACTCAGAGGAGATCTGGGCCCAGTGGCAAGCCGCCCCCGAGCTGTTCGACGCCGCGGGCGATCTGCTGCCCACCGCGACCGCCGAGTGTGACGAACTCTCGGCGCTGTTCGCCTTTCTCGGCCGGAAGCTCGGCGTGGACAAGCTGGGGTTGTTCTGGCCGGAGTGGAACCACGTCGTGGCGGTGTGGAGTGTGACGCAAGGGGAGACGACGCATCGCATCGTCGTCCCCACGTCGCAGATCTTCCTCGACGCCGATGCCAGCCTCGGGACGAAGGGGTTCAATCCGTGGAAGCAGAAGACGATCTACACCTATCGGCGCAAGGACATGTCGGATCGGAGCTCGCTGCCGATGAGGCTGGCCAAGACGCTCATCGACCAGGCGTGGCTGCACGCGTTTGAGGATCCGGCCACAGCGCAGAAACGCCGCAACGCCCGATCGCAGGCGCTGGACGGTTCCTGAGTCGGCTACATGGAGATCGAGCCCTTGCGGAACTCGGTCTTTCCGATGTGCGCGTTGATCAACACGGGGTGACCCTGCGCCGCCAAGGTTTTCGCCTCCGCGATCGTGGACTCGATGTTCGCCGGGTCGTCGAGCAGCAGTCCCTTGGCGCCAAAGCCCTCCGCGACCTTGTGATAGTCGGTCCGCGCGAGGACGGTCCCGACGTCATCCTTGAGAATCTCGACCTGGTCCCGGGCGATCTGTGCCCAGCTGGCGTCGTTGCCCACCACGGCGATCACCGGCAGGCCGTGCCGAACGAAGCTGTCGAATTCGGGGATGGTGTAGCCGGCGGAGCCATCCCCGTACAGCAGCCACACCTCTGCATCGGGCCGGCAGAGCTTCGCACCCAAGGCGAAACCGGCACCGACGCCAAGCGTGCCAAAGGGTCCGGGATCGAGCCACGACAGGGGGGCCCGAGGCGACATGATGTAGGACGCCGTCGCGACAAAGTCTCCGCCGTCCGCGACCAGGATGCTGTCGTCCGCGAGGTTGTCTTCCAAGGATTGGCAAAGCGCGAGCGGATTGACCAACTCGGTCTCGACCGCAGACTGCTCGTCGATCTGCGCGTTTCGGTCTCCGTCGCGGGTGCGTAGTCGGTCGAGCCAGGGGCGCAGCGTTTCGGGGTCGAGCGAGGCTTCCGCGCTGAGGCGGCACAAGAAATCGCTCGGGTCGGCGAGGGCGCCCAGCTTGGGCTTGCGGTTCTTTCGGAGGTCGACGGCGCTGCGGTTGACCGAGATCAAGGTGGCCTTGCGAGAGATCTGCAGGCCGTAGTTCAGCCGGAAGTCGTTGGGCACTCCGGCGAGGATCACCAGGTCCGCCTCACCCAGCGCTTTGGTTCGCTTGTGCCGGAACCAGACGTCGTGCTCTCGACCCATCAGGCCGCGAGCCATCCCGGAGAGGTAGACCGGTGCCCCGAGTCGACCCAACGATTCTGCCAAGCGCTGGGTCTCTTGGGGTCCGCCGAGCGTGGCCTGCGATCCGACGACGATGACCGGGCGCTTGGCCTTGCCCAACAGTTCGGCGGCCCGCGTCACAGCGGCTGGGAACGCGGTGGGGACCTCCGGTTGGACCTTGGCCCCGGCCTTGGCCCGCCGACTTCCTGCGAACGTCTTGGCGAGGTAGTAGCGCATGTACAGCTGCAGGGCGACGTCGGCGGGGCCCTTCACCTGGGACGCTGACTTGGCGCCGAACATCTCGCGTACGACCGGTTCGTCGTAGAGCAGGTCGACGGGGCACTCGACGAAGACCGGTCCCGGGACGCCCTCCTGGGCGATCTCGAAGGCGCGCTCCAGCGTGCGGGGCAGGTCGCGGACGCGCGTGACGGCGGCCGCGAACTTCACGTGCGGGCTGATCAGCGCCATCTGGTCGATGTCCTGCAGCGAGCCGCGGCCCTTGAGAATGGTCGCCGTCGCCCCGCCCAGGAGCACGAGCGGGGACTGAGCCATCTGGGCGTTCTTGATCGCCGTGATGGTGTTGGTCACCCCCGGACCTGCGGTGACGGCCGCGACCCCGGGGATGCCCGTCATGCGGGAGACGGAGTCGGCAGCAAAGACCGCGTTGGCTTCATGCCGAACGTCGACGACCTGGATGCCACGCGCCTTCGCCCCAACGAGGATGGGCGAGATGTGTCCTCCGCAGAGCGTGAACAGGAACTCCACGCCTTGACGCTTGAGGACCTCGGCGATCAGCTCTCCACCGTTCATCCGGCGAGTCTACGCCAACCCAGCAGCCCGGTCCTGCGTGCCCCAGACGCGAAGGTGCGCGCTTGCCTCGTGCAGACCGAAGCCTGCTCGATCAGCCGAACCCGAACGTGCCGCCGATGCGCAACGTGCCGGCGATCGGACCGGGGACGAGCACGGGCGTGGTCCGGCCGAAGTTGTCGCGGCCTCGGAACTGGGGCCCGACCGCAGGAACGGACATCCCGACTCCGAGCAGGAGACCGAAATTCCGGGTAAACGCGTAGCGGTAGTCGCCCTTGAGCGTGCCGGCGACGTGCTGAGAGTTCTCGGTGTCGCCCTGGCCGTAGCCCGACCAGTAGTGCTTCCAGCCACCGAGTTCGCCGCCGATGCACATCCGGATGCGGTGCTCACGGGTCTTCTTGCCTGCGCACGCGTCAAGCAACCCGTAGGCGAGCACGTTC
Organism: uncultured Pseudomonadota bacterium; assembly: GCA_913061055.1. GTDB lineage: Bacteria > Myxococcota_A > Polyangia > Nannocystales > Nannocystaceae > CAJXVA01. Next base: position 2,806 of record CAJXVA010000823.1, read on the forward strand.
GAGACCTCATTGGCGGCGAGTCGGAACGAAGCGGCGCCGAGCAGCGCACCGCCGGCCCGAAGCGCGAAGGTGTCGTTGCCGAACGCCAGCGCAGCGTCGAATCCGAGGAACGTCGTGGGAATGAGCTCGCGGGTGACGACCGCGTTGGTCTCGAGGGAGAAGAGACGTCCTCGCTTGCGGCGGACACGCTCGGCTCGAACGGCGGCTTCGGGTGCTGGTGTGGCAG
>CAJXVA010000824.1 GCA_913061055.1 uncultured Pseudomonadota bacterium
GCTCCGGCGGGATGAGCCCGTCGACATAGCTGGCCATCTGTCCGACTTTCGTCGCGACGCCCCGCATCTCGCCGAGCATGCCGGCCACCTTGTCGGCGGCTCCGGATGCGCTCTTGGAGCGGAGCATCGCCAACCCCGATGTCGCTCCGGCCCGCGCGAGCTTGGCGACGCGGCTGAGGCGTCCGCGCGGGATCTTGCGTTCGTCGGACATGGCGCCTGCCCACTCTAGCAGTCCACCGCAGAAGTCGGGCGAGGCGCCGGGACCCCCCCATGTGCGTTACGGGACTCCGGCCGCCGCGGCGATGGCGTCCGCACCGGGTGCGAGCGGCATCGTCGCCCCAATACCCGCCAACGGATAACGGAACACCCCCCGCATGCCCACGCTCATGAATCGCAGGCTTGGGTCGTGAAGCGGTCGCTCAAACGTGAACCGAATCGTCTTCGGGACCCCGTCCTCGATCTGCGTCACCTCGGCCCGCATGCCATCGAATCCCTCCGTCTGCTCGGCCAACAAAGGGCGGTCTCGCCGGCGAAAGAAACGCTCCAGTGGGGTTTGCATCCACCCGGACGCCGCGGTGATCTCGACAGCGACCGGGGAAACGCGCTTCATCGACAGAGGGCCGCTGGCAATACAGAGCACCGTCCAGGCCCGCGGACGTGGGTGGCCGGCCATCGCTCGCAGATGCGGTGGATAGACCAGCATCATCGGATCCCCCGCCGCGAGGAGCACCCACCGCTCGTTGGGCGCCCGCCCGTCCTCGACCGGCATCCCTTCGGCCAGCGCCAATCCGGCCTCGTTGAACCGCTGCACCGTCTCCACCTTGGCGGCGGACGAATGCGAGGCCACCCAGCCATGCCCGAACAACAGGACCGCTCCGACGGCGACCGCGACCAGCGTGCTGGCATCACGCCGACGCTCGGAGATTCTCTCGAGCGCGGCGAGCAGAACGGCGGCACTGAGGATGTGCACGCCCACCGAGGCCAACACCGTGAGCCGCTCCGAGAGGAACGATGCACACACGGGAACAACGGCTGCAGCCGCGCCGGCCAGTGCCCACACGACGATGCGGCGACGCTCAGGCTGCGGGTGCAGCCAGCGAACGAGTGCCAAGCCACCGCCGAGCACCGCCAGCGCCGTGCCCCAGACAGCGGCCAGCGTCCATCCTTCGAGCAGAAGCAGCGGCGTGCCGGTGGCCATGTCGATGAGCAGACGAGGCGCACGCTCGAACAACGCTCCTGCGAACGCCAGGGGTTCGGACGCGGGGTCGATGTAGACTCCGGAGTACGCCGCCCCAAACCCGCCCATCCGGTGCAGCACCAAGTACGCGGCAATCGGAAGCAGGACCGGCGCCACCGCGCGCAGCCGAACCGCGAACGCACGACGATCCAGGACGAGCGCGTAGGCCCCCACGTAGGCGAGCGCCGACAAGCCGTACTCGCCCGCGGCCATGCAGGCCGTCGTCGTGCAAGCCAGCCACCATGACCCAAGCCGCGTGGTCCCCCGGGACGCCCGAACGTACAAACCCAGCGCCACCCACCCGAACACTCCGCTGAGGATCGCGGCACGGTTCGCCAGCCAAGCCAGCGGCAGCGCATGGGCATCGTCGAGGCCGTACAGCGCGACCGCAAGCCACGCCCAGCGTCCACCGAGGATCGGCGTGAGCGCCCAGCCGAGTGCGGCCAACATCGCCAGCCACCAGATCAACGAGTGCACATGGGCGGCCCTCGAGTTCAGGGCGGTCGCATCGACCCACACCAACACACTGGCCAACGGCCGCAGCGCGCTCAACCGCAGCTCGTCGTCCGACCACCACGGCAGCGCGCCGGCCTGCTTGAGCGTCGCGACCTCCTGCGGATCACCGGTCGAGAACGTGTAGAGATCCCACGGGGAGCGCGCAGCGGGGTAGACCCCGTCCACCATCGCGCGCTGGGCGATGTCATCCATGTGGAGCCCGGTGTCGACGGTGGGGAGCCGCAAAAGCACCAGCATCAACGCCAGCAGGCCAATTGCGCTCCATGCTCGGCGAGTGATCACGGGCGGGCGCAGGATACCGAAACCAGCCTGATTTGCGCGAACCGCGGGTCCAGATCACGTTCCTAAGGCTAGGAGGGTAGTCTTCGTACGGGCCCCACCTCGACCTTCATGGACACATTTGTGCTCAAAGCGGGAACACCAAGCTCGCCGCGCCGTGAATCAGAGGCGTTGACCCCGGCTCATCAGGTCCAAGCGATGCCCCCGCGCCGCCAGCCGCAGCGTAACCCCGAGCTGGATGAGCTCACGGTCGCGAGTGCGCAGCGCGGAAACTCGCGAGCCCGGCGGGCCCTCGTCGAACGCTACCAACGACCCGTGCTGGCGCTGGTCTCCCGCATGCTTCGCGGGCGGGGCGAAGCCGCTCTCGTCGAGGATGTTGCTCAAGAGACCTTCCTTCGCGTCTTCCGCGCGCTGCCAAACTTCGACCGCAACGGTCCGGCCCGGCTGTCCACCTGGATCCTGACGATCGCGTCCCATCGCACCATCGACGAGCTTCGGCGGCGCAAGCTCGACACCCGCCCGCTCGAAAGCCCGGCCGCCTCGCACCTCGAAGCCCGCGCCCGCGCCGACGAGTCCGCCGAGCGCAAGATGCTCGCGCAGGTCATCGCCCGCGCCGTCGAAGGTCTGGCGCCCGAGTACCGGGCCGCCTTCATTCTCCGCGAGTATCACGGCCTTGAATACACCGAGATTGCTGCGGCACTCGGCATTGACTTAGGCACGGTGAAGTCTCGGCTCAACCGCGCCCGCAAGCGTCTCCGCCAAGCTCTTGGGGAGGTCTATCATGCATGACGACGACCAACTTCGGCCTGCGGACCCAGCTGCCACCGGGACCGCCGGGGACCTGGATCCGGCCGAGCTCGAACAGTACGCCCTGGACGCGTGGCGCTCCGACCCCGCGATGGAGACGCTCGTCGAGCAGCTCGTCGGCGACAGTTTTGCAGCCAAGGTCATGGCGGCGGAGACCTCGTCGGAGCTTCGGCTTGCCGA
>CAJXVA010000825.1 GCA_913061055.1 uncultured Pseudomonadota bacterium
CAGCGTCAGATGTGTATAAGAGACAGCCGCACGGGTTGCCGCCATTCCCACACCCCGCGCAGCGGGCGTCGGTCGTCGCGACGATGACGACACGATTGTGGTGAAGCACGCCGAGGTCGAGAGTTCGAAGAAAGCCTCTGCCCGGAAGACGACGAAGAGGAACACCAAGAAGGCGACCCCTCGCGCCCGCGTGCCCAAGCCGGGCAAGCGACGCGTGGGCCGCCGCTAGACCGAGCCCCGCGGCCGTCCTGGCCGAGCGGTTCGGTCTGTTTTCAGGACACGCGTCGTGTTCGTTCCTCTGCTCCCTGGGCTGTCCTGGGTCTCGGAGAACGACGGGCGCGTGTTCGTACTTGGCGCAAGTTGCGCCTGAGCGTAGGATGTCGCCTCGGCCCGGCCGCGGAACCCCTACTGCGTCCCCGACGAGGAGAAAGTCCCATGCGCAAGATCATCGTGTCCACGCTCTTCTCCGCGCTCGTTCTCGCGAGTGCTTGCAAGAAGGCTGATCCCAACAAGTTCGAGACTCACGTCGAGCTCATCAAAAACGCTGACACCCGGTCCGTGGGGTTCAGCGGTCTTGAGACGCTCACGGCCACCGTCCTCGATGCTCAGGACAACGACGACCTGATCGACGACTTCGCGACCAAGGTCATCCCCGCCTTCGAGGAGATCTACGCGGACGCCGAAGAGCAACAGGAGAAGATGCTCGACCTGCTGCGCAAGGTCGGACGCCCCGAGGCTGCGCCGGTGTGGAACATGGCCCTCGAACTCGACGGCAGTGCCGGCGCGCGAACCAAGGTCATGACCGCGCTGGACGGAATCAAGAAGGCGAAGGCCGACGGATCCGTGGAGAAGATCGTCGAGCTGTTCGAAGAGATCATCGCAACGCCTTCGCTCGACGACTCGAAGACGGACTCGGGCAAGGTTCGCTTGATGATGGCGGAGACCCTCGGTTCGCTCGGCGACAAACGAGCGGTGCCGGTGCTGATCAAGGCGATGGAGCAGACGACCGAGCAGCAGCCGGTCGCCGTGCACCGAGCGGCCGCCAAAGCCTTGGGTCGCATCGGTGACCCCTCAGCCGTGGACGCGCTGCTCACGGTCACGTTCCGGGTGGCGGATGCTCCGACGAGCACCAACATCGGCGTCCGGTCGAAGCAGGCCCTTGCGGCAATCGGTGAGCCCGCGGTGGCCAAGGTGCTCGAGATGCTCCGCGGTGACCACATCGCCGTCCAAGAACTCGCCGCGAAGAACGGCGTGCCGCAGCCGGTCATCCAACAGACCGCCGCCGGTATCCTGGGCGCGATGGGTGCGGTCTCCGCAGTCGACGACCTCGTGGGCTTCATGCCAACCGAGGATTGTCAGCCCATCGCCGACAAGAAGGACGAAGAGCCGGACGCCGAGGCCGCCAACGCTGCGGGACTCCGGGCGGTGATCGCCAACGCGCTGGGCTTCATCGGGGATCCGAAGGCCTCGGATGCGCTGTGCGGCTGTGTCGTTGCGACGGACAACCCCGGGGATCTGTTCCCGATCATGGAATCTCTTGGCCGCATCGGTGGCGAGAAAGCGGTGACCTGCCTCAACGAGGTCATCAAGTCGGGCGTGTACGACACCGAGATCGTCATGGCGGACGCCAAGTACACCCCGCGCTGGGACGCGGGTCGGTTCGCCATTCTCGCGGCGGCTCCCGAGCAGATCGGCTCGATCAAAGAGGCGATGGCGACCAACAAGGACGCCAAGGTCAAGACGGAGCTCGCCAAGTGGGATGCGGGCATCGCCGTGGTCGAGTCCTGCAAAGCGGACGCGGCCTGTTACGAGAAGACGCTGGGCGATGTGAACGCCGACTGGTTCGCCCGCGAGAAAGCAGCGTTCGAGCTGGCGCGGCTCAAGAAGGGAGACGTCGCGGCAGCCGAGGCGATCTCCAAGGCGTTCAAGGTGCGCAACCCCGACGCTCGGATCAGCATGGCCTGGCTGCCGATGCGGATGCTCGAACGGGGCAGCGAGTGCGGCGGATGCGTGGACGCGCTCCAGGGCGTGCTCGATAGCGAAAAAGGGAAAATGGACGCCACGTTCCAAGCCTCGGTCCTTCGTGCTCGGGAAACGATGGCCGGTCTGCGGCCCGCAGGCGTCGAGCCCGAAAGCGCCGAGTAGGGCTCCTGCGGTCTGCGCAGTCGACGTCGGCTCTTCGGGCCGAGTCGGCTGCGAATCGCCTTCAGTGGGGCGTGAGGGCGCCTCAGCGCGAACGTGCACATCCCGTATTGACAGCCCGAAGTCTCGGAGATATACACCGCGCCCACCTGGCAACCTCGCCAGGCCTGAAGGAGTCCCGAGAAGAACACGGCGGCAACTGGTCTTTTGCTGGTGTAGCTCAACGGTAGAGCACCTGATTTGTAATCAGGGGGTTGCGGGTTCAAATCCCATCTCCAGCTCTTAGAGAAACACCTGCTGTCGGTTCTTCGAAGAACCCCACCCACTGTAGAAGTACGGATGGATGCCCGAGTGGCTAAAGGGAGCGGACTGTAAATCCGCCGCGTTAACGCTACGTAGGTTCGAATCCTACTCCATCCACTCTTTTCACTTTGACTTGACCTTGAACACCACGCCTCCTCGAGAGGCTCCGCGGGAGTAGCTCAGTTGGTAGAGCGTCAGCCTTCCAAGCTGAATGTCGCGAGTTCGACCCTCGTCTCCCGCTCTCTTTTCTGCCTTCGTAGCTCAGTCGGTAGAGCGCATCCTTGGTAAGGATGAGGTCTCCGGTTCGAATCCGGTCGAAGGCTCTGGCCACCCCGTCTCACGGGGTGGCTTTTTTGTGCCCTTCGCGCACGCCCGGCGGACCCGAAAACAGGTGAGTCAAGTCGTACCGCCGCCCTGCCCGAAGCCCCTTCCCAAGCGCGCAGGACGGGGGTAGAACTTCGGCCGAATTCCCGACGAAAAGGTCGCCTGAAGATGTCCAAAGAGAAGTTCGTTCGCGATAAGCCGCACGTCAACATCGGTACCATCGGTCACGTCGACCACGGTAAGACCACGC
>CAJXVA010000826.1 GCA_913061055.1 uncultured Pseudomonadota bacterium
CCTCGACTTCTATGCCACCGGCGGCCGAATCAAAGGCATCCAAGCGGTGGTCGACGCGGTGTTCGAGAACGACGGTCAGCAGCAGTTCACAGAGCGCACCTGGAGCTCGGGTGCACTCGACCCCGAACACGGCAAGTCCTCGGCGTTGGTGGATGTCGATGGCGACGGCGGCCTCGACATCGTGACGACCGCCTGGGGCGGCGCCCTTCGTGTCTATCGAAACGCCCGTGCTCCGGCTTCGCAGAACCACTGGTTGCAGCTCGAGCTTGAACAAGATGGGCCCAACCGAGATGCTTTGGGTGCGATCGTCACCTTGGAAGCCGCTGGGCGGACCCGGACCTGTTTCCACAGCAACCGTCCTTCCCTCGGTGGCGGCAGCGACGAGGCGTGTCACTTCGGCCTCGGCGAGACGACCCGCATCGACGGGCTCAGTGTGGAGTGGCCCGACGGGTTGCTGACCGAGCACGCACCCGTCGCCGTTGACCGCCGGGTCGTGCTCACCCGCGAGTAGATTCCGGCGAGCCCGGTCCAGCGGCGGACAAGAGACACTGTGTGCCATCGTCAGTTGAAGCCCTGCAGACGTGCTAGCCGACGCTTGACGGGGTGTCAGAGCACATTGGGCCCAGCTCAACCCGACTGCACGCATGTGCGGGCATGTGGTACCGTATCCGCCATGTCGACTCGCTCTCGCCTCGCTCGAACGATCTCGGTGACCTTGGGCGCGGCATTGGTCCTGGGCGCTTGTGACAGTCCCGAGTCCGAGCCGGCGGCCGCGGACCCGAGCGCCGGCGGGAAAGCCGACGACGCGGACGGGTTGGCGGACTGCAGCACGCTGTCGGTCCCGACGTTCGAGGACCCGGGCACCGAGGACGGCCGCGCACGCGTCGAGGCGGTGCAGCGCTACGCCGACGCGCTCATCGACTACACCGGCTGCCAGGTCGACGCCGAGCTCGCCGACGACGGCATCACCGACCACACCTTCGCGGGGCTGTACGACTTCCGCATTGGGCAATGCCAGCGAGAAGCGCTCGACGGGGACGACGAGAAGCTGGAAGAGGTCATCGCCCACACGGAGTACACGGTCGACTTCATGTCCGAGTTTCACCGCAAGAACTGGGGCCGGCCCGCGATCACGTTCGACACCGTCGAGCTGTGCCCCGCCGACCAGATGACCGCCGACATGGAGCTCGACCTCAGCACGCCCGGTGGAACACTCCGGGTCGGCTCGGACTACGGCGGATGGTTCGGCATCGGTGAGAGTCCAACCTCCGCCCGCGAAATCGAAGACTGGTGGCGCGAAGGCCTGCACGTCAAAGCGATGGTCGGTGCCACCCCCGACTGGAACCCGTTCAACAACCGCAGCGAGCTACTGATCCAAGGCGCGTGGGCGCTGTTCGATCCGATCGGCCCAGTCCGCGGTGCCATGCGCAACCGCATCGCTCAGCGAGCGCTCGCCTCTCTCTCCGAGCTGCGCGAGGGCCTCAGCAGCGACGACGACGACACGATCCGCGACACCACGCTTCGCCTGGCCGAGGACACGGCGACCGCGGGCGCCGAGGGCCTCGACGACCAGGTCGCGGAGTGTCTCGAGGCACTCCCCACCGAGCAACTCGCACGGCTTGCCGAGGCCTGGGAGAGCCGCATGAACGACGCGGATGCCTGGAGTGGCATCGAGCGTGCCGCGCTTGGCACCGCCATGGACATCGCCGAGGAGAGCCGTACCGAGGTCGAGATCACGCAAGACTGTGGGTTGTTCTCGTTCGGCAACCTCAAGCTCATCGACGTCGATGTGCACTTCGCGGCAGTCGCCTTGGGCAGCGGCCACGAGCAATACGCACCGTTCCTGCGCTTCGAGGAGACCGACATCCTCGAGGTCGACGTCGAGCAGAGCGGCCTGTTGTGCTTCTACTTGATCGACGACGTCGACGTGAACGTCAGCGTCGGCGCCACGCTGGCGTCGGTCTCGGTCGACAAAGCGGTCCAGGCCAGCGGCCTCTCCGACGCGATGCGTGACGTCGGCATCAACTGCGGCGGCTGAGACTCCCGAGTCCGTGGTGTCCGCAGTCGGGACACGGACACCTCCGCGCAGACAAAAACCCGTCCGCGGGCGCCTGTGCCAAGCGTCCAAGGCTGCATCCTTGCGATCCGGTGCTAGCGTCAGTCCATGGATTATGGGCGATTTGCGGGTGTTCTTTGTCTCACGCTTGCCGGCTGTGACGGCTCGGCGGTCCCGGGCGCGAGTGCCGGAACCGACGGCCCCGGCGAGACCGACAGCGCGGGCGAGACCGACGGCCCCGGTGAGACCGACGGGCCGGGCGAGACCGACGGCCCCGGTGAGACCGACGGCACCGGTGAAACCGAGGGGCCGGGCGAGACGGAGGGAGGCCAAGACATCTGCGAGGGGTTGTCCGGTGAGCTGCTGACGTCGACACAGATCGACCAACCCGAGCCCATCGACCTGGCTCTCGATCCCACGTCCGATACCGGGGAGTTCTACGTCTCCTACCGCGGCCCAGACTGCGTGAGCCGACACAGCGCCGATGGGCAGGAGCTGTCCCGACTCCCCGGGGAATCCTGCGACCAGCTCGCCATCGATTCGGCCGGCAACCTCTTGCTCGCGGGACTCGACAGCAGGAACGGTGGCAGCCGCATCACGAAGCGGGACTCCGACGGAGAAGAGCAGTGGGCCTACGTCCTCTCCGAAGGGCTCTCCAGCGCGCTCCGGCTGGACGTCGCTGTGGATGGTGACGACAACGTGCTGGTTGCGGGCACCGACCGCTCCGGTGACGACGCAGGCTGGATCACCAAGCTCGACGCCGCCGGGGCGGAGCAATGGACCGTGAGGCTCGGCGGCCGTGCCGTGGAGAACGGTCGCATCTCGATCACGACCCACGGCGACGAAGATGTGACCGTCGCGCACGCGTTGGAGGTCGAGGACGCAGACGGTCTCGTCCGCGTCTCGAGATTCGACGGTACTGGTCCTGTCTCTTATACACATCTGACGCTGCCGACGAGCGAT
>CAJXVA010000827.1 GCA_913061055.1 uncultured Pseudomonadota bacterium
CGTGAGGACGGGGTCGGGGACGGGGGTCCGGGCGCTTGTCCTCGGACTCCGCGTTGGTGTCTCGACGATCGTGATCGCCACCGTGCTGCTGGTGATGGTCTTGCGCATCGGGTTTCCGCTGGAGCTCGAATGGGTGGAGGGCGGCGTCCTTCATCAAGCGCACCGGTTCGCGCACGGGGAGGCGGTGCCTGGGAGCAAGCAATCCCGCGCCCTCGAACGCCTAGCTAAGCGCCCGGTTTCTCGCGGTCGCCGAGGTGGCGGTAGAGGGTCGAGCGGTGGACTCCGAGCTGCTCTGCGATCTGCTTCGTCGAGATGTCGGGGTCGGCCATCATAGCCTCGGCCATCTTGACCTGCTCGGGCGACAGCGAGCGCGGCCGGCCGATTGGCGAGCCGCGCTTGCGGGCGGCAGCCAGGCCCGCGGTTGTCCGCTCTCGGATCATCTCGCGCTCGAACTCGGCGAGCGCAGCAAAGATGTGAAACGTCAGTCGCCCCGTCGGGGTGGTGGTGTCGATGGCCTCCTGGAGCGAGCGGAAGCCAACCCCACGCCCCTTGAGAAGGTTCACCGACGCGATGAGGTCGCTCAGCGAGCGACCAAGACGGTCAAGCTTCCACACGACGACGACGTCGCCCTCACGGGCGAACTCGAGGAGCTTGTCCCGGACCGGAAGGACCCTCGCCGCGCCAGAGACCTTCTCCCGATAGACCTTCTCGCAGCCCGCGGCCTTGAGAGCATCTCGCTGGAGACGGAGCTTCTGATCCTCGGTCGAGACCCTGGCGTACCCGATCAGCATTGCGGCCCCTTCGATGTGTTGCAAAACCGGTGCTCCGTCGGCATATTGCGACTCTGAGTTATGAGACAGGGTTCTGCAACACGAAAACGGGCCCAGGAGCGGCTCGGATGAGGGGCTGAAGGAGTGTCGCAGAACCGTTCGGTTTTGCGGCAGCCGCGAGGTGTTCGATGCCGACGTTCTCCCATCGAGAGCTGACCCGTCGCGGCGCGCTCACCGAGGCAGACCTGGGCGAGATCGGGCAATGCCGACGTCCGCACAACCAGCTCGGCTTCGCCTACCAACTCTGCTTCGTCCGGTTGCTGAGCCGTTTCCCGATCCAGGAGCCCTTCGAACTCATCGACGACCTCGTGCTGTTCGTTGCCCTCCAGTTGGGCAAGGAGCCTGAGCTGATCGATGCCTATCTCGGACGTCAGGCGACACGCTCCGATCACCAGCAGTGGATCTCCGCCTACCTCGGTCTCCGGCGGTTCGAGGCGCGCGACGAAGGGGTGCTGGAGCAGGAAGTATTCGAGGCGGCGATGCGCCTGGAACAACCGTCTGGCCTGGCGCGATGCGTGGACGAGTTCTTGGTCGAGCACAAACTGCTTCGCCCCGCGGACTCGTCGCTCACGCGGATGATCGGACAGCAGCGCCGCAGGGCTCGTGAGCACATCTTCAGCCGAATCACCGACCTGCTCCCTGTTGCGACGGCAGAGAAACTCGATGCGCTGCTTGTCGTTCCGGACGGGGCAAGCCACTCGCCCATCCACACGATCAAGATGAACTCGGGCTACCCCTCCGCATCAGCAATGACGGCGGCGCTCGAGAAGCTGCGCACGATCGAGGGCACCGAGGTGCTGGTGCTCGACCTCTCGTGGCTCAACAGCAACTATCAGCGCGCTCTCTTCCACAAAGTCCGCAAGAAGACGGCCCATCAGCTCCGCGAAACCTCCGCGCCGGTGAGATACGCGGCGTTGGTGTGCTTCCTTCGGCAGAGCTACGGCGACGCGATCGACCAGGCGGTGCTGATGTTCTCGAAGTTGCTCACCCGAGCGGAGGCTCGGGCCTCGGCATCGCTAGGAGAGACGATGCGCGACGAGAAGAGCTCGATCAAGGACGGGTTGTCCGCACTTGCTTCGATGGGCCCCGTGGTACTCGGCGATGACCCGGAGCTTGGGCTACGCGAGAAAATCTTCGAGAGTGTGTCGCGGGAGGAACTCGCCGAGAGCGTCCAGTATGCGATCGGATGGATTTCGGGGCGGAAGAGTGACCAACGGCAGATGCTCGTCGAGCGCTACCGGTCGCTGCGTAGGTATGGGCCAGCGTTCCTCGAAGCGATCGGCTTGGAACCCGAGATGCGCGGAGAAGGGAGCCCGATCCTTGATGCGATCAGCGTCCTTCGTTCACTGAACGCGGCAGGAAAGCGAAAGGTCCCCGAGGACGCGCCCATGGACTTCCTCTCGACGCGATGGCGCCGCACCGTCAGTCGAGATGGTCAGATCAGCCGTCCCGCCTGGGAGTGTGCGCTTCTGCTCAAGACTCGAGATGAAATCCGAGGAGGAAACCTCGCCGTTCGGCACAGCAAGCGCTTCGGTCACCTTGACGACCTCTTCATGCCGGAGGCTCAGTGGACAAAGGTTCGCCAGGGCTTCTTCTCTCGGGCCGAACTCCCGGGAAGCGCGGCGGATGTTCCGGCCTACTTGTCTCAACGGCTCCATGCCGCCTTCGAGCGATTCGGGGCGGCGGCGCAAGCAAACACGTATGCGTCTGTCGATGAGAAGGGGTGGAGGCTCTCAGTGGACCCCGCAGAGAAGATGAGCGACGAGGAGCAAGAGCGACTCGACACGCTCAAAAACTGGCTCGGCGAGCATGCCCGCCGGATTCGGCTCCCCGACCTGCTCATCGAAGTCGACAACGACTTGGGGTTCTCTCGGATGTTCATGCCGATGTCGCGGAGGGCGAGCCCGAGCGCTGACGAGATCTGCACGATCGTCGCGGCGGTGATGGCTCAGGGCTGCAACATCGGGGCGCACACGATGGCCCAGCTCACGTCGGGCGTCACCTACGAGCAGCTCAAGCGGGTCGGCGACTGGCAGCTCACTCGCGATAACGGCGAGTACCGCTTGGATCGCCGGCGCGTGCGACACGCTTAGCGTATGTGGTTACAGCAATCTGCCTGGCACCCTGATCACCCTAGGGGGTGTCCTCAATTCGGTGAGCGGAGAACCTGAATTATCTCGATCGGTT
>CAJXVA010000828.1 GCA_913061055.1 uncultured Pseudomonadota bacterium
GGCCGGCACCGGGTCGGGCTCGGCCACGACCGCCGCCACACCGAGACCGCCTGCGCCCAGCCCGACGGTCAACGCAAATGGGAGCCAGAACCCCGAAGTCGTCGCGGCGGTACCGGCTCCCGTCCATGCGATCGCCATCGGAGTCGCGCCATCGGAGATCCGCACCGCCACGGCGGCCCACGCGGCACGAGCACGCCCCGCCTCGACGGGTGCCGGCTCACTGCGCCGCGCCAAGGCGCGGACGGACGAACGCGTCACCCGACCGGACTCTTGCGCGTGATGTCGCTGCAGCGCGTCGTTGAATCGCTTGCGCGCCAACCGAAGGCGCGAGTGCGTCGTGCGGACGTTCGCCTCCATGATCTGGGCGATCTCCGGCACCGGCACGCCCTCCAACTCGGCCAGTACGAAGACCGTCCGCTTGGTGGTGTCGAGCTCGTCCAACAGACGGTCCAGCAACGCAGCGGCCTCCGAGCGCGACAACTCCCGCTCCGGATCCGCTTCGCTGACGCTGTGCATCTGCGCGCCCGCCTTCTCACGGCGTGCCTGCTCTCGCGATGCGGAACGACGCAGCGTCGAAGCCACCCGAACCGCCACCGCGTACAGCCACGTCGTCTCCGAGGAGCGCCCCTCGAAGTCGTCGATGCGGCGATGCACCACGAGAAACACCTCCTGCACCGCGTCGTCCAGATTCGCTTCCGTCACCCCACAGCGCCGAAGCACGCGACGCACGAACTCGAAGTGCGCGCGAAACAGCACCGCCACCCGATCGAGATCGGGAGACGAGGTCACAAAGCTGCGGGAGCCGTCAGGCACGGGGTTTCAAGGGGTGAGTGCCGCCGCGAGACGTATGCATCACGGAATCGTCTCGCAACCGCGAACCGTGCCCCCAGCATGCCACGGGTGCGTTCGCGTCTTCGCGCACACCCCGCGCAGCCGGTGACGTCCCCGCGCTGAAGCCGGTTCAGGGGATCCGGCGCGGTCGGTGGAACTGCACACCCAGCGTGCCGCGCGGCGAGAACCGTGCGGATTCGTGCAGAGTTCCCCCGCCTTGCAGCACGAACTTTGGCTGGCTGAGGGCGATGCCGGCCTCCAACGCACCGGTCACCGAAACCCAGCGAGCGACCTGCAGCGAGACGCCGGCCTCCAATGCGATCGCGCTCCACAGCGACGTCGCGTTGCCCTTGTTGCGAACGTCGCTCCCCCGACCCGAGCCGATCACCGCGCCAACATCGACCCCCGCACACAGCGGTACCCGGACGCGGCCATCGCTCGGCATGACGTTGGGACAGAGCCGCGCGCCCCCGGCTGCGAGTTGGAGCCGTGCCCCAGCGTTCGCGTTGGTCTCCAGCACTTCGGTGCGTGGTGTGCGGTATTGGGCGACGAGGCGGCCGTGCACACGCCGAACGCCGAGGAACGGCGACAGCTCCAGACTTGGGCCGACACCCGGCAATGCGAGACCCGACACGCCGATCCCCAGACCCACGCCATACTCGAGCGGCCCAAGGTCCAGCGGAGCTCGCTCGGGTTCAGGCTCGGGTGCGGGCTCAGGCTCAGGCTCAGGCTCAGGCTCAGGCTCAGGCTCAGGCTCGGGCTCAGGCTCAGGCGCAGGCTCAGGCTCAGGCGCAGATTCGAGCACCGGCTCCGGCAGCCGCGCGGCGACCAGTACGGGATCCAGCGCTACGACGACCACCAGCGCCGCGGCGCGGGCCAGCACAGCGCAGTCTGCGGCCTCCAGCTGCCGCACCTGCGTATGGGTCGCTGAGGCGACCGACAAAGACAGAGCGTATCCATCCTCGCGCAGGGTCAGCGCACCCGTTGCGACGAGATCAGCCTCCACGCTCTCGCGAGATGATTCATCGACGACCTCGGCACCGGACAACACGCGGACCGACTCCTCCACTACGGCCGCGTCGGGACAACCCGCGGGCGCGTCCCATCGCACTGCAACTCGGGGCGCGGGGGGCTCAGAGAGCCCCGCGGCGAGGGCCAGCGCTACAATCGACAGGGACACTGCATTTTGCGTGATACCTGGACTTGGGCGCGGCCACAAACCCTGCAGAGACTAACCATGCTTACTCGTAGCTTCTTGTCCCCCGTCCTGTGTTCCGCGCTCCTGAGCCTCGCCGCCTGCGACAAACAGGAGTCTCTGGGCGAAGTTGAGTCCGAAACCGCGGCCGAATCCGAGTCGGGCAGCGCGTCTGAGAGCGAATCGGACAGCGGCGACACCGAGGGTGAGTCGGACAGCGACGTCAACTGCCCCGCCGACGCGATGATCTGCCCCGACGGCACCGCAGTCGGCCGAAGCGGGCCGGATTGCGAGTTTGACCCCTGTCCGGGCGACTCAGACTCAGACTCGGACTCGGACTCGGACTCGGACTCGGACTCGGACTCGGACACCGGTGACACCGATACCGGCGGCGACCCCCCTCCCGAGGCCTGTCCGGACGGACTCAACTACCAGGAGCCGGCCGCGTGCCCCTCCGAGGGTGACGGGACCCCGTACATCATCGAGCCCGGTTGCTACGTCGACTGCGATCCGGGAGAGCCCTCGTGTGGTGATGGCGAGGTCTGCATGACGACCGAGACCAACCCGTGCATCTGTAACGAGGGCGAGGCCTGCTGCGCAGCCTGCTCGGCCGGCTCGGCCCTGTGCGTCCCCGTGCTCACTGGAGACGCGTGCGATGCCGTGGCCGCCAACTACCTGTCCATCGAAGAGTACGAGTGTGGGATCACGCCGGACGGGCTCGAGATGTGCCAATGGCAGGTCAACCTGCAGGCCAGCGGCGAGTACCTGTGGATGTACTCCGACGTCGGAGAGGGTGGAAACTACGCCTGCAAAGACGGCGTCATTACCCTCGACAACGACCCGAGCCACAGCGCCGACTACGATCCCGACACCGGCGTCCTCACCTGGGACGGCATCGAGTACACGCAGGCGGACTAGGGGCCGTCCCCAATTCGGTGGAATGGTCAGAGGGGTGTCAGCAGAGTCCAG
>CAJXVA010000829.1 GCA_913061055.1 uncultured Pseudomonadota bacterium
GAGAGCCGGGCGCAGTCCCAGGCGCGCTGTCCACTGCCACAATGCGGTCGCGGCCTCTTCGCAAAATCCAGCCCGGCGTGCCAAGCCCGCGGCGCGTTGAACCGCAGCCGCGCTGTGCCGGTTGGCGAGGTCGGCATAGACGGCCGCGATCTCCTCGGCGATTCTCTGCGCGTCTTCGAGGTCTCGTGTGTTCGACGCCGGAGCCGCGCCCGTGTGCTCACTGAAGCCCAGACGGATCTGTCGTGCGCCGAACTCGGCGGTATGCAGCGCCAAACGTTCGAGCCGCGGTGCCTTCCACCCGCTGGCGACGAGGGCTCGGGCCAGTGTTTCCCGCACCGGATCGACGGATCCGGTCTCGCGCCTGAACAACCTGCGGAGAATCGCCGCCCAGACTCCCCCGGTATCCACCGGCGTTGCCCCCAGCCACCACGACGCGCCAGGCTGCAGCTGGATGTAACGCTGTTTGACCACGGGCTGCACCGCGATGCGCAGCCAGGCCCACGGCGATTGTGGGGTTCGTCCCACGAGTGTCAGCGCGGGGCCGCGGACCCCCGGCCCGATCGGCACGTCGAAGCCCAGCGTTGCGTGAGCGACGGTGAAGTCCTCGAGGGTCACCCCGCGCAGCGCGGCCCCGACCCAACGCTCGATCAGCCCGGTGTCCGCCTCGAGCTCGACCGCGATGGCATCGCTTCTTCGGTTCCGAAGTGCCGCCGGTGAAGTCGGGGCGCGCATCGGGAACTCGATGCCATGCACCTCGGCTTCGTATCCGCGGACGCGGAGTCCTTCGCGAAGCGTGCGCTGCTCCAGACAGAGCAACGCTTTTCGGTCGCGGCAGAGCAGGGCGACGCCCAACACATTGCCAACGGCTGGGCCTTGCGCCATGAGGACTGATTACAGCGCACCGCGGGCGCGGCGTGAAGGGTCCTGTAGCCCCCTGCTCAGGCCTACAGGCCGCCGAACATGCCAGCGCGGAGCAGACCGCCCTGGTTGCCTACGCGATCGCACACCGAATACGGCTTGAACCCTTCGGGCTCGCCCTCTTTGGTCTCGACATCGTAGGTGACGATGCGCTGCACCTTGTCTTCGCTCACCGTGACGCTGCCCTTGCCCTTCGCCTCGAGGCACAGACGCTCCGCCCAGTTGGCGGTGATCTTCATGCCTTTGCGCATCCAGGCCGCGGTGTAGAGCTGGTCTCGGACCTCAGCGAAGCCTTCGTCGGTTGCACCTTCTTTGGCCTCGAGCCCAGCGACGATCAGTGCGCCTTGGGTCTCGTAGACCTCCGGAAGCATCGCGGTCTCGGTGTCGGATGCCCAAGCGGCATCGACCAGATCCGGCATGAGGCCGAGGTTTGGAATCGGCGCGCTCTTGCTGAAGAGGCCAGTCTCGCGCAGCTCCGCCTTCGGGCGGGTCGGCTTGGCTTCCGCGCCATCGTCCTCACCATCGATGGGGGCATCCTCGAGGCCAGGGACGGCTCCGGGCGCGGCGAACACCTCGTCGATGGACTTTCCGCCGAGCACGGCGTCGCGGTCTTCCTCCGCCGCAACCTTCGCCAGCGCTTTGCCCTTGCTCTGGGCGATGGCTTCCACGGCGAGTTCCCGCAGCGCGTCTTCTTCGGGGACGTCGCCCTCGCGCTTGCCCTCGATGCGGGCGATGAAGAAGTCGTTGTCTCCAACGATGATCTCGGAGAGCGCGTCGACCTCGAGGCCGCGCAACGCCTCGTCCAGAGCGGGGTCGAGACCGGTGCCGACTTTGATGCCGGTCCAGCCGAAGTCGCCGCCTCGGCGCGCGGTGCCCTCATCGGTGGAGAGCTCTCGTGCGACGTCGCGGAACCCCGCGCCAGCGTCGATACGCGTTCGCGCATCGTCAGCCTTGGCACGAGCCGCGGTCTGCAGCTCTTCACTGGCTTCGGCGGCGGGTTTGTCGATGGCGATCACGCTGACGCGGATCTGTTCGGGAAGCTTGGTGAAGCGGGCGCCTTGGGTGCCGAGGGTCTTCTTGAGGTCGTCGCTGTGCTCCTGGATCCAGGCCTCGACGTCTTCGTCGGTCGGGTCGACGAGGTCGGCGTAGGGCCCGATCTCGTAGCGGGCGTAGTGCAGCGACAGCTTGTTCGCCGTCGCTTCGTACTGCTCGCGAAGCACGGGCTCGGGAACAACGACGGAGCTGCGGACGAGGTCGCGGACCGAGCGGGCGAGGACCTCGCGGGACTGCAACTCGAGAAATCGGTTCTCGGGGAGCTGGTAGTTCGCCAGCAGGTTCTTGAACATCTTGTAGTTGAACTGGTCGAGGTCGCCCAGCCAGCTGACGCTCATCCCGAGGATGATCATGTGCCCATGCGAGACCAGGTCCTCCGCGTCGTGTTCCGTCGCCGACAGACCCATCTCCTCACCCGCGTGGGCGAGGAGTTCACGCTCGATGAGCGACTCGAGGACTTCCTCTTTGACGCCGAACATCTGCTGCATCCGCGCATCCTTGGGGATGCGAACGACGCCGCCCATCAGGCTGTACTGGGCCCGGTAGTCATCGTCGTTGATCGTGGCGCCATGCACCTCGACGATCGGCTTGTTGCCGAACGACAAGCTGTCGGAGGGCAGGCCAAACGAGAGACCGAAGGCTGCCGCGAGGGCGAGGAGGATGAGCCACGCCCAAAAGCTCGTCGAAGACTGACGCAGAAAGTCGAGCATCGGTCCGGCGGAACTAGCAGGTGGGGTGGTCACCGGGCAACCGCGGATGTGTCGTCTGTGCGTGAATCCCGCTTGAAATACGGGGCGGCGTTCGAGCGTTCCCCATCGCCCTGGCGTTTCTCCACGAGCTGATGTGGGGTGCCATCGGATGATGTGCGACATTGATTCGCTTGCCCCCCCGTCCACGCGCGTGTAATTGAGGGCTCCTCTCGGGATCCCGGCGGGTGTTTCTCGCCGCTTCCGAACTCCAACTTTGTGACTCGGCGCATTTTGCGCCACCATGGGCCGCTCTCGGCCCCCCCGAACCCC
>CAJXVA010000830.1 GCA_913061055.1 uncultured Pseudomonadota bacterium
AGACAGCTCATCGGACAGAGCATCGAGCATTTGCCCACAGTGGACGTCGCGGTGTTCTCCAGCCTGGTGATCGACTTCTGCAAGGAGGTCGGCGCCGGGTTCATCGTGCGGGGACTCCGGGCCCACGGCGACTTCGAGTCCGAGTTCCAGATGGCGCTCGCCAACCGAGACCTCGAGCCCAGCGTCGAGACCGTGTTCATCGTCCCGCGCCCCAACCGCATGATCGTCTCCAGCTCGCTGGTCCGCGAGGTCGCGACCCACGGCGGAGACTATGGTCGCTACGTGGCCGACCCGGTCGCGCGGGCGATCAAGGCTCGTTTGGACACGCGATGAGCCCACCGGACAAAGGCAAGCCGGACTCGACAGCCTTGGTGCCCAAGGGCGATGGGCCGGTCGAGCCGTGGAGTGGCGACGAGCACCAGATTCGCAGTTCGGCGGCCAAAGAGGCTGGACTCGACGCGACATCGGTCGAAGCGGACTTCTTCACCGACGGGTTCAAGGCGGGCATCGTGATGCAAGACCCGCTCGATGGGGCGATCGTCGCCCGGGGTCGCACGGTGCTCAAGGAAACGGAGCTCTTCTCCTCATTGCGCCCGGCGCTGCACTACTTGGGCGTCCGCAAGGATGACTACAAGGTGAAGGTCAGCGCAGGTCGGTTCGAACTCCGCGTGTCCAAGCAGGTGGCCGAGCAGAGCACCCCGGTGCTGGAGTCGGCCAAGCTCGCGCTGCAGATCTTCGTCGGCTTCGGGATCCTGGGGTTCGCGGCGTACCAGTGGATGCCGCAGTGGGTCGCAGGGATCATCTGGGGCTTCGCGTTGATGGCCGGCGGTTGGCAGCTCAAGCAGGGGTTGGTCAGTGGCCGGGCGCTTCTGGGCGCTCGGATCGCCGTGGCCCTGGGGCTGCTTGCCCAAGAAGAGCAGCTCATCTTGCCGCCGGCGAGCCAGGACCTCGAGGGGACCTCGAAGACGTGAAGGCACCGTCGTGAGCGCAGGCTTGTGCGAAGCGTGTGAACACGCGCGCAAGATCACCAGCGCCAAGGGGTCGACGTTCTGGCGGTGTGGGATGAGCGACAAGGCGCCCGGCTGGCCGAAATCCCCGCCGCTGCCGGTCCGCCAGTGTCCGCACCACCGTCCTGGCGAGCCTCGCTGACCGTTCGGTCACCGCGTCCCATCCCGCAGGCGATGGAGGACGTGGCGCGAGACAAGCCGTCGTTTGCACGCTAGGGTCCGGCCGCTGTGACGCCCGACGCGGACATCCCGAGCTTGATCTGTGAGCTCTGCCGTCAGTTCTACGACCTGGGCTGGGTCTCCGGAACCGGCGGAGGGATCTCGATCAAAGGCGAGGCCGGCATCTTCATGGCGCCTTCGGGCGTCCAGAAAGAACGCATCGCACCTGCCGATGTGTTCGTGCTCTCGGGCGAGCTGTCGGCCTGCTCGGTCGTGACGGCGCCGGCCAACGCGGCGCTGAAGGTTTCGGAGTGCCAGCCGCTGTTCTTCAACGCGTTCCGGACCCGGGGCGCCGGAGCGGTTCTGCACAGTCATTCGGTCTGGGCCGTGCTGGCGGCGAGGTTGTTCTCGCCCCGTGGGGAGCCCTCCGAGTTCGTGACCTCGGGCCTGGAGATGCAAAAAGGCCTGCGCGGCAAGGGCTGTTTCGACACGGTCCGCATCCCGATCATCGCGAACACCGCCCGCGAGGCTCAACTGACCGAGTCGATGGCCGCAGCGATGGAGACCCACCCCGACGTGGACGCGGTGCTCGTCGCCGGCCACGGGGTCTATGTGTGGGGAGACACGTGGGTGAAAGCAAAGACGCAGGCCGAGTGCTTGGACTATCTTTTCCGCGCCACCGTCGAGCTGCACCGGCTCGGGTTGGCTGGAGACCCGTCATGAAACTGCAGTGGCTCGAGCCCAACGACACCCAAGAGTCGATCTCGCATTCCGACCTCGAAGCCGTCGGCGTGCTCGCCGAGCGACTCGAGCTCGATGCCGACGCCTTCCAGCCGGCGCTCGACAAGCTCAAGACCCAGCGCGGCTACGTGGAGCAGGACGTTATCGAGCTCCAGCCCGAGACCCCCAACCTCGACGCGCTGTGCGCCAAGTTCGTGGACGAGCATCTGCACACCGATGATGAGGTTCGCTACGTTCTCGAGGGCGAGGGGATCTTCGATCTGCGCTCCCAGGACGACCGCTGGATGCGCGTCACCGTCGAGCCGGGGGACCTCTTGGTGGTCCCGGCCAACCTTCACCATCGCTTTCTTCTGACCGAGCGCAAGCACATCCGCTGCGTGAGGTTGTTCAAGGACAGTTCGGGGTGGGTGCCGCACTATCGGCACGCCTCCGAGGCCAACGGCTAGGGCTCCTTTGCGGGCCGAGGAACAAGACCATGACCAGCTCACAATCCCAAGGGGACTTCAAAGTTGCCGACCTTTCGCTCGCTGAGTGGGGCCGCAAGGAAATCGAAATCGCCGAGAAAGAGATGCCGGGCCTGATGGCTCTGCGCGAGCAGCACGGCGCAAGCCAGCCGCTCAAGGGCGCCAAGATCGCTGGCTGCCTGCACATGACGATTCAGACCGCCGTGCTGATGGAGACGCTGACCGCTCTCGGTGCAGAGATTCGCTGGTCGTCGTGCAACATCTTCTCGACGCAGGACCACGCTGCCGCTGCCATGGCGACCGCAGGCATCCCCGTGTTCGCTTGGAAAGGCGAGACGGAGGAAGAGTACGACTGGTGCGTCCAGCAGACGATGAAGTGGCCCGACGGCTCGCTTCCCAACCTGCTGCTCGACGACGGTGGTGACCTCACCATCATGATGCACCGCGACCACAAGGACGAACTCGCGAAGGTCTGCAAAGGCGTCAGCGAAGAGACCACCACCGGCGTGCACCGCCTGTACCAGATGGCCGAAAAGGGCGAACTCGTGCTTCCCGCCATCAACGTCAACGACTCCGTCACCAAGAGCAAGTTCGACAACCTCTACGGTTGTCG
>CAJXVA010000831.1 GCA_913061055.1 uncultured Pseudomonadota bacterium
ACGAGATGTAGAGAGGTCTCGTGGGCTCGGAGATGTGTATAAGAGACAGGCCCTCGCTCGACACCAGCGTGCCGGCCTCGGACGACCCGCAGATCGTGAACACGTTCCTCAACGGCAAGGGCGGGATGCCGCCGCAAGGAAGCTTGGACGATCAGGCACTCGCGGACCTGCTGGCGTACGTCAGCGACAACTTCGGTTGATCTTCAGGAGGCCGCCCTGGCGGACCTCAGCGAAAGGACCTCGATGCAGGCCGTCGTAGCGACGGGCACATCGGGGTCTCGTTCGTTGCCCCTCGGTTGCCGCGCGAGACCGGGAGCATCAGGGATGAGCGGCGCTTCACGAGGCTATGGCAGCGCAGTCTCGCTCAGCCCCAGGTTTCGCGGACTTCGGCCTCGACCGCGATCGGGACCGAGGTGACGATGGACGCCATCGCGGAGGTCATGACGGCCTCGACCGTGGCGCGGGCCTGCTCTGCGACCTGGGTGGGCACCTCGGCGATGTACTCATCGTGCACCACCATCACGCCGCGCCCTCCCAGAGATTCGAGTGCGGGTTGCAGCTCGATCATCGCCCGCTTGAAGCCCTCGGCGGCCGTACCCTGCACCGGAATGTTGAGCGCCGAGTTGAACGAGACCTTCCCCGCGGCGAAGCGTTTGCGTCGGCCCAGAGCCGTGCGGACCGTGACCGGGCCGCTCTTCCGGGAGAGTCCCCCGACCTGTTTGTGCCACCGTGCAATGCCCGGAAATGTCCGCATGAAGGCTGTGCGGGCGTCGGCGGCCTCGCGGTCCGTCAGGTCGACTCCGTAGCCGTCGGCGGCGTAGCTGCGGAAACGAGACGCTCCCATTCCAAACAGGAACCCGAAGTTCACCGCCTTCGCCAGCTTCCGCTCGTGGTCCGTGATGGTGTCCTCCGGTCGGCCTGTGATGGTGGCAGCGGTGGCACGGTGTGGGTCTCGGCCCTCGTGGAACACCTGGCGTAGCGCATCGCAGTGCGCGAGGTGCGCCGCGACGCGAAGCTCGATCTGCGCGTAGTCGGCCACGATCAGGGTCTTGGATGGGTCCGGCCTGAAACACGCCCGGAGCCCGGGGGCGGTGTGGTTGCTGGGGACCTGCTGAAGGTTGGGATCGGTGCAACTAAACCGACCGCTGTCCGTCGCGAGCGGATGGAGTCGACAACGGATCCGTCCGCCCCGTACGTGCTCCTGTCCCCAGTAGGCATATGTAGAGATCAGCTTGTCGAGCCGGGCGATACGCTCTGGGACGTCCGTCTCCCGGCGCTCGGTGTGCCATTGCGCAGCGATACGCTCGAAGGCTGCCGCATCGACCGCGATCCCGGCTCGCTCCATGGCGATCACAGACGGAAGGACGTCGCACTCGAGGGCAAACACCCGCGTCAGCTCTCGTTTGCGGAGCAGCGGAGTGATCGCCTGCATCAAGGGTAGCAGCGCCTCAGCGGCGCCGGCCGTGGCAGGGATGACGTCCGTGGTGAGCCGATCGGGCGCCTGCCAGGACGTCTCGAGCAGCTTCTCAGTGCACTCGGTGAGTGTCGGCAGGTTCCGACCTCGTCGGGTGCCCTCGGCCAGGAGCTGAGCCGCCGTTTGTGTGCACCCGAACCGCGCGACTCGTGCCGCGGCTGGGCTTCCAAAAGCGGCTGCAAGCCGAAGCAACGCGTCCTGGGCCCCGTGGAACACCACGTAGGTCTGGGGCAGCCGGCTGAGCGCGCCGTGGAGCGCTGCGATCGTGGCAGGCGTGGCAGGCGTCACCGCGGACTGCCCGGCACTCGCGATGCCGATCGCCGCGATGCTGCCCAGCCGCGGGTCGTTCTGCACGTGCAACGGCTCCGCCGGGTCGGGCGCGAGCCAAACTCCCAGAGCCTTCGGCGGGTCCGCTTCGAGCTCCGCAAGTGTCGCTTCGAAGGCCTCGTCGTTGCGGAGCTGGACCAAGAGCGACTACTCCGTTTCCGGAGTGCAACCGCACAGGCCGCCGGCGGCGATGATGCAGTCAGGGTCGGTCAGCGCTGTACACACCGGGCGGGTTGCATTGCCCATCATATCCACGCAGTTCGGGCGAGGGCATGCGGTGCATGCGACGGAGGTCAGGTCGCTGCTCACGATGTAGGGCAGGCTCTGGAAATCGGTGTTGTTGGCCGGCTGCTCGCAGCAGTACGAGCGAGTCCCGACGTCGACCTCGGTCGTGCTTCCCGGACAGAAGCTCCCGGGTTCGACCTCACAGCCGGGCTGGCCGCCCGGCAAACATGTTGGGTCGTCCGTGGGGCGACAGACGCCCTGCTCCAGGGCTTGGTCGACGTCGATCGGCTCGTCGGGCTCTTCCTGCTCTTCCAGGGTTCGCACGCACACGCCCACCGAGCCGCAGTCCTCATCGTCGTCGCAGTTCTCACCGAGCAGCGAGTCGTCGGTGGTCCGGCAACCGCACGGGTCGCCCTCGTTTTCGAGCTCACAGCGCGGCTCGCCAGCCAAACAAGCTTCCTCGCTGCTGCTGGTGGCACCACAGCGCGGGCAGTCGAAGCACTCGGCCGTTCCGTCGCTTTCGGCAACGCTGATGACCGTGGGAATCCCGGAGCCTGCGGGGCAACAGAAGTTTCCTCCGTCCGGTCCTTCGGCGGCCACGAGTGCGGATCCGCTGCAAAGGCCATTGGTGTTGGCGGCGCAGCCGGCCTGCTCACCCTGCACGCACGATCCGTCGGCGCTGCACAGTCCAGGCTCATCTTCGGCGGCTTCGGTCGCGGTGCGAACGCAGGTGAGGTTGGGGCAGTCGGCGTCCTGATCGCAGGGAGCACCGACGAGCGCATCGTCGATGCCGCACGCGAAGCCGAGGGCGAGAGCGGTGAAGACCAAGAGAGCGCGGACCATGATTAGAATCTCCCCTGGACGACGACGCCGCCGCCCTGTGGCCCGACCGCCGGAGCGACGGACTGTCTCTTATACACATCTGACGCTGCCGACGAGCGATCTAGTGTAGATC
>CAJXVA010000832.1 GCA_913061055.1 uncultured Pseudomonadota bacterium
GCAGTTCGCCTGTTCGATGCTCTGGCTCGAATCGAATTGAGGACACCCCCTAGTCGATGGGAACCGGCCGCTCGCCGGCGGGTGGGGGGTCCAGCGGTGGACTGAGGTTCATCCCTTCGAGCATGCTTGCCCTGATCGCGGATTCGTCGACGGGGCGTGAACACTCGCTGCGATCTCCGTTGTCGATGAGCACCAGTGTTTCCACGCCGAAGTGCTGCACGAACATGCAGAACGTCGCGAAGACGTCGTCGTCGAAGACCGAATCCGCTTTACTGGGGACCTCGAGGTGCACCGTGACCGACACGCCCTCATGGGTTGAGAGGACTTCGCCCTCGAGGTCCAACTCCTCGAGCATCTGCTGCGTCATCTCTTCCATGGATTCCGCGACGGCTTTCATCCTGGCGGGACGTGATTCCTCCATTGCGTAGTCGGTCACATCGAGGACGAGCTTCCGGCAGGTCTCAAGCTTCACCAGTGCCGCGTCACGAACCGGATGCGCTTGGAACTGGAGAAGGTAGGCCGCGGTCTTAGAGAACGGCTCCAGATCGACGGCGCCTCGATTGCATTCTTCCCCGAGTCGGGCCGCACGCTGAAGGTGCTGCGCGTAGACCTTCTCCGGGTCTAACGTTTGTGTGGACGCACTCGGTTGTTGCTGAAGGGACGTGGCCGGAGACTCGGGGGATGCGAGTGGCGCGGGTGCTGTCGCCGGCGTGATGCAGCCCGCCGATCCGAACAGCACCAACGCGATGGAACACGCTCTTCGCATGCCAAGCCGCTCGTGACGAAACCCGGCGCCGCGGCCGGTGGGCCCGGACGTTCCGAGCGTCGGGCTCGCGTGCGAGCCTCGCGAACACGTCACGTCCGGGCTGGCCATCCCTTTCATTGGCGGGAATCCATATCGTCTGCACGCGACGCTGCGCCGCACTCAAACTCGAACCCGCGGGCCGAGACGTTCACGGGGTTGGTAATCGGGTCCCAGTTGGTGGCCGCGATGCCCACGCGAACTGCATCCAGTTCAAACGGAACTTCGATCTGGTGGAAGATGGCGAAACTCTCACCGTCGGCCGACGTCTCGAAGTACAGGACGCCCTCATCCTCCCGTACTTGCAGCCAAGCGTGGTTCACAGGGTCGTACGCGGACAACTGCTGGACATCGAAGTTGCCGTTGTCGAGCTGTGTCGTGACCTGGAGATCGAGCTGGTCGGTGTGGTTGATGCTGAATGCGATGTTGTCCCCGACATCGCCACCCACGATCAGGTTGATCTGAGTTCCGAACTCCGGAGGCAACAGTGCCCCAGCTTCCATGCGGGCACTCGCGCCGATGAGGCCTCCGAGGGGCTCGAGGGTGAGCCGCGGATACTGGTCTCCGTCCGGGCTGGTCAGCGTCAGCACTGCTTCGCCGTTTTCTTCCGACAGTGAGGACGGATACGAGAGATCCCAATTGGCGTCAAAGCTCTCATCCTCAAAGTCGTCGACAAACAAAGGGCACAACGCTGAGTCGTCGCCCGTTTCGCTGCCGGTACTGTCGCCCGACGTGGACCCAGACGAGCTTTCCCCCGATCCCGTCCCGGTCGTATCGCCTTCCGTCTCGCCTCTGGTCGAGGTCGCGTCGGCAACGGTCGGGTCCGGTGTGCCCGAGGTCGAGGTCTCCTCAGGACTCGTCCCGCTTTGTGTCGACGAGGTCGTTGAACTCTCGGAACCGGGGCCCGTGTCGCCTGCAGCCTCCGTGTCGCTCGAAGGCGTCACGGCCCCCGAGGGATCGGAACAGCCCGAAACCGCGACCAACGAGATCAGGACCAGAGAACGAACCAAGTTGTAGTGTTTTGCCATCGGATGCGAACCCTTCGTTGCCGGGTGAGCTGCTCCGTCGATCGAGTCGAAGCGCAGGCTCCTCGCGAAGAACGTCCGACTCGAGGCTGATCCGCTTCAAGGATTCTCGTAGGAAACGTCAAACACCTGGAATCAATCCCGAACTTCGGATCGAGATTGGAGCGGAGCTTTTCTAGCGCCGGAGCGCGCGGGCCAGTCGTTGCAGGTCGCCGGGGTAGTGGACCAACCAAAGCTCTTCGACTCTGATACCGGTCATGATGTTGTTTTCTTCGCGGGCGCAGGCCTTCTGGTTCGCAAGCAGACCCTGCGTGTTCCATGCGGAGGCCTCCCAGACGCGCCAGCTCATCTGGCGGTCGCAGCGAGCTTGGGCCGTTGCGACGCGAATCCCGGCGGCGCGGGCGGTGCTTGCTCGTACGATCGTTTTGAATGGAGGCATCACGTCGGCGTGCGCGAGCTGCCGTGCACGCGCTTCTTGCTCGTCGAGAAGTCCACTCAGCTGCTCGTTGTGCTGGGCTCGCATCATCCCGTCGCCCACTTCTTCGATCGCAGCGCGGAAGCGGAGCAGTTCCACCGCGAGCTGTTCAACGGCACGGTTGATCACTGGCGCTTCGCCGGGCTCGAATGTGCCCATGATGCAGGAGCCGTTCAGCGTGGGATTGGAGGAGCCCTTGAAGTGACCGACGAGTTGGTGAGCCTCGTCGACGATGTGTCCGGCGCGACCGACTTGCCCGCCGCGGCCTCGTGGGCGGCTGAGGCTCGGTCCCCCACCCGCGTTGCCCGGAGTCACGTTCAACGACTGATGGTGGAGCACCAGCATGTGCCGTACTTCATGGGTTTCGAACCGAAGAGGTCCTCTTGCAATGGGGCGAATACTTCTGATTCCTGAGCTTCCTCCACGTGACATGCGATCTTCCGTCCGTCCTTCGTTGCCGGGTGAGCCGCTGCTCCGTCGATCAGATCGAGGGGCAGGCTCTTCGGAAGGAACGTCCGAGACGGGGCCGCTCCGCTTCAAGGAATCTCGCGAAAAGCGCCAACCACTCGCAATCAAAGCCGAACTTTGCAACGCGGGCTGCTAGGGGCGAACCGCTAAACTCCACGCGCCAGTGCACGCCTGGGGCCACCCGTGGCGGTGTCGCTCCGCGCTCGCA
>CAJXVA010000833.1 GCA_913061055.1 uncultured Pseudomonadota bacterium
ATCTACACTAGATCGCTCGTCGGCAGCGTCAGATGTGTATAAGAGACAGCACGACTTCGACCGGATGACTGCGGGCATCGCAGGGCTCATCCCGCCGAAGTGGCGGCCGTTCATCGTCGACATCGCCAAAGAAGTCGACACCGTGCTCGGCGAGTTCATCCGCGGCCAGCTCATCGTGATGCTCATCCTCGCATTCGCGTATTCAGTGGCCTACGGGCTGCTCGGCGTCCGCCTGGCGATCCTCATCGGCGTCGTGGCCGGCATGCTGTCCTTCATCCCCTACGTCGGCGGTGCGGTCGCGCTGGGCCTCGCGGTGATCATGTGCCTGATCGACTGGAGTGGCTGGGGGCAGCTGCTTGGGGTGGTGGGTGCCTACGCGGTGATCCAAGTGCTCGAGGGGTTCGTGATCACGCCCAAGGTGGTCGGCGACAAGGTCGGGCTGTCGGCGATCTGGGTGCTGTTCGCGTTGATGGTGGGCGGCGAGTTGTTCGGGTTCCTCGGCGTGTTGTTGGCGCTACCGGCGGCCGCAGTCGTGAAGATCTTCGTGGTGCGGGGGCTGTCCTGGTACCGGGAGTCGGAGTTCTTTGTCGATGGCCCCGAGCCCCCCAGCACCGGGGCCCTGTCTGCGTTCATCGGGGCCGAGGGCCTGCCGGATGACGAGGAGATGGCGGCGTCGAAAGCGGCGGCACGCACGCACCCGCCGAGCGATGATTGAACGTGTGTAAGGTCCTTCGAAGGGACCCGTTGGGCTTTCGTGGAGAACAACGCGAGCATGGAAGCCTTGGACCGCAGCACGCACCGTCTCTTCTTGCATGACGGCGGTCGCACGCTCTGCATCCCGGTCGACGAAATCGAGTGGGTTGCGGCAGCGGGGAACTACATAGAGATCCACACCGGGAGGAAGACCCACCTGGTGCGGCACACGGTCAAAGCGATGGAGGCCAAGCTGAACCCGGACAAGTTCCTCCGGGTGCGCCCCTCCGCGATCGTCGCGGTCTCTGAGGTCGACGCGCTCGAGGGCCGAGCGGGGGGCGACTACCTGGTGAAGCTTCGCAACGGCACTCAGATTCCGTCCAGCCGGAGTTACCGCGACCGCATCGAGCAGGTCTTCGGCAAGCCCTCGCGCCGCCGTCGCACCGACGCGTAGCACCTCGAAAACGCAAACGCGCCCAGCAGGCAAAGCCCGCGGGACGCGTCGCGACATCGGCCGAACGGGCGGCTACTTCTTGCCCTTGGCGGCGTCGGGGAGGGTGATCTTCCCTTTCTCGATCTTCGCGTTGGGCTTGAAGTCGACCATCGTGCCGACGATCTCGGTGCCCGCCATCTGCATGCTCGACTTCGTGGAAACGGTGAAGC
This sequence comes from uncultured Pseudomonadota bacterium, assembly GCA_913061055.1. Taxonomy (GTDB): domain Bacteria; phylum Myxococcota_A; class Polyangia; order Nannocystales; family Nannocystaceae; genus CAJXVA01. The sequence continues at coordinate 1,357 of CAJXVA010000833.1, forward strand.
CGTCGAAGTCCTTGTAGCCCTGCGAGAGCGCGGTGGTCGGGATCTTTCCCATCGGGGTGTCCTGGGTGAAGCTCTGCTCCACCAGCAACTTGGACTCCTCGTCGAACGTCATCACGGTCTCGTCACCGTCGTTGGTGACCAAGACGACGTCAATGGCCGGTTTGCCGTCGATCATGCGCCGGGCCTTGGTCTCCGCCTTCGAGAAGTGGTTCTTCCAGGTCGCGGTGATGGCGAGTTCCATGGCACGGAGCTGCTGGTTGGCTTCTTTGCCTTCGATCTTGCGCAGGCCGTTGATCGGGTCCTCGGACCAGATGTCCTCGCCGACCTTCCACCCGCGGGTGAGCCCCATTCCGGGCATGGTGGCTTCGGAGTAGTAGTCCCCGTTGCTCCACCACATCTTGTTGTTGATCTTGATGCCCTGTCCGACGACTTCCATGTCGTCCTCACGGTAGTAGGTCTTGATCATGTCGATCTTGGCCTTGCCACCGATGGCGTCCACGTTGCTGGCGAACAGCGACTCGGCGCTCGGAAGATCGGTTTGGGCGACCTCGGGTGCCGCGCCTTCAGCGGGCGTCGTCGCAGCATCCGCCGCCGCAGCGTCGGCATCAGCGACCGCGGGGGTGTCCTCGGTCGCGGCGGGCGTTGCGTCGTCGGGACTGGCCGCCGGGGGCGGCTCGCAGCCCGCCGTGCCCGCGAACAGCGGCAGGGCGATCAGAAGGGACAGGGTGCTCTTGCGAATGGAAGTGGAGCGCATGATGGGATTCATCCTTGGGGGGCTTGGCTGAGGGTCGCCACAGCTGCGTCGAATACGGGGTCCTTGCCTTCTGCAAAGGCCGCGGCGGTCTCGGCGACGACGGTGTCCGGCTTGACGCCGTTGCCTTCGACGCTGACGCCTTTGGGGCTCTGGTAGTCGGCGACGACGTACTGAAGCATCGCGCCGCCGGGGAGCTCCTCGATGAACGAGGGAAGCGCCAAGCCTGGAGTTCGAGTGGCGCCGTAGACCTTGACGCGCCCGATGTCCTGCATGGACTGGGCGAAGATCTCCGAGGTGCTCGCGGACAGCTCGTCGACGAGGACGATGACCTCCCCGGTGAATGCGTCCTCGCGACCGGTGACGTTGAAGTTCTGCTCGGTGTCCCGCATGTGCATGACCCCCAGGTTCTCGTCCTTGGTGAGCATCTGGCGGGCGAGTGGCACGACCATCATGCCCACGCCGCCCGGGTTGCCGCGGACGTCGATGATGAGCGAGGTCATCCCCTTGGCGCGAAGCTCCTTGAGGCCCGCTTCGATCTTCGGCATCAGCGGCACCAGCCAGATGTTGAAGCTGATGTAGCCGGTCTTGGTGCCCTCGAGCATGCGCAGCTCGAGGGTGGTCGGCTGGGTCAGGTTGCCGAACGTCGTGGTCTCGAGCTTGGGCTCCTGGCAGGCCACGGTTGCGGTTTGCTCTTCGCCGCCCGAAGCCGGGACGAAGCGAACCTTCTTCGAGGCGCCCGCAGGGCAGGTGAGCCAGCGACCGACGAGCTGACGGACTGCCAGCGCTTTTGCGATCTCGTCGTCGCTGTGTTCGGCAGCCGACTCGATGGCTTCAGAGACGTTGGCGTCGTCGACCGCGATGA
>CAJXVA010000834.1 GCA_913061055.1 uncultured Pseudomonadota bacterium
GAGATGTAGAGAGGTCTCGTGGGCTCGGAGATGTGTATAAGAGACAGCTCCTGCAGCCAGCGCCCAAACGGGTGCTGATGGTGGGGGTTGGCGGCGGGCAGCTGAGCAACTACCTGTTCTCCCGGTTGCCAGGGGTCGAGATCGACGCGGTCGACATCGATCCCGAGGTGGTGCGGCTCGCCCGGGCGTACTTTCAGATCCCCAACGACCCTCGGTACCGCACCCATGTCGGCGACGGACGTCTGTTCGTCGAGCAACGCCCCGAGGCCGACACGGACCTGTTGATCCTCGATGCCTTCCGGGGCACGTCCGTGCCGTTCCACCTTCGGACGCAGGAGTTCTACGCCGCGTGCCGGGCCCGTCTTCGGCCCGGCGGCGCGACGGTGGCCAACCTGCATACCCACACGTCCCGCTACCTCGACGACCGCGCGACGTTTGCAGCCGCGTTCGAGCATGAGTACGGCTTCGTCGACGAACGAGACGCGGAGACAACGCTCGTGTGCACCCGCGACCCCGTCGGGCTGTACCAGCTCCGCAAGAACGCCATCGTCGCGGACCGCGTGTTCGGTCCCGGGATGCAGCGGCTCGGGGCACACCTGCAGGTACACACCCCTCGCGGCGGACACGTGCTCAACGATGACTTCGGCAACTCGGCCGCCGGAGCCAAGCGGCACAACGAGAGCTGTCGCCCGCGCTGTCAGGGCGACTGAACAGCGCGAGCGGCAGGGTCTACAAGCAGCAGACGCCGCCGTTTTTGGGGAACGGCATGCCGGGCTCGAAGTCGAGAATGCCCAGTGGCGACTCCCCGCTCTCACAGACGTAGTCGGGCTCGAACACCGAACCGTCCCCCGGGTCTCCGACGATCACGCCGCCCTCGTCCAGACAGGCAGCGACGGTGAGCGGGTCAGCGCCGTCGGTGGTCTCGCCAAACGAATCCGTGTCGGGCCACCCGGTCGTCGCGGTGCCGCCGTCCGTGTCGGGCGACCCCGTGTCGGTGCCAGACCACGTCGCGGTCTCGGGGCCCCCGCCGACGCCGCCCTCTCCCTCGACGAACCCACAGCCCGCTTCGGCACACAGGCAGTCGCACAAACCGCCTGCGTCGAACTGGTCCACGGTCTCCAGCGGGATATCCGGGAACGACAGCTCACAGGTCTGACACCAGCATTCCCACGAGTAGCTGAACTCCGGGTCGCCGACCGGGCCGGGGTCGAATTCGGGGCACGCCTGCACGCCGGTGGTGGGCGATGCCGTCGTACCGCTGGGCGACGAGGTAGGGTTGGCTGCGGTCGTGGATGTTCCGCTGTCCGGGGTCGTCGTGGAGGCGCTCGCCGTATCCGGAGGAGACGAATCCGCTCCGCTCGTCGACGAGCTCTCGTCGCCGACGGACTTGGGGACGTCACACGCCACCAGGAAGGCACAGGCAGTCAGGATGCTCAGCGTAGTTCGCATGGTGCTCACGTCATCTCCGCGCTCTCGCCGATCCGTCAGCCCTCGGCGCACAAACATCTTCGACGGCGGTCGCGATCGCGGATCCAGGCCGCTGACGTGCCAGACGTCGGCGGGCCGACGTCGCGTCCTGGGTGCGTCCCAGGGCGCATAGAGCCCGCACGAGCGCTCCGTCTCGAACGTCGACGAGCCGTCCCTGCGCGAACTGAAGCTCGTGTTGCCGGAGCAAGCGAAGGGCTTGCTCCGGCTGGTCACCTCGCAGCGCGCGTTGGGCCCGAGCGAGCAGCCGCGATTCGTCGTCGAGCAGGGGCTCCTTCGCGGCAGCCGCAGCCTCGGGCTGGACCGCCGGGGAGACCGTCCGTGCCGTGCCTCGATGCGGCGACACAGCCGAGTTCTCGGGCTCTTGATCCGGAGACCTTGGCGGACCCGGCCGTGGGCTCACAGCGGCCGGTACCACTGCGGGCGAGACCGCCGGAGGGATTGCGGGCCCCAGGACGGCCGCACGCACAACGGGCTGTGAAGGCTCGAGGGTTGCGCCACCGGCCGTGACGAGCGCCCCACCGAGGACCCCGCCCATCGCAAAGGCCTTGAGGGTCGAGGCGGCAAACCACGGAGCCTGGACCCACGGAAGCACGGAGCGGAGCATTCGCTGACGAACACCTGCCGGCGGCTGCTCTCGAGCATCGAGCGCGTCCTCGAGTTCCCGGCGCTTCACGTCGAACGCAGCCAGCCGCTGGCGGGCCAGCCTCAGGCGCGAATAGACGGTGTTGAGCGGCAATTCCAACGCGGCGGAGACCTCCGGCGCCGTGAAGCCGTGCACGAGGGTCAGCACCAAGACGCGTCGTTGGGCGTCACTGAGACTCCGCAGAGCCTCAGCCGCGGTGGTTGCCGCCTCGTAGCGGGTGGACGCGTCCGCGGGTGTGCACCGCGGCGCATGGGCGAATGCCGCGACCCGGGCGTCGAAGCGCTGCGTGTTCCGACGCAGACGCCAGACCACCTTCTTGGCGATCGCGCACAGCCACGCCCGCTCCGACGCTTGCGGGTCGAGGGTATGCAAGCGCCTGACGACCACGATCCAGATCTCCTGGGCCGCGTCTTCCCTCGCCGCGCCGTACAGGCCCAGCTGTCCCACGACCGACCACACGAGCCGGAAGTGGCGCGAGTACAGACGACGGAACTGAGCGGATCGGACCAGCGACACGGAGCTTCCCCCCCCGTCAATCTCCCGGCTCGACGCAATCCGTCATTTTCAGGGGCGAGAAATCAAGAACTCGAAGCCCAGGAGCCCTCGCACGCCGATCCGAGGGGTCTCAAAGAGCCGCGGGGCGTCCAGGTCCGCCGCGCTTCCCGTCACGACCTGAGCATCGAACGCGGACACGCTTCCCTCCACATCGGCGGCCACGGCCCACCGCGGCGCGAATCGCCAACGAAGACCCCCGCGGACAAGACCGGCCAGCCAGGGGAAGTGCTGGGTCCGTGCATTGACGACAGTCTCCCCCGCCGCCCGGATCGCCCCCGCTT
>CAJXVA010000835.1 GCA_913061055.1 uncultured Pseudomonadota bacterium
GCTTTGTCCGGCATGCGGCCGGCGAGGTACTCGCGCTTGAGGAGCATGCCGGTGAGGCGACGGTTGGCCGCTTCGACGTGCTCGAGTCGGGTGGGGGGCGAATCGACAGGCTCTCGCAGCGCCAACCATCCACCGTCGGGGACCGGGAGGGTCTTGCGGAGTGACGCGAACCAGTCGGACCCTCCATGGCGCAGCCGGTGCGTCCGATCCTCGAGCAGCGTCGCCCCGGGGGCCACCTCGATCCGCGGCGCACCCCATCCGAAGAAGTCGACGGCGACGACGAGGTCCCCGCGCTGGGTCGCGAACGACTCCGGGGCGTCTGTGGGTCGATGCTCGTAGGTGCGCACCTCCAAGCCCAGGTCGAGCACCGCGTGGCTGACGTCGACGCAGTAGTAGTCGGGCAACCAAACCCGCGACGCACCGAGGTGGCGCACGGCGGCGACCAGGGCCTGCCGTCCATTGCCGAAACTCTGACCGGCCCAAGGCGTGGCGGACGGACTCCGGCTGGCAACATCCATCCAGTGAAAGTCGCTGCCATGCTCCCAGGCCGGGAGCCTTACCGCTGCGCGTCCCATTCCCCCCGGAGCAGCGCCATCACATGCACGTCGATGAAGTTCCCGTCCTTGTACTGGGCCGCCCGGCGGGTCCCCTCGAGCTCGAAGCCGAGTCCGGCGTACAGCGCCTTCGCGCGCGGGTTGGTGGCCAAGACGTCGAGTTCGATCCGGTTGAGGTTCAGCTGAAGGAAACCATGGTCCAGGACCCAAGCCGACACCGACTTCCCGATCCCGCGTCCCCACGCCGACCGCTCGCCGAGCATGATCGCGAACTCGGCCTTTCGGACCCGGTGGTCGATCTCGTACAGACCCACGTGCCCGAGGCAGGCGTCTTGCGGGTCGACGATCGCCCAGAGCACCTCGTCTGAAGCGGTTCGGTGATACTCCAGCCAGGACTCGAGGTCCGCGCGCGCGTACCCGGTCCGAAACCCGCCCAGCAGTCCCGCGATCTTGGGGTCGTTCTTCTGCCGTAACAACGCATCGAGGTCTCGCGGCTCGGGCCTGCGCAGACGGACTTCACCCACTTTGTGCATTTTTTTCCTCGTTCGTGAAAAAGCCGAGGTCGTCGACGTCGGTCAGCGCCTGGCCGGACTCGACACCGTCACCAAACACTGCGATTCGGATCGTGGTGAGCAGGATTCGGAGGTCGAGCCACAGGCTCTGGTGCTCGACGTACCAGACGTCGAGCTGCAGCCGTTTGCTGAACGGGATGTTCTGTCGCCCGTTCACTTGAGCCCAGCCGGTGATCCCCGGACGGACCTCGTGACGGCGGGCCTGCTCGGGGGTGTACTTGGACAGATAGGACTCCAACAAAGGACGAGGACCCACCAGGGACATCTCGCCTCGCAGTACGTTGAGGAGCTCGGGGAGCTCATCCAGGCTGCTCTTGCGAAGGAAGGCGCCAAGCGGGGTCAGCCGATCGGCGTCAGAGAGGAACCGCGCTTCTCCGGCGACGGGCTCTCGCATCGTCCGAAACTTGATCATCGTGAAGGAACCGCCGCCGCGGCCGGGTCTGCGCTGCCGAAAGAAGATGGGTCGCCCGATGTCGCGGGCCACGAGCACCCCGACGATGCCGAGGACCGGGGCGAATGCCACAATCGCAGCTGCCGAACCGACCACGTCGACGACTCGTTTGAGGAAAGCGCGCCCGTTCACGCTGCCTGCTCCACGGTTGCGCGATACGGGGGAAAGAAGTCCGTGGGACCAGGGGCCCCTCGACCACTTCGGGCCTCCCAGGCTGCCACGCTCCTGCGAAAGCGGCCCGGCTGGGTGACCACCCTGAGGGTTTGGAACTGGGCACGGTCCTTGGAGAAGCCGGCCTTGAACTTGAAGAGGCTGTCCTCGCCGCCTCCAAGGCCGCCGCCCAGATTCATCCGGAGGCCCCCGTTTGCTTTGGCCCAGCGCCACATCGCATCGACCAGGATCCGAGTCGGCGATGCGCGAGCGAACTCCGGACGCGCGCCCGAGAGGTAGTACTGCGCGCTGCCATCACGACAGGTCGCGAGCCCGGCCGCCGCGGTCTGGCCTTCGCGCTCGACCACGAACAGCGCAAGCCCGTCGCCAAGCTCCTGCTTGAGACCGTCGAGGTACGCTTGGTCGAAGAAGTATCCCGCGGAGGCATCGAGGCGCCGCATCGTGGAGGTGTAGATCTCGAGAAACTCCCCGGCTCGACTCCACGGTGCTTGGTTTGCCTGGAAACCATCACGCCCCAGCCGACGAACGAGATTTCTGGTGGTACTGCGATAGGCCTTGAAGACGGCGTCCTCGTCCTGCTCGAGGTCGATGGTCACCGTGTCGCCGTGCTCGACCAGCCACTGGCCAGCTTGACCCCGCAGGGCCGACAGGTCGGGACCGGCCCACGAGTGGCACCGGACGAACACGGACTCCACGCCGTGCTCGCCGATTCCGGCCCACAGGTGGTCAAACGCCTCGCGCAGCCGGGAAGGTCCAACCCCTCCGATCGGCCCCGGATAGCCGTACGGGGACATGGCATCCAAGCCGCCGAAGGGATGATGGCGGACGACGAGCGGCAGGAACAGCTCGCCGAAGTCGCCGTGGACCCAAGCGGCGCGGGCCTGACCGCCCAGCCGCGTCGCCTCGAGGGAGGCATAACCGGGGAGGTGGAAGACGTCGTGGCGGATCCGAGTCAAGGCTTCGCTCCACCGAGGATCGGTCGGCTCTAGGAATTCGAAGCTCACCATGGTGATCCTGCGTCGCTGCTCCAGACGATGGCCATTTACGCCGCCCTTTGTGACGCCCGAGGGGGAAGGCGGCCAGCCGCGCGAAAGAGCACCCGCTCCAGCTGTTCGGCGAGGGAATCGCGGTCAAAATGGTCGCGGGCCAAGGCTCGTGCGCCCTCCCGACACCTGTCTCTTATACACATCTCCGAGCCCACGAGACCCCTCTACACC
>CAJXVA010000836.1 GCA_913061055.1 uncultured Pseudomonadota bacterium
GCGAAGCGGAGCATGCGGCGGTCACCGATCGCATCCTCGAGGAGGAAGCCCAAGAGCAGGAACAAGAGGACGGGCCACCCCCGGCGCCCGAGCACGCGGCGCCACCGTCGGAACTCGAGCTCCACTTCGATCCGGACGCCGCAGAATCCAGTGACGAAGAACGCGACGACATCGTCGAGACGTCGCTGCCCGAGGACGAGCCCGAGGACGACGCAATCCACTGGGACCTCGTCCTGCCACCCGGTGAAGAAGTGGAGTTGACCCGCGACGAGTTGCTCAACTTCTTCGATGCGCCGATCAGTGCCATCGGGCTCAACGGCCATGAGTACAGCTATGTCCGGCTCTATGAGCACGACCGACTGCTCCAAGAACCCGCTCGGCCAGCCACCGCGGATGACCGTGGTGGCCCTCCCTGTGCCGGCTTCATCGCCGCCTACAATCCGCTCAATGGGCAGCCGTACTATGCCGCTCCCGACGACCGCGGCGACCTGTTCATCTTCGAGGGCACCGGGCAGATCATGCCGCTGAACGTCCCGGGCTACCGCGGGACAGCGTTTGAAGTGCGCCCCACGCGATGGAAACGGGTCGAACAGGTCTATGTCTCCACCGACAGTCGGGGGCGTCTGAAGATCGGCGAAGGCGCCGCGATTGGCCGGACCTCCGGCTCGCATACCCGCAGCAAGCACCTGATCAGTGTCGTGACGTTTCCCGAAGCCAAGCTTCGGGCCCTTCATGACCGACGGCGAAATCACCGTCGCGTCAGCCTGCAGGCGCATGCTGGTTGCGACTTGGAGCTCAAGTCGCGGGATCACGACTATCCCGACCGCGCAGTCCCATTCCCGACGCTGGATGAGTCCTCCCAAGATACGCAGTGGGCCTCGATGGAGCAGGCCCGTGCGACCCGGATCGCGATTCGAAACGCGTTTCCGAGTCGTCGCGAGGTCTCGATTGCCCTCCGTGGAGCCGACAACTTCAACCGTCGGGTGACCAACAAGGTTCGCCAGTTGCGAGCCGGCGTCGACGGCCGTTACCGACGCGCGTTGAGTATCGCGCGGAGGTTGCGACGTCAGTTGGACGGGCACTACGCACCGCATGGAGGGGGGGACGCGTCACCCGTTGAGCAGCGCAGCAGCTTTCTGTCGAGAGTTCGCGAGCTGGAGCTCGAACGCGGCCCGCTGCGAGCCCGCCTTCGGGAAGCGGAAGCTGCATACGACGCCGCCGTCGCGGCGCGAAGCGCTGCGGTCGAACGCACCGGACCGCCGACGCCGCCCGAGCACAGACGCGCCGCCTGGGCCGACGTTCGTCAGGCGAACGAAGATCGAACCGCGGCGCAGGCGGCGAGGGGGCGGGCACGCCGCGAGCTCAACCGCGCCTCGGGCGGGAGAGAGCTGGCGTTGCTCGACGCCGTCGCACACCTCGCGCGAGCCGAGGCAGATCGCACGTCCGATGCGGGTTGGCGACAGAGGGCAATCGCAGACCTCATCAAGGAGCAGTGGACCCGCGTGAAATCGATCCGAGTCAAGCTGGCTTGAACGGCCCGGAACCTGCCGAGGTCAAGCCGGCTCCGCGTCCGTGTGCCCCAGTCTCCTGCTCTCCGGGCGAAACGGCGTGGTCTCGCCCTCGCGCAGAAGCAACATGCGATCCTCGTCCTGCGCGACGGTCGACACCGCGAGCTGTGCGTACCCCGTGCGCGAGAAGTCTCTGCCCAGTTGCTTCAACGGATAGCAGAGGAACCGATTGCAGGTTTCGCTTCGCATGGCACGAGGCAACGCGCAGCCCTGCGCCCCGTGGTAGATGCAGCTGCCTTCGCGAGCCAGCTCGGGAACCCGGTTCAGGTACGATTCGAGAAGAGAAGCGTCGGTCGCGATCCTCTGTTCCGCTTTGACCCGCGACAGCACCGTCCGGGTCAGGAACGCGTGGTTCTCACCCGCCTTGCAGCACGCTCCTCGACATGTGCCGCACACCGCGAGAACAGACGCATCGTCGAGCGGAGTCGGGGTCTGCGGGACCTTTGACTTGTCTGGCCGAGCGTAGAACTCAGCGTCAATGCTCGCGGCGAGCTCGTCCCTTCTGCCCGGCGTCACCGCCTCCATACGCACCTCCATCGCTGGAAGCACGACGAGGTCAACCTTCTCGGCACCCGCCAGTCCGAGGTGCTTCGCGACCCTCGTTCGGACTTGGAGTTTCTCGCGATCGTTCACGGCAGATGGCTAGCGCATGCGTGAACTGTGGGCCTACGGGGCCATCAGGAAGATCGCGACGCTACCGGGGGCACCCTTGGCGTCGACGTAGAGCACCGCGACGTCGGGTGCACCGTCGTCGTTGAAGTCCGCCACGTCGGCGGCGATCGGGCGGCCGGTCAGGGGCACCGTGACCAGCTCGGCGAGGGTGCCATCGCCGTTTCCGAGCGCCAGGAACAGGCTGGGATCATCTTCGTCGGCCGAGACGATCAGCACATCGAGCGCGTCATCGTTGTTCAGATCGAGCACATCGACGTCGACGGTGTTGCTGGCCGGGATGATGGTCGGGGGGGCCCATGTTCCGTCCCCGATCCCCTGCGCAATCGACACGCCGGCCGAGTGGCTCATCACGATCTCGATCTCCCCGTCGTCATCCAGGTCGCCCGCGGCCAGGTCGGTCGGATCGCAACCCGCCTTGCCGCACATCGGGATGCTGTTGCCGAGTCCGCCCGTGAACGTCGCGTCACCGTTGCCGCGGACCGCCACGACACCGCCACCGCCGAACCTCGACGCAACGACCACGTCTGCGAAACCATCACCGTCGAACCCGAATTCGGTGACAACAAGGTGTGAGTCGCCGCCCGTCGCCTGGACCGAACCGTCGCTCGAGCCCCCCGTACCGCCCGCGGTGTAGCCACCACCGGAGACCCTGCCCAAGAACACGTTCTGTCTCTTATACACATCTGACGCTGCCGACGAGCGATCTAGTG
>CAJXVA010000837.1 GCA_913061055.1 uncultured Pseudomonadota bacterium
GCGACTGTGACGTCGGGGGCATCGGCCAGGACGCGCTCGAGAAACGGGGGCAGGAAGTACGAGCCCAGCGATTCGTGGCAGCCGATCGAGAAGCTTCCCGTCAGCCGGTGGTCGAGATTGCAGATGCGCTCGGCTGCGCGGTCGAGGACGGTCATGACCTCGTCGACGTGCCGGAGAAGCTCCTCCCCACTCGCAGTCAACGAAACACCCGCGCGGTGCCGTAGGAACAGGGTCGTATCGAGCGAGGCCTCGAGGTGTTTGACCGCGAGGCTCACCGTTGGCTGGCTGACATGCAGAGAACGCGCGGCGCGAGTCATGTTGCCCGCGCGCGCGATCCCCTGGAAGTACCGGAGTTGGGTCAGGTCCATGCCGGACCCGTTGGGACGGGTTCTCAACAGACGCATCTACTGCCCCCCGAACACGAGGATGCGGGGTCTCGACAGCTCGCTCGCGGGGAGCGGTGGGGCTGCAGTGAAGGCGCGAAGCCGGAGGCGGACCGAGCGGTGCACGAGCTCGAGCTAGCACCGCAGAGAATCGTGGATGTAATGACGGTGTAATCCGGGGGGCGTTGGGGGGCTCGAGGGAGGGATTCCGATCCATCGCCGCGTAGGGCCGCAGCGGCGTTCCTCGCCGTCAGAGGCCGGCAAGCGCCAACTCGGAGGCGCTGCCCATCGCTTGGGCATAGGCGTTGGCGATGGCAGGCATACGTGTTGTCTATCTCTGAAAGGGACCCTCGAGCCTGGCGGAGGCCGCAGCGTTGGACGCGCGCGCAGGACCGACCCACAACAAAGCCCCGGCCGCGGAAACGGTCGGGGCTTCGTCCACAGCGTGGCGTTCCTCAGATGTTCACAACACGCCCGGCCACGTCGAGCGCGGCTTCCTTGATGATCTCCGACAACGTCGGGTGCGCATGCACGCTGCGCGCGAGGTCTTCAGAGCTCGCGGAAAACTCGATCGCCACCGCACCCTCCGCCGCCAGATCACTCGCGTGCGCACCGAACACGTGGAACCCGAGGATCCGGTCGGTCTCGGCGTGGGCGAGAATCTTCACCAAGCCGTTGGTCTCGCCCATCGCCTTGGCTCGCGCATTGGCCATGTACGGGAACTTGCCCTTCTTATAAGGGATGCCGGCTTCCTTGAGCTCTTGCTCGGTCTTGCCGACGGTGGCGACCTCGGGGTGGGTGTAGATGATGCCGGGGATGGCGTCGTAGTTCACGTGGCCGACTTGGCCGGCCATGGTCTCGACCGCAGCCACGCCCTCGTGCTCGGCCTTGTGGGCGAGCATGGGACCGGGGATGACGTCGCCGATGGCCCACACGCCCGGCACGTTGGTGCGGAAGTGGTCGTCGACCTGGATGACGCCGCGCTTGTCCATCTCGATGCCGGCCTCTTGGGCGCCGAGTCCATCGGTGTTGGCACGACGACCGGTGGCGACCAGAACGCGGTCGCCACTGATGGTCTTGGTCTCGCCCTTTTCCTCGTAGCTGACGGTGACCGAGTCGCCCTCGATCTTGGTGCCCGTCACCTTGACGCCCATCTTGAACTCGAGGCCCTGCTTCTTGAAGGCCTTCATGGCCTGCCGTGCGATCTCGGAGTCGACCGTTGGCAAGAAGGTTGGCATGTACTCGAGCATCGTGACCTTGGCGCCGAGGCGCTTCCAGACGGATCCGAGCTCGAGGCCAATGACACCCGCCCCGATCACGACCAGGTGCTCGGGCACGGTCGGGTAGGACAGAGCGGTGGTTGAGTTGCCGACGCGGTCGTAGTCGAGCTCGACGCCAGGAATCGTCGTGGGCTCGGAGCCGGTGGCGATCATGATGTTCTTGGCGTGCAGCGTCTCGCTGCCGCCGCCTTCGAGCGCGACGGTGACCTTGCCGTCGCCCGCGAGCTTGCCGAGACCATGGAACCGCGTGATGCCGTTCTTCTTGAACAAGCCCGCGACGCCTGAGGTGAGCTGGTCGACGATCTTGTCCTTGCGCCCGAGCATCGTGTCCAGATCGAGATCGACCTTGGACAGCTTGATGCCGTGCTCATCGAACACGCCGTCCGCGGCCTCGTGGTAGCGCTCGGAAGACTCGAGCAGCGCCTTGGAGGGGATGCATCCCACCCGAAGGCAGGTACCGCCGAGCTTGGCTTCCTTGTCGATGCACGCGACCTTCATGCCGAGCTGCGCGGCACGAATGGCGCCGACATAGCCGCCAGGCCCGGCGCCGATGACGACGAGGTCGAATTCCTTGGAGTCAGACATCTTCTCGTTCTCCTTTTCTCAGACCCCGAGGAAGAGGCGCTCGGGATCTTCGAGGGCTTCCTTGATCGTGACCAGGAAGCGGACCGCCTCACGACCGTCGATGAGCCGGTGATCGTAGCTGAGCGCCAGGTACATGATCGGGCGGACCTCGACCTTGCCGTCGATGACGACCGCGCGCTCGACGATGTTGTGCAACCCAAGGATGCCGGTCTGCGGCGGGTTGAGGATCGGCGTGGAGAGCATCGAGCCGTAGACGCCACCGTTGGAGATGGTGAACGTGCCGCCGGTGAGCTCATCGAGGGTGAGTTTGTTGTCCTTGGCGCGGCGGCCGTAGTCGCCGATCGACTTCTCGATGTCGGCGAACGAGAGGCGGTCGCTGTCGCGAATGACCGGGACCACGAGGCCCTTGCCGCCGCCCACGGCCACGCCGATGTCGTAGTAGTGCTTGTAGATGACCTCTTCGCCGTCGAGCTCGGCGTTGACTGCCGGGAAGGCTTTGAGCGCCTTGATGGCGGCCTTCACGAAGAACGACATGAAGCCCAGCTTGACGCCGTGGTTGTCGACGAACTTCTGCTTCCACTTGGAGCGCAGCGCCATGACGGCCGACATGTCCACCTCGTTGAACGTCGTGAGGATGGCGGCGGTCTGCTGCTGTCTCTTATACACATCTGACGCTGCCGACGAGCGATCTAGTGTAGAT
>CAJXVA010000838.1 GCA_913061055.1 uncultured Pseudomonadota bacterium
GTCAGATGTGTATAAGAGACAGGGCGTTGATCTCCCCGATCTGCAGCTCGGCAGGCAGCAAGCGATTGCTGCACGTCAGCTCCATCGAAAGCACCTCTTCCTCGCGGCTCGGCGTATCACCCAGTGGCGTCACGATGGAGATGTAGTTGTCAGTCGCGTCATCCAGCGGCGAGGACGTCGGTCGAAGGGTGTAGTAGCTGCCCTCGCGAGAGTCCGCCGTGTGGGCAAAGCCGACGAACGGCTCGTAGTTTCGACGCTCCGACTGTCCCTGCCGGATGCCGATGACCTCACGGACCTCGTAGACCTCCATGTGGTCGTGCCGAGTGCCGCTGGCGCGAAGCAGGTGCTCGTGGATTTTGGGGTCCAGTTTCACCGGTTCGGCCGACACATCGAACAGGTTGATGACGGGCGTCGTGAACAGGCGGAACGTCTCAGCGGTAATGCGCTGGTTCAGCTCGGGCGGGCGCTCGAACTCGAGCGAGATCTCAAAGTGATCGGAGGTGAGCGGCGCCCGGTCGAGTCTCTCGAGGTCGAAGTACAGAAACTTGGACGGGTTGCAGAAGTATTCCTGCAGGTAACGGTAGCCAGGCTGCGACAGCGTCGGCCACGGCAACATGTCGTCTTCGGGTCGGAACCCGATCGGCTTGACGACCTCCTTGCCGATCGAGATCGGTGCGGCTCCATCGGACTGGACGCTGACGCCGGTCAGGTGACGCATCAGCCAAAGGTGCAGGGTCGAGCACAAGCCCAGCTCTCCGTGCAGAAGGAACCGGAGGCCCTCCTTGCGTGCCAGAATCGGCATGCCCGGCTCACTGGTCTGCAAGCGAAGGCGGATGACCGGAGCGTTCGCTTTGGTCTGATCGAGGACCGCGTCTTCGATGCGAACGGGCAGCAGGTCGACCGGCATCGTCGTCCGGAACTCGCAGGACGTCCCCTTGATGGACTTCGAAGACACCCTGGCCCCTTCGGACACAGTGTGCACACCGCGAAGCGCCTTGATCGAGGGCTCGTACTGAATGATGGACGTTGGCGGGATCGTTCGCAGGTAGTGCGGCAGCAGCAGCTGCAGCATCCCGTGCACAACCTCCGGCACCGCATCGTCAACCCGCTCCCGGATCCTCGCGGTGAGGAACGCGACGCCCTCGAGCAAGCGTTCGACGTCGGGGTCACTCCCCTTCTCCGCCAGCAGTCCCGCGGTAGAGGGATGCAGGAGCGAGAACTCCTTGCCCATCTCGCGGAGGTACTGAAGCTCGCTCTCGTAGTACTTCGCGCCCAACGCCTAGGAGGATACGAAGAAAAGGTCCCGGCTTGGGCTCTGAAAAGACGGGATCTCAAAGATGCCCGAACAGCACGCAACCCGTCGGGCTGCGCCAGCCAAGGACGGGCGCCGCCTAGTCGATTTCAACACGTCCGCCGTGGTTCACCTGCGTCCGAACGCGGACCAAGCCGCGCTTTCGGTCGTTGGCGAGCCGGGCCGAGATGTCGAACACCAAGGTGAGCGGGTCGTCGCTGGGTGCAGGACGAACCCTCACGCTCGTGAGTCGGGGTTCGTACTGCTGGATTGTGTCCCGAATGCTCCGCTGGAGGAACTGCGTCGCATTGGGGAAGTCGTGATAGAGGTCCGCGAGGTCGATGACCCCGAACTCAGCCGCGGCCGGGGAGTCTCCCAGCCGCGTATTGAGGATGGCGCGCAGGTTTCCAATGATCGACTGCACCTCGTCCGGAGTCCGGGAGGGGGACGAAGAAGCAAGTCGACCGAGGAGACCGCGCACCGTGGCTCACCGTTAGGTGTTGTCGCGCCAGTTGTCGTGGTGGGACTTGCCGTCCCGCTCGTATGTCCACGTGATGTTGTGGAAGACCATCGAGACCTCTTCCGTCGGCGGCTCGAGGGCACTTGCCGGGTCGATCGTGTCTGGTGAGACACGTCGGATGCCAGCTAGACGACCCTCGCCGATCTCGACGGTGAAGAAGTGCTCAGTCGTGCCATCACCATCTGGGTTCGGTCGATAGAACTTGAACACACCCTCGATCACCTCGTTGTTGCAGAGGCTTCGCGCGAGCAGGGGAGAGGACATGTCGATTCGCTTGCGAATGACGATGGGCTCGTACGTTCGACGACCCGTCGCCATGCCGGACCCCTTCTCCCGTGCAGTTCGTACCGCGTCAACAAAGGACAGGCACTCGATCGTGCCCTCGCGGTCCAAGCTGGTCTGCGTGGACTCGCCCTTAATCTCTTCGCCATTGGTACTGAGTTTCAGGTGTACGGTCTCGGCCATGTCTGCAACGTAGCAGCGCCCCCCCAACGCGTAAAGACTCACCCCGGTGTCACGGCCAGGGTGTCGGACCGGCCGCTCTTCTTGCCAGGCACCGCCTACATCCACCCCGTCCAAGCAAGCGATCAAGCGACCGCCCAGCCGGCGACACCGCGTTGAAATCGAAGCCGCCCGACACCTCTTTTTGCACGCTTCCTCTTTCCAACCAGCGCCCGGCGGGTGACCATCCCCTCCCGCCTCATGCTGCGCATCACGATCTCGAAGACCGGCCAACCTCCGACCACGACATCGTTCGACAAGCGCGAGATCACGATCGGGCGCACTCCCAGCAACGACGTCCGCATCCCAGAGCCCGGCGTGTCCTCGAGCCACGCGCGCATCCTCTACACGGATGGTTCGCTGACGCTGATCGATCTGAGTTCGACCAACGGGACCTTCGTCAACGGCAGTCGAATCCAGGGTCCGCAGATG
Source organism: uncultured Pseudomonadota bacterium (assembly GCA_913061055.1). Classification (GTDB taxonomy): domain Bacteria; phylum Myxococcota_A; class Polyangia; order Nannocystales; family Nannocystaceae; genus CAJXVA01. Next base: position 2,745 of record CAJXVA010000838.1, read on the forward strand.
GTTCAGCCGGGCGACGAGGTCTACGTCTGCTCGTACAAACTCGGGTTCCAGCTCGATGACGCTGCGGCCGGGGCTCCCGCTCCAGGGCCTGCTGCGGCCGGTTTTCCGGCTCCGGTGGGCCCCGCCCCCCTCGGCGGGCCGCCGCCCGGACCAGCACCTGTCTCTTATACACATCTCCGA
>CAJXVA010000839.1 GCA_913061055.1 uncultured Pseudomonadota bacterium
CTGGACTCTGCTGACACCCCTCTGACCATTCCACCGAGTTGGGGACGGCCCCTAGGGGTCGACCCTGCCTGCTCGAGGTGTGCACGACCCTTGCCCATCTTGGGATTCCCGATCCGGCGCCGCCGTGGGCTCGCCGACCCCCGACCGCCTCAACGCCTTGGTGTCGGACACTTCGCTACACTGGCACGGGCCTTGCTTTCCCAGGGCGCCGTGAGTTCATCGACGAAGCATCGCACGACCCTGCGCCCCCGCTCTCTCGAGTCGCTGACCGAGGAACTCGAACACGCTGACTGGGTTGTCGACATCACGACATCGCCCAGACTCGCAGGTGCCCGCCCCCCTTCACGAGGTCGCTCCCGCCGGCCGGGCCCGCACTGGGCGGGTTATGGACGCTGAGATGGGGGATGCGTCGATCTCACGCGGTAGGCGGAGCAAGCCGGTCGAGGACGCCGGCCCCAACCGCGAGGCCGACAACCAGTGCGAGGCACAGACAGGCGACCGTGCCCGCCATGCGGGTCGACCAGCAGTCGCACACCGTGGCGAACGCGACCGCCCGACTTCCGAAGAACACGAGCAGACCGGGAACGAGACCCGCCACCGCTGCCAGAAATCTCGCTCTCATCCGAAGTTTCCCTAGACGACGAACGCCGAGCCGGCAACGAGATCGGCTTCCGGAGCCAGCGCTCGGCGAATGGGGATGCGGGTACCATGCGCGCGATGATCCGCTCGGCTGGACTCATGTTGCTGCTCACCGCACTTGCACTCCCCGCGGGATGTGCTTCGAGCGCGGCGCCACAATCCAGCACAACACCACCGCGAGCGGTCGACTACGGTCTGCGCGTGTTCTCCAAGGGCGGGGAGTCCGACATGGCTGCACTCGTCGACAGCGTGTCCAAGGCGGACTACGTGCTGATCGGCGAGACGCACCTCGACGACCAGACGCACCGCCTGGAGCACGCCATCCTCGAAGGTGTGCTCGCTCGGCGTGGCGCGGACGCGACGATTCTGAGCATGGAGATGTTCACGCGCGACCAGCAACCGGCGCTCGATGAGTACGTCGCGGGAACGCTGGACGAAGCCGCGTTCCTGAAACAGGCGCCTCCGTGGCCCAACTACCGCACCGGGTACCGACCGTTGGTCGAGACCGCCAAGCGCAATGGTGTGCCGGTTGTGGGCGCGAACCTGCCTCGGTCGCTGCAGCGCGCGTTCGGCATGAAGAAGGGCGCCGCGCTGAACGAGCTCACACCCGAGCAGCGCGCGTGGTTTCCGGCCGAGGTCCACCCGCCGGCAGAGTCCTACTGGGCCCGCATCGAGAGCAGACTGCGGGACGCGGGGCACGGCCACATGGGCGCGCTGGATGCCGAGGGCCGGAAGTGGTCAACGCAGAACCTGTGGGACAACACGATGGCCGACGCGATGGTTCAGGCGCGAGCGGCCAAGCCGGGCGCTGCGGTGGTGCACGTGGTCGGAGGTTTCCACGCCGAGCATGGTGATGGCATCGCCAATCAGCTGCGGCTTCGCGACCCCGATGCCACGATCGCCATCGTCACGATCGACCCTGTCTCCGACCTCCGCGGCCTCGAGCCCAGCGATGGCGCGGACCGGGGCGACTTCGTGATCTACGCGCTGGCCGATGCGCGGGGCCTCAACTCCGGCACGCATGGCGTCACCGTGCACGACGAGTTGAAGTATCGGCTCGCTGCTCCCGCGGTCGGCGAGCCCAAAGGGTTGCTGGTGTGGTTGGGGGACGACGAGACCTCGCCCAAGGACGCCGTCACCTACTGGAAGACAGCGCTCGGCGACGAGGTCATGATCGCAGTGGTCGAGCCGACGTACCCCGTGTTGACCGACGATGCCCGGGTGAGCGGACGGTGGACCTGGCCCAGCAGTTTCGCCGCAGACGCCGGCCGGGTTGCCGGGGCAATCGATCGCGTGGCCAGCTACCTCGGACATCGCTGGCAGATCCCGGAGGGACGCATCGTGGTCGCGGGACGAGGCAGCGGAGCCGACGTCGCGCTGTGGGCCGGCCTGTACGGCGACGCCGCCGACGAGGTTGTCGCGCTACAGCCGCTGTCCCCCAGGCGCCTCGCCGAAGCCGGAATTCCAGACGAGACCCCCCCGGGGCGCGGCATCGTGATCGCGGGTGCACCCGAAGCCATGGAGTCCGCGACCAAGACCCTCGAACTCGCAGGGATCGAGGCCAAGGTTCAGCCTTCACTCGACGCCGAGACTGAGATCCGACGCGCCTTGGGTTTGCCTGCCCGCTCCCTCGACGCCGAGCCGATCCCGCTCAGCATCGCGACGGACACCCCGATCGCGCGGCAATGGGCCCGGCTGCACGCACGTCTCGCCGAACGAGACGGCAAACCTCGCACCGTCGTCGTCGACCCAGCCAAGCCCCCCACGCTGACCCCGGAGCCCGCCACCTTCAGCGAAGGCAAGGGGCTGCCGCTCGCCCCCGGTGCCTTCGGCGGCACCACCATCCTCGTCCTCCCAGCCGCGCTCGACCCCGCGGTCCGAGACGCTTGGATCAAGCTCGGCGAGGACGACGTCCTCAAGAAGCGCAGCCGGTTCGCGACGCTCGTCGTCGTCGACGACACCACCCTCGGCGCCAAACTCGACGAGCTGCGCGAGAAGGGAAAGCGCAGCATGTTAATCGTGCCCGCCGCCTTCGCAGAGGGCGAACAACGCATGGGCGAGCTCCAGACTCTGGTCCGTCCGCACGAAGAGAGCCTCGACGTCCACTATCTGCCTGGCCTTGGCGGATCGTGGGCGTCGTCCTTGGCCGCGGACGACTAACTCGATACGCGGGCATTTAATGCCCGCCGCTGGGTTCCACCGAGTCCAGCCCTGTCTCTTATACACATCTCCGAGCCCACGAGACCTCTCTACATCTC
>CAJXVA010000840.1 GCA_913061055.1 uncultured Pseudomonadota bacterium
AATCCAGGCAACGGCCCCTGCCACGCGGCGTCCTCGAGCAGGCCTGCCCGCACGGAGCGGACGCGATCCGGGGCGACCGCGCCGGGGCAGAGGGCTTGATCGGGCGGCAACACCCAACGCTGGCCCGGAACCTCCCGCGCCGCGTCGCGGCCCGCAGCCACGAGCGCACCGAATGCACCCACCGAGGATGCACCGGGGAGCACGGCTCCCATCGAGACGATCGCGACCGGGGACGGCATCGACCTACTCCACGCGGTTCCGGGTGAAGGCCTTCGCCAGGCCGGGATCGAGCGTGAACTCGGCTCCGGTCAGCCGGGCCAGGACGGCGCCCGTGTCGTCGTACCAATCCAGCTCGGCGACCACACGCGCGCCGGAGCGTTCGGCGATGCGAACCCCAAGCTTGGTGCCCTCGGAGGGGAACGGCCGGAACTGACGGTAGGCGCCGAGTTTGCTGGGCAACGAGGGGCTGCCGGCCTGGGTGCCGCTCCAGACGATGACCGCCTGCAGCCCGCAATCGATCGCCAGCGGCTCCGTGATCCAACGCCCGCGGACCGGCGATTGCATCCACTCCTTGGGCCGCGGGGCCCCGCGAACCGTGGCGTTGATGCCCGGGGCCGCCAGCCCATCGATGCTGGTGATCCCCTGGAACGCAGTGCCGTGGAACAGGCGGGTCGCGTACACCCGGTCGACGGGCTCGCCGTACGAAGGAAGGTCTCCGCGGGGGGCGTCGTCGGCTCCGTCAGCTCGGACGGTGGAGGGCCCCAGCACGACGGTGGTCCGCGCGTGCACCACAGCGTGCCCGTTGCCGCCGCCCGAGCACAGGGTCATCGGCACGTGGAATTGGTCTGCGTCCTTGCGGACCGCGGATGCCTCGATGCGCAGCGCGACCTTCTCGGAGCGACCGAGCTTGACCCCGCGATAGACCTCGAGATTCTCCAGCCCGACGAAGCGCAGGCCCGGATGCTGCGCCGAGGCTGCGTGGGCAAACCACTCCATCATCATCGCGGCCGGCAGGACGGCCTTGCCCCCGATTGCATGACTGGCGAGGAACGGATGGTCTTCGAGCGCCACGGTCCGGGCGAAGATGGTGTCTCCGCGGCCGAGCGCCTCGGGAGCCATGGGCGCGTCCATCATGACGGCACCGGGCAGATCCGATCCCGCTCCGAGCACGACGACCTCGGCTGCCCCTGGGCTGCCCAGAAGGTCCAGCAGCGTGTGCGCCCCGGCGTTCATGCCGATGGTCTGCACGCCTTCGGCCGCGAACATCTTGGCCAAGGTCGGGGTCACCATGCCGCCTTGCCACGGGCCCCAGCCGACCGAGCGGACCCGGGCGAGGGGGTGCGCCGCGGCAAAGCGCTGGGCGAGCTTGTTGAGGACCTCATTGGCCATCGCGTAGTCGGCCTGCCCCACTCGTCCAAACCGTGCGGTCGAGCTGCTGAACATCACCAACGAGCGCAGGGCATCACCATCCAGAGCCGCCAGCAGGTGCTGCGCCGCAAGGACCTTGGTGTCGTAGACCCGCTGCAGATCCGCGTCGGTCTTGTCGACGATGACCTTGTCCGCGAGCACGCCGGCGCCGTGGACCAGCATGCGCACCGGGCCCAACTCCGATGTGACCGAGGCGAGCAGCGCTGCGACGGCCTGCGCATCACGGACATCACACGCGCGGTACTCGGCACGAGCGCCGGCGGCCGTGATCGCGGCCAACGTGGCCCGGATCTCCGCAGCACCACAGGCGGCCCGAACCGCATCGCGAAGCGCACCGGGATTGGACGGGGCGTCGGGACCGGCGAGGATCGCCGCCCGGATCTCGGACTCGGTGGTGGCAGCCCGAAGGTGTTCAGGAGCATCGCCCGGTGCGGGCGAGCGACCGAGCAGCACCAGCGTGCAGGCGACCTGATCCGCGAGAGCGCGGGCCACCTGCGCGGTGACACCACGGGCACCTCCGGTGACCACGACGACGTCCCTCGGTCCGAGCACGGGTGCCGGGGCAACGTCGGCTTGTGGAAGACGCTCGAGGCCCAGGGTCTGCACCTGGCCGTCTTGCACACCGAGTTCGACACACGGCGATCCAAGAGATGGCAACGCGATACGCAGTGCATCGAGCTCTGCGAGGTCGATTGCGTGCACGCAGCAGTCGTCCCACTCGCGCGCGGCGGTCTTGGCCAGCCCGACCAGCGCGCCATGCAGCGGGGTGTCGGTGCCACCGACGCCGAACGCCCCGCCCATCCGGGTCACGAACAGGAGCAGCGCCGCGCCCGTTCCCTGGCCCCTCAAGCCGACCCGGGCCGCTCGGACCTGCGCGAATGCTTGTTTGATCCAGGCATGGTCCGCCCCCGAGGGCGCCACGATGACCAAGCCGGCGGCCTGGGAGGGCAGCGCTTCTCCCCAGGTCAGGACCTGGGAGGTCGTTCCTGCAGCATGGAGGGTCGCGGCCACGACCGCAGCGTCCCCACCGGTGACCCAGACGGTGCCCGCCCGCAGCGAGCGACGCGGGCCCGCGGGCACCGATGCGCCCGCAGCGACAGCGTAGCGGTCCAGAGGCCTGGTCGCGTCAACGGGCTCGACCCGCGCCGCAGGGGTAACCGCAGGGGTGGGTGCCTCTGCGCGTCCGCCCAGCGCTCCGACGACGTCGGCCAGGGTTTGAAGACTTCCCAGTTGCTCGGGGCCGATCGCCGGCAGGTCCGGCCGCAGTTCCTGGAGCGAGGAAAGAATCTCGACCCGCTTGATCGAATCGATGCCCAGGTCCGCGTCCAGGCCCATCGAAGGCTCCAGCATTTCGACTGGATACCCGGTCTTCTCGGACACCACCGCGAGCAGCAGCGCCTGTCTCTTATACACATCTCCGAGCCCACGAGACCTCTCTACATCTCGT
>CAJXVA010000841.1 GCA_913061055.1 uncultured Pseudomonadota bacterium
CCAGGACCGGGTCGTCGATCCTCAGGAGGCCAAGGTCAGTGTCTTCGACCGCGGGTTCCTGTATGGCGACAGCATCTACGAGACCATGCGAACCGCCGGCGGGGGCATCCCCGTCGAACTCGCACGGCACATGGAACGGCTCGCGCGAAGTGGCGAAGGCATCTTCATGGACCTGCCGCGCTCCGCCGCCGAACTCGGGGAACTCATCGCACGCACGCATGCGGCCACCGGCAACGACGAGAGCTACGTGCGGATGATGATCACGCGCGGCGCAGGCCCGATCGGTCTCGACCCGAGACGGACGCAAGCGCCCACGATCGTCATCGTGGCCCAGCCGCTGCAGCTCCCGTCCGAGGAGACCTACGCCAAGGGGTTGTCCGCGGTTCTCGTCGAGGTCGACAAGGTCGGCGGTGGTCTCGACCCCGGCATCAAGACGGGCAACTACCTCAGCAACATCATCGCGCTGCGGGAGGCCATCAGCCGGGGTGGTGACGATGCGATTCTCGTGACGTCCGCCGGGGAGGTCGCCGAGGGGGCGACCAGCAACGTCTTCACCGTGACGGACGGCAAGCTCTGCACCCCGCACCTTCGCGCGGGGTTGCTCGCGGGCATCACCCGGCAGGTCGTGTGCGAGCTCGCCGCGGAGGTTGGACACCCGGCGTTCGAGTGCACGGTGCGTCCGGATGCAATCCGCCTCGCCTCGGAGGTGTTCCTGACGAGCTCCGTCCGGGGGATCATGCCGGTGACCCGCCTCGACGGGGCGGAGGTCGGGACCGGCCAGGCGGGGCCGGTGACGATGGCGCTGCGGGCCCGATACGAGTCGTACATTGCGAGCTACGGCTGAATCCAGGGTCTGAAAGGACGCGGTGGCGGCCGGTCGCGCTGGCTGATAGGTTCGCGCCCTTCCGATGATTCCGATCGAGATTTGCAAGCACCTGGGCAAAGAGCGCGCCGATGCGTTCTATGATGAGCTTTCCGGCAAAGAGGTTCGCGCCGTCCTCAAAGCGGGTGGCTCGCACTCCGGTGTGCCCTCCACCGCGTTCACCCGTTCGCAGCGCCTCAAGGCCTGGCGCAAGCGCTTTGACGCGGAGTTCGAAAAAGAAAACCAGCAGCTCGCGCTGGCGTTTCTGATCGAGTGGCTGATGCGTCACCACCGTCAGATGCTCATCGACTACCTCGACTTCCTCGAGGTCAAGCACAACCAGGGCGAGACCGACGAGGACTTCTGCGAGACCAACTCGCCGGAGAAGCTTCGCGAGGGCGCCACGATGCTGCTCGGCAAGTACGAGCCGCACCACGTTGCGGTGTACTTGCTGCTCGTTGGCAACCTCCAGGAGACCGGTGTGTTCGACCAGACTCCCGCACTGCTCGAGGCGCTGGGCATGTCCGGCGGCGACGCCAAGACCTACGCCGACAAGCACGCCGCCGACAATCCGCCCAAAGCGGAAGGCGCGGCTTAGGGCCTTCGGGCAGCTCGATCGCAGCGAGGACGTACGAGGGCATCGATGGACCGGCTAGGCATGTTGCGCAAGATGGCTGCGGCGAAGCCCGATGAGCCGTTCCCGGCCTACGGCCTCGCGATGGAGCTCTCCAAACAAGGGCACGCGGACGAGGCTCGGACGACGTTCGCTGCCCTGGTGGAGCGACAGCCCGACTACGTCCCGTCGTACCTCATGTACGGCAACCTTCTGGTCTCGATGGGGGCGAAGGACGACGCTTCCGCGGTGTTTGGCGCGGGCATCGATGCCGCCAAGCGCACCGGAGACGATCACGCCCGCAGCGAGCTTCAGGCAGCGCTCGACGAACTCGCGTCGGGAGCTGACGCGTGAGCCGACTTCCGGAGCTTCGATTCGCCTCACCGCGCAAGCTGCCTCGAGCCGGCAGTCTCGATGGACGCGTTGTCGTGCTCGACATCGCCTTCGCGGCCGAGGGCATCGGCAAGGGCTTCGAGAAGACCACGGGCAAGTTCATCAAGAACTTGGGCGCGCGCCTGGCCAAGTGGGTTGACCACCACGACCACCCGTTGCACGAGTCGTTCGCCCGCGATGAGCGCTTCGTGCTCGCGACCAAGGCTCAACACGGTGCCTGCCCCGAGATGATCACCGCGCAGATGGTCGAGCGCACCGGTCCGGTCGATACCGTGCTGTGCCACTTCGACCTCGACGGGCTCTACGCTGCGGCGAAATGGGTCCTCGGCGGCAAGGAACCGTACCCCGGAGCGGACGCCGACGCCCGCGTCGTCGATACGCGGATCGGTGTGGCGACCAAGGAAGCCGAGCGCATCGACCACGCGCTGCGGGCCCACTGGCTCGACGACACCCTCAAGCGGCGCGTCGTTCTGTACCTCGTCGGTGGACTCAAGGCCGGCGTAGAGCGCAACTCGATCGAGGAGGCTGCCGCCGACTTCCGGCGTATGGCCGACGCCTCGAAGCAGCTCGCCGAGGAGTACGCCGTCGAGGGCGGCATCGCGTACCTCGAGCTCCGCTCCGACGCGCCCAAGTGCGACAAGACCGAGCTGCTGTTGCTGGGTCAACAGCAAGCGACGGTATCGATCGTGGTCGACGCGGGCAACGCGACCATCGCAGCGCCCTTCGAGAGCGGGCTCGACTTCGTACGCTTGCTCGATCTGGGGGGCGGAATGCCCACGCGGGTCAACATTCCCAAGAAGCGGCTTGTGGACGCGATGGCGGCGATCAGGACTGCACTCGCCGAGCGCGACGCCGCAACGTGAGCCAGCGCCCCGGCTGCGCCCTCGGCAGCACGTAGACTGCCGTTCATGTTCCGCGCTTCCTGTGTGTTCGTGACCACGGCGCTGCTGTGTGCGTGCTCCTGTCTCTTATACACATCTCCGAGCCCACG
>CAJXVA010000842.1 GCA_913061055.1 uncultured Pseudomonadota bacterium
CGAGATGTAGAGAGGTCTCGTGGGCTCGGAGATGTGTATAAGAGACAGTCCTTCGCCACCACCGACTGGTCCCCATGGTGCTCGATCAGGCCGTCGGCTTTCGCGAGCAGCAACGAGCACACCTGGTCGTGGGTGGCGCTCATTTCGGCGGGGAGTTCCGAGAAATGGAACTCCGCATCGAGCTCTTCCTTCACATCGTTGAGGGCGTCGATGCTCGGTGCCTCGAAGCTGAATCCACGCTTCTCCAACCGGTCGCGGAACATGCGGGAGGTGACCTGCGCGACCTGATCGGGCGATGCGTCGACCCCGATGATGCCCTTGAGCCCCTGCTTGACCCCCGTGTGGTACGTCGAAACGAAGCAATCGAGCATGCCGTCGCGGGCGTCCTCGACGGTGATCTTCGGCCGGGCGAGACGGGCGCGTAGACGGGCGACGTACTTGTCCTGAACTTCTCGGTCGGCGGTGGTCTCGGGTTGGCTTGCGGTGGTCATGATGGGGTTCCTTTCAGTCGTCGAACCCGGACAGCGCCGAGATGAGGACATGGTCTTCGGATTCTTCGACAGAGTCCGGGGTTGTCGGCGAGGTGAGAACGATTGAAGTCAGCGGATGGTCGACGGAGCCTGCCACCGTTGCGGGCTGACTCGTGTCGACATCCAGAAGGCGTGAGCACAGCGAGCAACGCACTCGCAGAAGCGTGCTGGAAGAGGTCGGGATCTTGCCGTGACCGCCGCAGGGGCACCGCCAGTGCATCGACGCGTCGAAGCGCTCGAGCCCGGCAGACTCGGTCGGGCCGTCCGCGGTCCCGCGAAGCGCGAACACGTCGCATCGGACATGGGTGTCGAGTAGGAAACGGCCGCGCCGGTCGAGGCGACTGCGCCAACCGAGCCCAATCGCGTCATGAAGTTCGGCGGTCAACAGCACTTCTTCGGGACCGGCGAGCCGGGCCAGTCGAAGAGCAGCACGGACTCCTGAACCCATCGCCATGCCCGTCTCGTCGATGGTTGCAGGGCCCTGATGGAGCGCCAGGCTGGGTCGGGGAATGTCGGCGGACGGATGCGTTCGCGTGATTCGAGGGGCGGCTTCGGAGGCGGGCAGCGTCGCGAGAACTTCCCGTCCGATCGACTGCGCAACGCGACCCCCCTCGTCCTCCACGGCCCGTGTGAACCATCGAAGCTGCTGGGCCGCGACGGTCGGCTCCACGTGAAGCGAAGCGACCGCAAGAGGGAGCACAACCTCCGGTTCGAGAGGCACGGGACTTGATGACGCCTGGATGGGAGCGTGATCTCGCAGCAGCGCATCGAGTTGCGAGGCGACCTCACCGGCGGAGGACGGTCGCAACTCGGGTCGCGCGTGCAGCATCGACATCACGAGTTCGTGCAGCGTGTCCGGGACCTCGGGCCGAAGTCGTCGCAGGTCCCGCGGAGCGTCGTGAAGGATCGCTGTCAGGAGCGCGAGCGGGTCGCTCTCGACCCATGGAAGCTCCCCGGCCAACGACTCGTACAGCGTCACGCCAAGTGAGAAGATGTCGGCGCGCCCGTCGGCCACCATCCCGGAGAGCTGCTCGGGCGCGACGTAGCCAGGCGTGCCGACCGCGATTCCGACTTGCGTCAGCTTCGGACCTGCGGTCGCGGCCTGTGCGATCCCGAAGTCGACGATCCGCCCGCGCTCGCCATCGGACGTCGGGGTGACCATGACATTGCCGGGCTTGATGTCGCGATGAACAATGCCCGCCTGATGCGCTGCGTCCAAGCCGGCCGCAACGTCGCGGGCGAGGCGAACGGCGCGCAGTACGGCGAGTCGGCGGTGATGTGCGAGGAGTTGGTCGAGCGCATGGCCTGGCACCAATTCCATCACGATGTACGGGACGTTGGCGCTGACCCCGAAGTCCAGCGTCGTCACGATATTCGGATGAACGAGGCGGCTGGAGGACATCGCCTCGCGCCGGAACCTCGCCAACATCATCTCGTCGTCTAGCAGGTCAGGTGCCAAAACCTTGACCGCCACCTCGCGTCCCAATACGAGGTCCCGGCCGCCGTAGACCGCTCCCATGGCGCCGGCGCCGAGTTGAACGTCGAGCTGCCATCGGTCCCCGAGAACCTGCTGCTCGTGTCCGGTCATCGCACGTCCGAGTACGGACGCCGGTCCAACTCGGTTACGCGCCACCGCGACAAAAAGGGGTGTCCCGTCTACCGGAACACCCCGTTGCAGCCGTCGGTCGAACGGAACCTCCGTCCGCGCGAGTGGCGACTAGAAGTAGTAGTGCATCGAGGCGCCACCGAAGAGGCCAACGCCTGGAGTCAGATCCCAGCCAAAGCCGGGGCCTGCCGCAGCCCCGAAGCCGCCAAGGCCGGACCCGTTGATACCGGGGTTGCTATCCCCCTCTTCGCGGCTTCCGGGAATGATCCGGAAGTCCATGCCCAGCTCCGGTGAGAGCGCGAAGTTGTTGCCGAACATCAGCTGGAACACGATCGGGATCTCGACGTGCAACTCGGTCGGGTCATCCAGGTTGTTGTTCACATCGGCCGCGTTGGCCGAGGTCATCACCCCGAAACGTCCACCGAACCCGAAGTCGGCCCGGAACGGAAGCGCGCCCGCTTCACGGCCGAGGTGGAGGAAGTACAGCCCCTCGATGTTGAACGCCATGAACGCGACCGTCCGGGTGTCCTCGAGTTGGCAGTCCGCGTCGGGACACGCCGGGTCGGTGGATGCAGGGTCGTTCTCTTTGTAGGTGAAGAGGGCGACGCCAGCGCTTCCGCCGATCGCGAAGTTGTCGGTCACGAAGTAGCGTAGGTTGATCCCGTTGAGTCCCTGTCTCTTATACACATCTCCGAGCCCACGAGACCTCTCTACATCTCGTA
>CAJXVA010000843.1 GCA_913061055.1 uncultured Pseudomonadota bacterium
GCAGCGTCAGATGTGTATAAGAGACAGGCCCGACATCCTCGTCTGTCGCTGCGACCGACCGATCACGCGGGAGGTTCGCGAAAAAATCGCGATGTTCACCAACGTCGAGTTGGACGCGGTCATTCCGGCCGAGGATGCCGACACGATCTACAAGGTGCCGCTGGCCCTGCATGAGGCGCGGCTGGACGACGAGGTCTGCGAGCTGCTCAACATCTGGTCGCGCGAGCCCAATCTCGACGAGTGGGAGCGCATCGTGAAGGTGCTCGAGGCGCCTCAGCAGCGGGTCAAGATCGCGATGGTCGGCAAGTACGTCGACCTGGCCGAGAGCTACAAGAGCCTCACCGAAGCGCTCACCCACGGTGGGCTTCCCCATCGTGCCGCGGTCGACATCGAGTACGTCGATGCCGAGGAGATCGGGACCCGCGGCGCACAAACGCTGTTGTCCGAGTTCGCGGCGGTCCTCGTGCCCGGCGGCTTTGGTGCCCGGGGCAGCGAGGGGAAGATCGAGGCCATCCGCTATGCCCGAGAGAACAACGTCCCTTTCCTGGGGATCTGTCTTGGCATGCAGATGGCGGTCGTCGAGTACGCGCGAAACGTTGCGGGCATCAAGGATGCCGTCAGCGGTGAGTTCGACGACAAGGGGGCCAACAAGGTCATCGACTTGATGCTCGACCAACAAGAGGTGGTCGACATGGGCGGCACGATGCGCTTGGGCGCGTACGAGTGCCAACTGGTGCCGGACACGATCGCCTCGAAGATCTACGGCACGTCGGTGATCTCCGAGCGCCACCGCCACCGGTACGAGTTCAACAACGCGTATCGCGAGACGTTGACCGAGGCGGGTCTCATGTTCGGCGGTCTCTCCCCCGACGGTCGCTTGGTGGAAATGGTCGAGCTGCCGCGGGAGCAGCACCCCTTCTTCATCGCGTGTCAGTTCCACCCGGAGTTTCGGAGTCGGCCAACGCTGCCGCATCCGCTGTTCTCCGCGTTCCTCGGCGCGGCGGTCGAGCGTATTCGGACGACGGCGTAGTCGGCCGCGGCGGCATCCGAAACATTGCGGCGGCCATGCTGATCTGAGCCCGGCCTGGCGGCGCCGTGGTCGGCTGGCTCCGCTCGAGACCGGCCCGCGCGGCGTCGGGATCCCTGCATCGTCGCGACCCGTTCGTGAGGCCGGGTTGGGGACGACCCTCATATCCACCGTCCCGTGTCCAGCGCAGGGGCGGCTAAGGGACCGGAATCTCTACGTAGGCCAGGCACCTACCGCCCCATCTGAATCGGGCACGTTCCCTGCAAAGCTGCTAAGGTGAAAACGCTCGGGCGACGGGCGAAGGAGACGAATGACCCCCTCATGGCGCTGAACATGCGGCAAGAACTGCGGATGAGTCAGCAGCTGGTGATGACACCCCAGCTGCAGCAGGCCATCAAGCTCCTGCAGCTGTCGCGTGTGGAGCTCACGGACCTGGTCCGCTCCGAGCTACTGGAGAACCCGCTCCTCGACGACGCGCAGGAGATGGGGTCCACGAACGAGGAGCCCGTCACCTCGGTCGAGATGCAAGACGGCCTCGAGAACCAGCGCGACGCCGGCGAGCCGTCCAAGCCGGAGTCTCCGGAGAAGGAACTCAAGGTCGACGACGGCCCGAAGGACAACTTCGATTGGGAGGCCTACCTCGAGAACAACTCCTACGCGCCCACCACCGGCCCGGGCGTTGCCGTCCAAAACGAGGACATGCCGTCGCTGGAGGCCACCGCCTCGCGACCCGAGACCCTCGTCGAGCACCTCATGTGGCAGATCCGCCTCGCCAGCTTCTCGGCTGATGAGGAAGAGATCGCCGAGTACATCGTCCGCAGCATGAACGGCGCTGGGTACCTGCGCGACACGTCCGTCGTACAGCTCGCTCGGCGGAGCGACTACTCCGTGCTCCGCGTCGAGCAGGTCCTGCGTCGCATCCAACAGCTCGACCCGTTCTCGATCGGCGCGCGGAACCTCGCCGAGTGTCTGTGGATTCAGGTCAACCACCCGGACGAGCCGATCGAGGACCCGCTCGTTCGCGGCATGATCTGCAAGCACCTGGGCAACCTCGAGAAGCGGGCCTATCCCGCGATCGCTCGGGACATGGGCGAGGCGGTCGAAGAGGTCTACGAGGGCGCCAAGATGATCATGGCCCTGGAGCCGCGTCCGGCGCGGGCCTACTCGTCCGAAGAGTCCAGCTACATCGTCCCCGACGTCTACATCCAGAAGATCAGCGACGAGTACGTCGTCTCGCTCAACGACGATGGCCTGCCCAAGCTGAAGATCAGTGGCTTCTATCGCGGCGCGATGGGGACCAACCGCGAGGCTAAGGAGTACATCAGCGAGCGGCTCCGATCGGCGCAGTGGCTGATTCGCTCGATTCAGCAGCGCCAGCGGACGATCACCAAGGTTGCCAAGAGCATCCTGAAGTTCCAGCGCCCCTTCTTCGAGAAGGGCGTCGAGCATCTCAAGCCGCTGATCCTCAAGGATGTTGCCGAGGATATCGAGATGCACGAGTCCACCGTCAGCCGGGTGACGACGAACAAGTACGTTCACACCCCGCAGGGCATCTTCGAGCTGAAGTTCTTCTTCAACGCCGGCATCAGCCGTGGCAATGGCGAGGAACTCGCGTCCGAAGCCGTGAAGACGAAGATCAAGGTCCTGATCGCGCAAGAGGATCCGAAGCGACCGTTCAGCGACCAGAAGCTGGTCGAGCTGCTCAAGGGCGACAGCATCGACATCGCTCGGCGGACAGTTGCGAAGTATCGCGAGCAACTCGGTGTGCTCAGCAGCAGCAAGCGCCGACGGCTGTTCTAGTCCGAGCGATTCGCGAC
>CAJXVA010000844.1 GCA_913061055.1 uncultured Pseudomonadota bacterium
GGCAGCGTCAGATGTGTATAAGAGACAGACTCCAACATGGTGTTGGTTCCGGCTTCGGGGAGTGCGGGCATGCCCAGCGGCATCGCCCGGCCGACCATTTTGTCCGCGTCGGGGTTGTCGCTGCCCACGCACTCGAACTTGCGTCCGTTGAGCGACTGGCCGACCTCGTAGGATTGGTCGAGCGACGTGGTCGCGTCCTGAGCCTCGGTCAACACCCGGCCCAGCACCGCATCGGTGCCGCGGTTGGTCACCGAGTAGAAGTCGAAGTCGCGCCAGGTCTCCTCGGTCTTGGCGAAGTCAACGACCCCCGCTTCATTCAGCACCCGGCCGTGGTCGATGTTCTGGGGGTTGTACTCGTGGTCGATGCCGAACACGCGGGGCGCGTACAGGTTCTCTTCGTTGGACCCTCGCGAGAGCGCCTCGAACGAGGTGAACTTGAGCTGGCAAGGAGAGTCGCCGCAGGAGTGACAGGTCACGCAACGCTGCGCGAGGACCGGCTGGACATCGTCGAGGAAGGCATCCTCTCCGTCCCACGGGTCGAGGCGGTTGCCGACGGCGTAGATCGAAGCGCCGTCTTGGGCGAAGGGATCATCGGCCTTGCCTCCGGCGCTACCACCCGCGTCCACCTCGCCCTCTTCTTGGGCACATCCCGCAACGGTCAACAGCAGTGCTGCGGCCAACGGAAACCTTGCTCGTTTTTTTGCTCCCCTAAACACCTACCTTATCCTACCCGAATCCGCGCACATTGCGGCCGCATATTTGCAAAATGCGTTCGCGGATATGCGACAGCGGAATGGATGCTGGGCAGGAGGCGCCCAGGCCTCTACAACACATCGCATGCTCGAGCCCAGTTCGATCCGGGCGATCGTCTTCTCCGGAGGCGGATGCCGCTGCTTCTGGCAGGCGGGGTTCTGGGAAGAGGCCGGACACCTCTTTGAGCCCGCCGTGATCGCCTCCGTCAGCGCGGGTGCGGCGTTCGCTTGTGCTGCGGTGACCGGCCGCAGCCGAATCGTGCTCGAGGAGTTCAAGCGGCGCACCGACGCAAACCCCAGCAACCTTCATCTGGGCAATGTCGGCCGGCAGGACCCGGTGTTCCCCCACTACGAGATGTACCGGGGAACCATCGTAGAGACGACCACCCCGCAGATGCTCGAAGCGCTTCGCGAGGGTCCAGAGATCTACGTCATGCTGACCCACCCGCCCAATGGATGGCACCCGGCGGTCGCGGCGGCCGTGGGTCTGCTCTCTTACCGAATCGAGCGACGCGTCGTCAAACGGGTGCGCCCCCGCTGGCCGCGTCGGTTGGGCTACCGAGCCGCCATGGTTCGTGCGGACCAGTGCGACAACGCCAGCGACCTCGCGGATCTGATTTTGCAATCCTCGTGCGCGCCTCCACTGATGCCGCTCATGCAGCGGGACGGACGCAACGTCCTCGATGGCGCACTGGTGGACAGTGTCCCTGTGGAGCAGGTCTCCCATCACGGACCGACGCTGGTCTTGCTCTCGCGCCATGACGACGCGCTGCCGATCCTCCCCGGCGTGACCGCCGTACGGCCCAGTGCCCCGGTTCCCATCGCGCTGTGGGACTACGCCAACCCGGAGCGCGTGCAGGCGACGTTCGATCTCGGCCGGAAAGACGGCGCGGCGTATGTTCGCCGCTTGGCCGCGTCCTAACGCGACCCGGGGGGTTCGGCTACACTCGCCGTCGTGTTGCGCCGGGTGCTGTGCTTCGTCGGCTTGGCCTCGTGCCAACCTGCACCGACGACGCCGCCGGTCCCTGCGGGGGTCGAGCCCCCGCCCGCAGCAGCCCTGCCGATCCCACCGGAGCCTTCGCCGCCGACCGACCCCACGCCGCTGGCGCCCACGGCCCTCCGCGTCGAGGAGGGCTGGGTGCGGACACCGGATGACCCGACCGCGCCGCTCATCCAGCTCGAGCGCGCCGACGACCACGGGGAAAGCGCTGCGGTGGTGCTGGACACGATCGTCGGCTCGGCCAACGAAATCCTGCGCTGTTGGGAGCTCGCGGTCGCATCTGGAGCCCAACGTGGCTCGGTAGGAATCCAGGTGCGACGCCCGTCGGGGCCCCAGGACGACCTGCTCCGGGTGGATGTCGGCCAGGACGCCGGCCCCGAGCTGAAGCACTGCGTGGACGCTGCGGTTCGCGAGCACCTCCCCACGCCGGACGAAGGCGACGTCGCCTCGGTTGGGTTCCGGCTCTTCCGTCGCCGAGACGACGCCGCCCTGCGGATGTTGGACCCCGGCGGCGAGGTGGCCATTCGTGCGGCGGGGAGCTGCTGGCAGTGGAAACAGGAGGGCGCATGCCCACCGGGCAAGCGCTGCTATGCGAGCCGTTGGATCCGCACGGGCTGTGGGCCGTCCACGATGCGCAACGACGTGACCGTCCGCTTTGGGTTCGGGCCGACGAACGAGCAGCGCGCACGGCTCGTCGATGCACGGCTCGTCACTGGCGAGGGCGTCGTGCTGTGGAGGACGCCGCTCGCAGCCGAGTTCGTGGACGGTTACGGCGAGTCCCCGGCTTCGAAGCAGGGTCGGTCGCCCCGGCGACCTCCGCGTATCGGGTACAGCTTGGACGGGAGACGGTGGTGATCGCCGACGCCGTTGGGTTGCAGATCTACAGCCGGACCACGGGCAAGCGCCTGCTCAGCTGGGCCGCCCCCGAACGCGGCGAACCGGTGCTCTGGTTCGACGACGGCAAGTACACGATCCGCCGCGGCAACGAGGTCTGCGAAGGTGATGCAGGGCATGGACTGTCTCTTATACACATCTCCGAGCCCACGAGACCTCTCTACATCTCGTA
>CAJXVA010000845.1 GCA_913061055.1 uncultured Pseudomonadota bacterium
AGTGTCGGGGTCGGCAGCCAGGAGAAATCCCTCTGACCCAGCGTGGCGTTCGCGCCGCTTGAGGCACGTGGCCTCGACTTGGTCAGGAGTGCCCGGGTCGAAGGAGTGACTGCGCCATTGGCCCCGTTCGCGGCGGAGGAAGAGTGCGAAATCGAGGTCGGGGTTGAGCGCGACGCCGATGCTCGGCCGTATCGCCCAGCAGCAGCTTGAGCGCGGGCCTGGTGTGTGGCCGCCTCGCGCACGAGCTAGCCGTCGCGGGCATCAAACGCACGAAGCCAGCTCTCGAGGCGCGCGCCGTCGTCACTCAGCGACTCTTCGCCCGAGGCCCGAAGCTCCGCCGCGAGCTCGCGGATGCGAGGAAGGTGTTCTCGCAGGCCGCGGAACTCGGAACGACCGGGGTTGTCCTGCAGCAGAGATTTGATCGCATCCGCTGCGACCTGGGCCTTTGAGAGTTCCGCGGATCCGAGGAGTCCTACCAAGGTTGGAGTCAGCCAGCGGGCGCTCTGCAGGACGAGCGAATGCCGCAGGGTTGCCCAGAGGACTCGGCGTCGGCCAACCCAGTCGTGGCTCTCGTACCCGGTCTCAAGTGCGCGCAGTCCAGCCTCCCCGACGATGCTCAGACCCCACGCCGCTCGGTCGTAGACTGGGATTGAGTTGTCAAAGAGCAGACCCAGCAGGATGGGCGCGAGCCTCTTCCCGTCGCGATGCATCCAATCCTTGCAGTTGTCGATGAGCACGAACAAAGCGAGGAAGCGGCGACGGTCGTCATCATCTCCGAGCCACGCGATGAGAGCCTCGTAGACAGCGGGCTCTCGAGCTCGCTCTGCGATCGCAGTCCACCGCTTGTGAGACTCGTCTTTGGTCAAAGCGCTTGGACCTGGAAAGGCCTCCATCCAAGTGACATCGACAGGAACCTCCGACATTCGCGTTGAGTACTCCACGTCCGAGCCAGCGCCAACTACCCGTTGGACCTGCCCGGCTTCGGCGGACGCCCAACGGCCGGATGCGCTTCGCGCCATGCAGGCCGAAGTCGACAAGCGTTCATGACCCCGTGCGACGAAACCGCTCTGCTGCGCTCGAGGGAAACTCGCTAGGAAACCTGGCATCGGCACGGGCGCAGATGGCCGGCCGGCACGCCCGGGGTGTGCTTCTCGCCCTCGGCGCGATTTCGCTCCTGGGTGGCAGAACAGTTGGAAGAGTCAGACCGATGCCGACGGACATCGCATCCACTGGGGCGTTGGAGCGGAAAGTCCCGAACGACTTTGGCCGTGCGGATCAACGCACCGCGGACGAAGTCCGAGGACACCTGTCCATCGCTGCGGTGATTCAGAGCGGGCGCGACCACGGTTGCTACGGTCGAGAGCTTCGTGTCGACGAATGCGCCGCATGACGTGCTGTTCAAGAGCGTCTTTCAGAAGCCGGAGCCTTGACCCGGCGGCCGGGGTGGCATGAAGGTCCGCCTGCGGCCGCGGGCTTCGCGGGTCAGCCTGCGAGTGTGTCGATTCCGGAGGTGTCGACAACCAGCACGCGAACCGGTTCGTCCGCGAGCCGGACGGCGAGGGCTGCCCGGTCACCGCGTGCGTCCAGATCGACCATGTCGCCGGGCTGCGTGGACTCGCGTTCGTCGGGGATCCCGACCAGGGGCGTGGCGAGCAGGGTGTCGAGGGTTCCGTCGCTGCGCACGGCCAGCAGGCGCAGCTCGAACGAAGACCCCCGGTCCCAGAACTGGGTCTCGCAGCTGCAGAAGGCGCCATCCGGATTCGTACACCAGAAGTTGTAGTCGAACTGCCTGTCGACGACGCCATGGACATACGCGACGAGGAGCGTGCCCGCGTCGGTTCGGGCGACCGCTGCGGCTTGGCCAAAGCGTCCGGAGCCTTGCTCCGTACAGTCCTCGCAATCCTCCCAGGCATCGACTGCGCCCCATTCGGAGGGGCAGCGCACGCTGGCCATCGCCGCCGCGGGTACGGGGATCGTGGCGCCGGGCCACGAAGCTGCGAGTTCGTCCAACGTACCGCTGAGGACCACCAAGGGATCGGAGTCGAGCGGAAAGACACGGCCTGCGGCCCGAGCTGCGAGGGACAGCTCTATGGGAGCCGGCGCGGGGCTTCCCAGAGGAACGACCGTTTCTCCGTCGACGCGCCCGAGGAGTTGGGCCGTTCCAGCATCCTCGTCCACGGAGTATCCGACGACGACTTCCGCCCCGTCCGGCGACAGGGCGCTGCTCGTGCGGACCGCGTCGCCGAGCTCTGCGGCAGGTTTGAACGCCCATGCGTCCCGCGCCCGAGCGATGGTGGGGGCGCCGTCGACGTCCAGCCAGACTGCGATGTCTCCGCCCGCGGATGCGTCCACTCCTGTGACCGTTGTGCCGGCGCCAACCGGGACCTTGGCGAGTCGGCTCCACTGGCCTGCGCGCGTCCAGACTTCCCACACCTGCTCACCGTCGCGCCGGGTCGTTCCCGTGACGACCAGTGCCCCGTCGGCGTCGGTCGTGGTGTGCACGCGTTGCCGGTCGAATACCTCGGGCCCGCCCGGGATGGGCGCGACGACGTCGTCAGCAACTCGAACGACCCACGCGCGGTCCGAGTCGGCCAGTATCGCTATCGCGGCATCGCCCTGACTCGCAACGGAGACCCCGAAGTTCGCGAACGCCGCAGTACGGCAGTCGAACTCCGCGTCCACCAGGACGCGCGGATCATCGCTGTCGAGCCATCGCGCGCTGCACTCAGGCTGTCTCTTATACACATCTGACGCTGCCGACGAGCGATCTAGTGTAGAT
>CAJXVA010000846.1 GCA_913061055.1 uncultured Pseudomonadota bacterium
CCGTCGCCCGCCGGAGCTACCGGATGCCGATGCGAACCGCCGCCGTCGGCAGCAACGGCGCGGTGCTGTTCAGCGAGTTCACCGCCCCGCCCTTCGGCGCAGACAAGGGGTCGATCACCCAAACCCATGTGACTGGGAAGATCCCCGACGAGGGATTCGAGGCACCGATCCACGTGATGATCACAGATGCGACCGGGAGAGCCACGGTCGCGATGTTCAGGGGCACTGGGGATCCCGTCTACTTGGATCAGCTGCCGACGGCGTAAGGTCGCCATCGAATCAGCCTTCACGAAGAGTGCCGAAGTGGCTGTGATTGCTCAGATTTCATACCGCTCGCACCGACGGCTTCGGCACCAAAAGTCGACGCCTTCGCGAATCCCACCGTCGCTTTTCTTGGCCCGCTGATCCCCGTGTCCTACAGGTGGGACACGATGCTGACACGGACACAGAACCGGGGCTCTGCGCTGCTTGCTCTCTCGTTGCTCGCGGGTTGTGCCGGCGCCAACTCGGACGATCTGGGTGACGACCCCAGCCTCGGGACCTTTGTCCGGGAGGCACCGGTCCAAGGAGATCTGTACATCGAGTTTACCGACGCGCGCGGCGAACCACTTCACCCGGAGTCGATCGAGTTGTCGATCGATGGGGCGGACGGTGTCGCCGTCGACTGCATGGAGGAAGACGGAGGCCTGTGCACGACCTGGCTTGGAGACTTCGAGGCGCTCGAGCGGGTCACCGCCTGGGCAACCTCGTGTGGACACCGCTTCGGCACCGCCCTGCCGCTGGGTCCGGACGTGGATGAGAGCGCCCCGTATCAGGCGTCGGTCACCATCGTCGGGGTGCCGGGTCTCTGCCAGCCCAACGACCCGGCCCTCTGACAATTTTGTCGCGCGACAGACCGCCGCATTCGACCTAGCGCCGCGGATATTTGCCGTCTAGGGCGGATTGCACGTCGCTCGAAGGCGGCTATCGTCGTGTCCATAACGGGAACGCCTCCCACATTCTTTCGACACTCTGTACAACGTTGCACAGAGTTTGTTGCAAGTTTCAGAATCTCGGTCAGCGTTGGGTCGCAGCCCATCCGGCCAGAGCTTCCGAGCCGGGTGCGTCCCAAACACGAGGACTACGACGCATGAATCTTTATAAAACGAGCGCTCTCACACTCTGTTCTCTGCTGACCCTCGCAGGTTGCCCGTCCGATGACACCGGTGAGACCGGAACGTCCGACACCGACCCGACGACGGGCACCGTTCCGACCACGGGTACGGATACGGTCGACGAGACAGACACCATCGACCCGGACACCACCGACACGGACACCATCGGCGAGACGGACACCGATACCGATACCGATACCGCGGCCGACGGCGCACTCATTCGAGTCGTCCATGGCTCGCCCGGCGCGCCCGCAGTCGACATCTGGGTCATGGGCGACGACGCTCCGGTCCTCGAAGGCCTCGCGTACGGCGACGCCTCCGAGTATCTCGACGTCCCGGCCGGTGACTACGTCTTTGAGGTGCGCGCCGCTGGCGATGCCGCCGATGTCGACCCCGTCTACTCCACGGACGCTCTGACGCTCGCCGCCGGCGACAGCATCACGGCGATCGCTGCCGGACAGCTCGGCGGCGAAGACGATGCGGCCTTCCGGGTGCTCGCGCTTGCGGACGGGTTCGACGATCCCGGAGACGGCGCAGTCGCCCGCATCGTCCACGCGGGCTCGGACGCTCCGGCGGTCGACATCGACGTGGGCAACGACGGCACCCTTGACCTCGAGGGTGTCGCGCTATACGCGGACTCAGGCGCGGCAGGTGTAGCCCTGCCCGCGGGGGAAGCCCTTCAGGTCGGCATCTTGGACGCCGGTGATCCGCTCACTGCGTTCACCACCCCCGAACTCCCCGCTGGCGGCGAGCTGTACATCATCGCAACCGGGCTTACCGCGGACATGCCGCGGGCCGAGTCAGGCTTCTCCCTGCTCGCGGTCGGCCCCGATGGCGCCATTGGGTTCATCCGTCAGAACCCACGGGTCTACGCACTTCACGCGGGGACCGATGCCCCGACCGTCGACATCTGCGTCGCGGGTGCACCGCTGCTGACGGGCGTCGAGTTCGGAGCCATGGGCGGCGTCCAGGTCGCTCCTGGGGAGTACACGCTCGACATTCACGCGACCGGCGATGAGGACTGCGCGGGGGATCCCGCGTTCTCGGCTGCCACGCCTGCGCTGGCCGCGGGCGAGCAGTACCTCGCCGCTGCGGCTGGGGAACTCGCGACGGATGACGGTGGAGACGGCCCCAACCCGGACTTCACCGTGGAGTTCTTCACCGAGGCGTTCACCTATGACCCCGCCAGCACCGACGCTTCGCTTCGGGTCATTCACGCCGCGTCGGCTCCGGCCGTGACCGCGGGCGCACTGGACGAGAACGGGCAGATCGCCGAGTCCTTGTTCCAGACGATCTCGTTCCCCAACGAGACGGGCGAGTTCCCGCTTCCCGGTGGCGAGTACGTGGTCGGTTTGGCCGGCTCGCGTGGCGTCGTCCTTCCGGCCGACCCGATCGCCGCATTCGGCGTGACGGCACCCGCTGGAGTCTCTGCCTGGGTCGTCGCGCACGGCTCGCTCGACTCCACCGACGGCGACCAGGACTTCGGTCTGAGCGCCATCATCGTGGGCCCCGGTCCGTGGACCATCCTGCCCCTGGCCGCCGCACCCGAGTGATCTGCGCAGCTTGAGTCCTGTCTCTTATACACATCTCCGAGCCCACGAGACCTCTCTACATCTCG
>CAJXVA010000847.1 GCA_913061055.1 uncultured Pseudomonadota bacterium
CGAGATGTAGAGAGGTCTCGTGGGCTCGGAGATGTGTATAAGAGACAGTCGCCAGAGAGGTCCCGACCGGGCCGGCGAGCTCGGGGATGCTCAGCGTGAGCGCAGCCCAACCGCGAAGTCGGAGCTGCGCCGGTGCCCTGGAGGTCGAGCGTTCGGCGAGTCGGCGCACCGCGTCGTCGTTGCGCTCGCGGGCTTGAACCCGGCGTGCGCTGGCCTCGATCTCAGCCTTGGCGGCCCGAAGGCGAGAGTAGATCGTCCTCGTATTGACTCCGGTGATGGCGGAGATCTGCGGTGCGGAGAGACCCTCGATCGTATGCAGGACGTAGGCCGTCCGCTTCTCCGCGTTGAGAGACCCGAGCAGCGTCTCGAGCATCACGCTGGCCTCACGGCGCTGCGTGAACTGCTCCGGATCCGCAGCAGGATCGACGAGACGGAGCGATGATGCCGAAGCGCTCGCCTGCGGACGGCTCCGCTGCCGACGTGCGTAGTTCCAGTAGACCCGGGTCGTGATTCCGTACAGCCACGTGGTCCACGCCGACCGACCCTCGAAGGCATCGAGCCGGCGGTGCACGACCAAGAAGACCTCCTGCATCACGTCCTCCGCATCCCGCTCGGGCACACCGAGCTTGCGCAGCACCGCCCAGACGAACGCGTGATGCTCGTCGTACAGGCCGCGGAAGGCCGTTTGGGGAGAGGCTGCGATGGCGGTCACGGTCGACTCGATCGGTAGGTGTCGGGGGGCAGTGCGAAGTATCAAGGAAAACGCACCACCGGTCCCACCCACAACCGAGCCCCCACCGAGCCGGCGCGAAACACGTTGAGGTCGCGCCCTCCGAGGTCGAGTCCTCCGAGGTGGACGGCCGGCTTGTACAGACCCAGGGGCACCGAAATCCGAGCCTCCAGGCCGACCCGCTTGGACAGCCATCGAGTCACGCCGAGGCTGGGCACGACCGCAGCCCACGGCTGCACTCGGGCCTCGGGCTCGATGGTGGGTCCGAATCCGCGCGCCCAGATGCCCCCAACCTCGCCGGCCAGGCACAAGGGGACCTCCACCGGCGCGGCGCGGACGATTCCGCAACCGCGCACTTGCCCACCCGCGACCGCGGCCCTCGCACCGAAGTCGGGGTCGGATGCCTCGACGTCGCGCGGGGTCGAGACCAGACCGACGAACTCCAGCCGAAGCCACGACCACAACACCCCGGCGCCCACGCTGGCCGCGAAGCCGGGACGCGGGAGGACGGCCAGCTCCGCCCCGATCGCCCCCGAGACCACGCCCCGCAGGCCCGGCGCCGGCTCCCGTGACGCGCGTGCCGCCGGTTCGGGCGGCGGCTCCGTGACGGGAGACGGAGTGGGCTCGGGCGGAACGGGCTCGAACACGGGCTCCGGAGTTGGCTCCAGCAACGGCGGTGCCGGCTCGGGCGGATGAAGCTCAGCATCGATCACGTCGACGACGGCCACCGGGTCGGCCGCCACCGCCACGACCAGCGCGGCCGCCACCGCCAGCTTCTCGCAGTCCCGGTCCGCGACCGTTCGGGTGCGTCCGGCAACCGTCAGCGTCAGCACGAAGCCCGCGTCCTCAGCGGCCTCGATACGGCCCTGCCAGCTGGGGACATCCTCGACCCCCTCGAGCGTGAGCCGGTCGATCCACCGCTCGACGACGGACTGCGCTGGGCACAGCGGCGGTACGTCCCACCGCGGGGTTACCGCATCCGGGACCCCCCAAAGCATCAGTCCTGCCAGAACAAACCCCATCGTGTGTCCGGACGAACCCCATCGACCGGGCCCGTCGTTTTCTTCGATACATTGAATCGGCGGCCGACACCAACCTCGCGATGAGACAGCTTTCCTTGATCTTGCTTCCCCTGCTGGCGCTCACCGGCTGCGACCCCGACTCCGAACCCGTGGGACAAAGCGATACCGGAGGCACGGACTCCGGCTCGGACAGTGACTCGGGCGACACCGCCCCGGGCTCGACCAGCGGCGGCTCGGCCTCCGACTCGGCCTCCGCCTCCGCCTCCGACTCGGACACGTCGCCTGCGACCTCCGACTCGGCCACGACGCAGGGCACCTCCACCAGCGACGGCAGCTCGAGCACCGGCGACCCGAGCGAGACCAGCGGATCCACCGGCCCCGGCGAGTGCGAGGAAGCCGACTGCGGACCCTGCCCGGACGGCACCGTGCTCGAGCAGTACTGCGACGGCGACACCTGGGTTTGCGACTGCGTGCCGCTGGGAGATGTCTGTGACCTTCCGACCTACGTCGACGAGGCCGCCAACGGCAAGACGGTGCCGGTGGACTGCGGGACGGTCAGCCTGGACGACCCCGACGAGGCGTACCAGGCAGCCCACGATTGTGTCGTCGCAGCGAGCGACGCCCAGGAAGCGTACCGGATGGTCGCCCAACTCCAGGGCATCGATTCCTCGGTCTGGGTCGGGTACGCCGGGGTGGTCGGCTTCGTATACGGCGAGTCCAGCTTCGCCTACGACGGGGGCGGCAACGCGGGCGGAGAGTTCATCTGGCGGTCGGAGTGCACGCCTCAGGTCATCGTCGACTGCGCGCCCAGCTCTACCAGCGGCATGTGCTTCACGTGTGACGGGGAGAGCAACCTGGTCTGCTCCGACCCCGACGCCTGAGCGCCTGGTGAATGCCGCGCGCGTGGAGTAGAACCCGCGCGTGGCCGTTCGTCCTGCGCCCCCGCTGCCTCGTTGGCTCGCCGACCGTCGTGCAGCATCAAATCGCGCGCCTTGCTC
>CAJXVA010000848.1 GCA_913061055.1 uncultured Pseudomonadota bacterium
GTCGGCAGCGTCAGATGTGTATAAGAGACAGAACGTGGACATACCCCCGAGAATCGCGACACCCGCGGCCGCCGCACCGACGCCGTAGCGGGACCAGTAGCCCACGTCCACAGCGTTTTCGACGAGCGTCGGCTGGGCCAGGTAGCTTCGCGTCGTCCGGCGGCTCCGGGTGGGGCGACGCGCGCCAACCCGGTACCCGGAAAACTTCAGGATGTGTTCGACGACCGACCGGGGCGTGAAGAAATCGACGATGAGCAGATCGCCGCGCTGCAGCGGATCCAGGGCGCGGCGCAGAGCTTCTTTGGACACATGATCCAACGGCTCGGAGAGGCACAGGACCCGAAGACCGGCATTCGGGTCGCGGAAGCGCTTGAGGGCTTCCCGTGCCGCATCGCCGGTTTGCAGGGACACTTTCCACCCACGGACGCCCAGTGCGTCCAGGACGACGCAGGCGGGTGCGCGCAGGCCTTCGGCGCAAAACAGGGATGCAACCTTGGGCCGTTTGACGGGCCGGTACCTGGAGGTTCTCGTGCGTGCCACGGGTCTCTGGCGTCGCATGAGCGGGGGATCGCTCCAAATAACCGACGACCGCCCACGAGGCCGCCCGGCCGGGGGTGAGACCGGCCCGACCTTGGCGATTCGCCCTGGGGGAGGGACACTGACCGCGGTGTCCTCGCTCCCCCAGATCGACCACACGTTCATCTGCGACGCCGGCCCCGAGTCGGGCTCCTGGAGTGTCTATCGCTTCTACCTGGAGGAGGCGATCAACCGGCCCTACGACGCGACCGTCGACCTGGTCACTCACAGCCTCGAGGCCGCGACCGACGAATTCCTTGGACAGTCCGCGACGGTCGAGTGGGGGCGAGAGGGCGGGGAGCCCGAGATGCTTCACGGGATCATCGTGGAGGTTGACTTCATCGGCCGGACCGAGGACCAGCTGATGGTTCGCCTCCGGCTCGCGCCGGCGTTCACGCTCGCGCGTCAAAACACGCAGCACCGCATGTTCCAGGAGATGAGCGTGCTGGACATCCTCGACGAGGTTCTCGGCGCGTTCCTCGGGCCCTACGGACGGGAACTGGACCCCGGCACCGCATCACGCGGCACCGCGACCCGCGACTACTGTGTCCAGTACGGAGAGAGCGATTTCGACTTCGTGTGCCGCCTGCTCGAGGAAGAGGGCATCTCGTACCTCTTCGACCATGAGGGCGACGTCGAGAAGATGCTCCTCATCCACGAAAATACCGAGCTGCTCGAGGCCATGAACCTCGACGACACCGCGGTGTTTCCGATGGTCACCTCGCGTCCCGGCACGATCGAGCTGCTATCGGTGCAGTCGTTCGAACAAAAACTCACCCTCGTCCCCACCGCGAGCCTGCGGCAGGACTACGATTTCCTCACTCCGCTCGAGCCCTTGACGGCGACCGGCGAACTCGCGCACGACGCCGCCGGCTATACCCGGCGCATCTACGATTCGATGCGTCGTCGCTACATCGAGGACGACGTCACCGCCCGGACGACGGACGCCCTGGAGGCTGCCCAGAACCGGGCGAACACCGTGCGAGGCGAAGGCAACGCCCATACGATGCGGGCGGGAAAGATCTTCGAGCTGGAGCGGCACCACAAGGTGGACCTGGAGGCGCAGTTCATCCTCAGCCGGGTGGTCCACATGTCCCAGCAACCGGAGGTCATCTCCGATGGAAGCACCGGGGACGGTGACGAAGGTCGCTACCGCAACCGAATCGAGGTCCAGCCGCTCGATCTCTCGATTCGCCCCCTTCAGCGCACGCCCAAACCGCGGATCCGGGGGCCGCAGACGGCCACGGTGTGCGGGCCGGCGGGCGATGAGATCCACACCGATGAGCATGGACGGATCATGGTCCAGTTTCATTGGGAGGAAGAGATGACCTTCGACGACACGTCCTCGTGCTGGGTTCGCGTCGCGCAGAGCTGGGCGGGGCCGGCGTGGGGCACCCAGTTCATCCCTCGGATCGGGATGGAGGTCGTGGTGCAGTTTCTCGAGGGCAACCCGGATCGTCCGCTGGTCACGGGGTGTGTCTACAACGGCGACAACGCAGCCCCGTTTCCACTGCCGGACAACAAGACGCAAAGCGGCTGGAAGTCCAACAGCTCCCCCGGAGGCGGGGGGTACAACCAGTTTCGGTTCGAGGACGCTGCCGGGTCCGAAGAGATCAATCTTCACGCGCAGAAGGACTGGAACAACACCGTCCTCAACTGCCGGACGACCACGGTCGGAGCCGACGACACCCTCTCGGTGACGAACAACCGCACCAAGACCGTTGACGTCGACCAGGCGGAGACCGTCGGGGGCAACAAGACCATCGACGTGACCGGGAACCACACCGAGAATGTCACCGGGACCGAGACCATCACGATCACCGGGGACGCTACGTACACCTGTCACGCGAACCAGGGGATCACGATCGCGAAGGACGTCACGGAGGCGATCAACGGCAAGCGCGAGCAGACGATCGCCAAGACCAGCAAGGTGACCGTGATGCTCAAGTCGGAGGAGATTGTCGGCCTGCAGAAGTCGGTGACCGTGGGAGGCCTGTACTCGGAGAAGGTCGGCGCGAGCCGGAGCATCACCGCAGTGGGAGCGTTCTCGGTGACCGCGGGTCTCTCCGGCAAATTCCAATGCGCCAAGGACATCACGATCAAGGCGCAGAAAAAGATCTGTCTCTTATACACATCTCCGAGCCCACGAGACCTCTCTACATCTC
>CAJXVA010000849.1 GCA_913061055.1 uncultured Pseudomonadota bacterium
AGTTAGTTCGGTAGGCGTTCTTCGCGGATGAACTTTGCCGCGCGATAGCCCACGAGCATGCTCGGCGCGTTGAGGGCCGAGACCGGAGTCGTCGGAATCGCCGAAGCGTCCGCGATGCGGATGCCCGACACCCCGCGCAGCCGCAGGCGCGTGTAGGTCGTCGCCGTGGTGTCCTCCGACATCGCGCACGTACCCGCGAAGTGGTAGGTCGCGATCGCGTTGGACGCCACCCACTTGGCCAAGGCTTCGTCACCGTTGTTCTACGGACCGGGCATCAGCTCCTTGGAGCTGTAGGCCGGGTAGGAACCATATCCGTGTAAAAACCGCTCACAGCGCAACCGACGCAGCCTCCACGTTGTACGCCCACGGCAATGGCGGCCAAGAAGCGAACAGCGGTCTACCTGCGGGTCAGCACCGAGGAGCAGACGCTGGACAACCAGCGAGCGGACATCAAGCGGCTCATTCGAGCCCGCCGGAGTCTGACGCCTCTGCTCTCAGTGCGGAGCTCCTGCGCCTGGCTCATGGCGGAAGCTCTCGGGACGGGTTGCATGCCTGCGCGCGGGCGTGGCTTCAGAGGCGCGAGCTCGTGCGGGCAGGTCAGACGGTGCTCGACAAACTCGTGGCCTCCGCCCACGCCCAGGCAGAGTCATCCCTGCTGGAGGAAATCGCCGACGCGCTTCCAGAGAAAGTTCGCGAGGTGATCGACCAGCGCGTGCTGGATGTGACCGAGGGGACGTCGGTCCTCTCGGCGCTGCACCGCTCGGCCAAGAGCGCCAAGGCGGTGAACATCTTGGAGCAGCTCGATCGCCTCGAACAGGTCGAGCTGCTCGACTTGTCGTCCGTAGCGTTACCCGCCCTGGCAACGCCAGCACGCCTCGCCGAGCAGGCGGAGCAGACGAAGCGATACAACGCCTGGGAGCTTCGGCGACTGAGGCCGTCGAGGCGGTATGCGCTGGTCGTGGCGTACTTGCTGACCGCTCGCAGTCGCCTCCTCGACGAGTCCGTGGTGATGACCGACCACTACATCACCCTCATGTGGCAGCGGGCAAAGAGACGGCACCACGACAGCAAGATGCTGCGATGGCAGCAGAGCAACGATGCAACCTCGAAGGTTCTACAAAAGGTGCGTGCAGCCATTGAGCGCGGGCTTGATCCCGATGCTGACGTGACGCTCGGAGCGGCATGGGAAACCTCCCTTGGGGGTGACAGCGGGGCTCAGGAGTTCCTCAGCGTCGTCGAGCATGCCGAGCGCGGGCAGAAGGCGGCACGGCACGGTCTCCGCGACGAGCTGTGCGCAGCATACGGCCCCCTTCGCAGATTCTTGCCGCGGGTGATGGGGCTTCCTCTCCGCGCCGAGCCCGGGTCAGAGAGCATCATCAAGGCGATCGAGCTCGTTCGGGCTCTCGACAACGGCAGCATCGGCAGGCTCCCTCGCGACGCTCCGTTCGACTTCGTCCCGAAGAAGTGGAGAGCTGGGCTCGTTGTGAAAGGCCGCGTCGTCAACCGGAGTCTCTGGGAGACAAGCCTTGCCGTCGCAATCCGCGACGGCCTCCGAAGCGGAGACCTCTACCTCGATGGCAGCAAGCAGCACGCCTCCTTCACCGAACTGATCTACAGCGTCGAAACCCGGGGAGTCGCTACCGCTGGAGCTGCTCGGGCACATCTCCCCGATGCGGTTCGGACACGTCAACGCCCAGGGGATGTACCGCTTCGAGCTGTGACAACGAGGGGGACCACTTCGCGCATAATCTTACCGAGCGTCCGAGCCCTCGCTCTGAACGGCCGTCCATCGCTCTGGAAGCGACGCGGCGATCGCCCACGTGCCCGGCCCTCATCCTTCAGGCCGTCGCCAGTCACGTGACTTCAGGAGGTTAGCGGGGTTTACTTTGCGCATAAGTCCTAAGCGCAACATTTTTCTCGGATGTGCTTCGACCCCCAGCCCCGAGGGGGAGACCTCTCGGGGCCACCCGACTTCCGATGTTCCCCACGCCCCGAGTGTAAGCGGCGCCGAGTGGCGGGGTTCATCCTGTGTCGCCCAGGCTCATGGGTGATGCGGATGCCTCCATGATGCGCGCCCCGACGTCTCTCCTGTCCCTGTCCCTGTCCCTGTCCCTGCTTCCCGTGTTACCGGGGTGCTCACCGCTGGTCGAACTCGGCGAACCGGCAAGTGATGTGGAGTCTGAGGTCGCGGAAGACATCGCCGAGTTCTTCGAGCAGGACGACGACATCTACCGCGACCTGACTGAACGCTGCGGCTGCGACACGGAGTTGTATGCGGACTACGGCTGGCGGCTCGAGTCCCTCCAGCAAGAGGCTCTGCGCATGCAGATTGAGTTCGATGCAGAGTGTGCTCAGGACCTACTAGAACGATTGGAGGGACCGGGGTGCGAGTTTGAGGGCTCGTTGCCCGACTGTCGGATCCTTCTCGGGGAGCGACGGGCGGGGGAGCCCTGTTCGCTGGGGGTTGTGCTGGACGACTGCGGCCCATCGTTGTTTTGCCTGACGGGGAGTTCAACGTTTCCCGCGGAAGGGACGTGCGTCCAGCAGGCAGTGCTGGGGGAGGCGTGTGAGCACCGATCACACGCCTGCGGTGAAGGTGCCTGCATCCGGGGCATCTGCGAGGCGGAGGCCACCAGCCCTGGTGACCCATGTTCGCTCGAATGCGGCAACGGACTGATCTGTACGCAGGGTGCGTGCCGTGAGCCAGATAAGTGTGACATCGTCCCAAGCCTTCGGGGC
>CAJXVA010000850.1 GCA_913061055.1 uncultured Pseudomonadota bacterium
CGGGGCCGGGACGATGCCAGCGACCGCTGGGGGCCTCGCGGTGACCGGGGCGATGTTGTTTCCTGGGGGTCGACTCGAGGCCGTCGGAAACTTCTGGGGCACCCGCAGCATTGGCATCGCGGCAGCCGAGAACGCACGGGCGCGGTACAACCTCCTGTCGGCGGCGGTTCGAGGGTGCGGCGCTCCGAGCATCGCGCCGCGAGCCGAGATCACGGCATGCGGGGGCATCGAGGCGGGCAGCGTGTTGGCGAATGTGGATGGCGCCACCCTTCTGCACGGTCCCGGGCAGCCGTTCGTTCTCATCGAGCTGACCGCGGGGGCCAACTTCCTGCTTGCACCATCGGTGGCGCTCACGCTTGACCTGCAGGGCTGGGTTTCGCCGCTGCGAGCGGAGCATCGGGCCCTTGATTCCACGCTGTCGACCGGCGGACTGTTTGGCTATCGCTTCCTGGCCGGGGTGGAGTTCCGGTTCGGGTTTCGACGAAAAGCGCGCGCTTTCGAGCGGAAGAAAGGAGCGAACCGATGAATCACGAATCGAGGACCGTTCCGGACACCTATCGACGTATGGGCCGGAAACTCCGATCTGCGACGCTGTGGGTGCTTTTGGCGCCACTGGCGGCGTGTGATCCGCCCGACGAACCGCCGCCGGACCCGACGATGGGCGGCGAGCTGATGCGCGGCGAGTTCGAGTACCGCTGCGCCGGAAGCAACGACGCGTTCTGCGTGGACTTCGTGGCCCAACGCTTCCCCCAACGCTTCGCGGTTGGAGGCAACTTCGAGGTCGGCTTCAATCCCACCGTCAGCATCGTCGCGACGCCCGGGGTTCAGAGCTCGGCGCCGTCGCTGCTCGAGCCCACGTCCAGCGGGGTCATCTCAGGGTTTCGCTTCAACAGGCCGGGCACCGCAGCGCTACTCGCCGTCATCAACGACGAGGAGATGGTCGACTACCTGCATGTCACCGCCGAGCGGGTGCTCTCCTACCACTTCAGCGATGAGGCAGGCGCGGTCGGGGTGACGGAGATCGTGATGCAGCCCGGCGAGTCCCGCCGCGTCACGGTCGAGCCGAGGGGAGAGTTCGGCCAAGTCCTGGCCGGCACGCTCGAGTACACATGGTCCACCGACGAGGGCGGCATCGCCCGAACCGCGAGCGATACCCAAGGCCGAACAGTTCAGATTCAGGCGGTGGCGGCCGGGCGCACCCGGTTGTTGGTCGAAGGTGGAGAGGTGACGGGCAGCGTCGAGGTGATCGTCCAACTCGATGATCCCACGACCACGACGACCACCACCGGCAGCACGGGCGACTCCGATAGCGATACCGATTCGGCGAGTACGGGGTCGGACACGGGGACGGACACGGACTCCGATGGCGAGACCGATACCGATGCAGATACGGACACAGACGGCGGGACCACTAGCACTGGAGGCGGGCGATGAGACGGCTGGGTGCTGTGCTCGCACTGATGCTCGCCGCGTGCGCGCCGGACTATGGCGGCCTCGCGATCGAGATCGAAGGTGTCGCGCTTGCTGGTGACTACGTCGAGTCACGACGCATCAACCTTGTACTCGGACACGTGATCCGCGTTCACGCTCGTCCTCGCAGCCTAACCTCGCAGGTCTACGAAGACCCCGGTCGCTTCGAGCTGTTGTCGGCCTCGCCCGACGTCGCCCGCGTCTATCGCGACCCGGAAGACTGGCGCTGGGTCCTCGTGGGCCGCGGCGGTGGCAACACCTGCATCGAGGTTCGCATCGATGGCAAACGCGAAGAGTGCCTAGAGATCCGGGTGCAGGCGGAGGCGGGATGAGTGCAGCCCAAGCTGTCGGCGCCCAGCTCAGCTTCGAGACGCTGTACCGCGAAAACTTCGAGTTCGTGGTGCGAAGTGCTCGAAGGCTGGGTGTGCAGCCAGCTTGGATGGACGATGTTGCACAAGAGGTCTTCGTTGTCGCCTCGCGCAAGCTCGCAGACTTTGAGGGTCGTTCGAAGATCCGCACCTGGCTCTTCTCCATCACCATCCGGGTCGTTCAGAGCCACCGTCGCTGGTCTCGGCGACATGACCGTCGCAAGGACGCGCTTGCCCGAGAGCCCAGCCGTGTTGACGACCCCTATCCCCGCGCCCGCGCGGCCAACACGTTGGTCACGCTGCTGCAGAACCTCCCCGAGAAGTATCAGACCGTGTTCATCCTTGGAGAGCTCGAGGGCATGACCTCGGCCGAGATTGCGGCCGGCCTGGGACTCAACCCCAACACCACCTACTCACGCCTGCGCGAGGCAAGAAAACAGATGGCCGCGGCCGTCGCAAAACATCGCGCAACCGAAGGGAGCCTCAGCGCATGACCACAACGATCGAAGACGAACTCGCGTCGCTCTTGGACGCCGAACGTGGTCGGCCCGAGGCGGGTCTGCAAGCAGCGGATCGCGTGTGGTCCGGGGTGCAGGGGCGCCTCGAAGGTGCACCTCCGCCTGCGAGTGTTCCACCCGCTTCCGGCTGGGGACCGCTCAGCGTCGTCGCCGGAGCCGTCGTCGTCGCAGGTCTGTTGGCCGGCGGCTGGGGACTGACTCGGTCTGAAGCGGCTCCGCACTTCGATGCGATACCCAAGGCTCCGCCGTTGGAGGTTTCCGTGGCCGCACCCGTTGCGCCCAAGCTTCACGCCGAGCTGCCACGCGAGGGGGTTGCCGCGGTCGTGCCGAGCGAAGCGCCGCCGCCACGCAAGGCGGCGCCCCGCGAGAAT
>CAJXVA010000851.1 GCA_913061055.1 uncultured Pseudomonadota bacterium
ATACGAGATGTAGAGAGGTCTCGTGGGCTCGGAGATGTGTATAAGAGACAGACCGGGAGCACCCGCGTGGTCAGGACCGAGGCTGTCTGCGCCTCGGCTTCGTCCACGAATCCGAGCCAGAGGCGGTCTGGGGTTTCTCGCGTGAACTGCAGCACGACAACCGTTGTGGCTGGTTTCGGTGACAGCCAGGCAACGCTCAGGCGAACCGGTTGTCGCGATCGTCCGCTGTTGTGTGACGTTTGGCGCGGGGCCGATGTGCTCTAGTCGTCGAAGTGCAGGACCTGCCGACTCCCACGGGCATGCATCTCGCCGTCCTTGGGCTCGGGCGAGACGATCTCCATCTCACCATCGACCTGGTCGGTCTCGGGTGGGGGCTCCGGTACGACCATGGCGCCCGCGAGCGGGGGCTCCTCGATCGGCATCTCTCCCTCCACCATCTCGAGAGGCTCTCGGTCTCCGTCAGGCTTCTTCTTCGGGTTGTCGCAGGGCTCTTTCATCTCGATCCCGCCGTCCACCACTTCGATGGCTTCGGGGACCATCTCGCCGACGACGTTCTTCGGGGGGTCGGAGTGCGGAGTACATGCGGCCAGCGCCATGGCCAGGCCCAATCCAGCGGCGGCGGCAGCGGGCCGGCGGGACAGCCGGGCCAGTGGGACGATCTGGCTGGGGGGCTCGGGTTTGAACTGAACCGTGCCGTCCTTGGTGCGCGCGTAACTCACGCACAGGTTCTTTCCGGCGTTTTCGGTCATGAACGCCCGAGCTTCCCGCTCGGTCATGTTCGACAGCACGTGCACGTTCTTCTCGCAGTGGCTGCAGTGGCTGCGTTTGGAACTGCGATCAAACCCGATGGCGTCGAGATCGATGGGGCAGGGGCCAGTGATCGGGAGGTTCGTGCTGTCCATCGTGAAGAGTCGGCACGGATCAGGGTGCGATCCGATCTAACGATGAGCATCTT
This sequence comes from uncultured Pseudomonadota bacterium, assembly GCA_913061055.1. Taxonomy (GTDB): domain Bacteria; phylum Myxococcota_A; class Polyangia; order Nannocystales; family Nannocystaceae; genus CAJXVA01. The sequence continues at coordinate 956 of CAJXVA010000851.1, forward strand.
TTTCCGACGTGCCGTGGTGGGCCACGGGCTGCGGTATCGTCGCTGGCGGTGACGGATACCGAAGAGGGCACCTTCTCGTCGGGGACGGTTTTCGAGGCCAAGTACCGGATCGAGCGGCTCCTGGGACGCGGCGGGATGGGGGAGGTCTATGCCGCGACCCACACGCTGCTGGACAAGCTCGTCGCGGTGAAGGTGCTGTTGCCCGAATACGCGAAGGATGCAGCGATGGTTTCGCGGATGACGCGGGAAGCGCGAGCCGCAAGCGCAACTGGCCACCCGAACATCGCGTTGGTCACCGACATGGGCTGGACCGGCGACCGGCCGTTCATCGTGATGGAGATGATCGACGGGGAGACGCTGGAGAGCCGGATCGCGCGCGGCCCGGTCCCGGTCGACCTGGCGCTCACGTGGATGGACCAGATCCTCGACGCCCTCGAGGCCGTGCACGCCAAAGACCTCATCCACCGAGATCTCAAGCCCGCCAACCTGATGCTCACGCCGTCCCGTGAAGGACCGCTGATGATCAAGGTGTTGGACTTCGGGATCTCGAAGAGCACCCAGGCGGACGCGGATACGACCGGGAAAACCGGGACGGGCCAGATCGTGGGAACGCCGCGCGCGATGGCACCCGAGCAAGCGCGGGCGCTCTCCGATCTCGACGCGCGAGCCGATGTTCACGCTGCCGGCTCGGTGCTCTACACGATGCTTACCGGAGTCTCGCCGTTCGCCGGGCCGACGGTCATGGCCGTGTTGGCGCGGTTGCTCGAGGGTCGGTTCGCGCCGGCATCGTCGCTCAACCCCGCGGTCCCGCAGATCCTCGACACGGTGATCGCCAAGGCACTGGCCGTCGAGCGTGACCACCGGTACGCCAGTGCACGCGCGATGCGGACCGCGCTGGCCGAAGTTCGAACACAACTCGACAGCGGAATGGCGCTCACCTCGGCCGGGCCACCGTCGATTCAGAGCGACGTCGACCTGCCCAGGGATCGGACGCTGGAGACCCCTACGGGCTCGCCGATGCCGCTCGCGACGCCCACGATCACCGCGGTCGCAGAGCCCATGGAGACGCAGCCATCGATGCCCGGGGAGCCCTCGCTCCAGCTCGATGTGCCGGAAGGATGGGTGCCCGGCCAGCCCGCTTCGTCCCCGCCGGCTGCATCCAGGCGAGTGCGGTCTTCGATCAACTGGGGCTGGTGGGCGATGGTGTCGGTGCTGGTGGCGGTGATCGTCGGCGTTTGGCTCAACTGGGACGCGTTGACCGCTGCGGCCGGCGACGTCGCCGAAGACGCGGGGGCGGCGGAGCCGGTTCTCATCCTCGTCGACACCAAGCCCAAGGGGGCGATCGTGTTCGTCGACGGGGTGCAGAACGACGACCGCCCGCTGCAGATCCCGCGATCACGGACGCCGGTGAAGCTTCGGATCGTCGCCGACGGCTACGAGCCTCGGGTGATGCAGATCGTCCCCGAGCGCACCCGCCGACTGAAGATCGAGCTGACCCGGCTCCGGTGAAGCGGGCGAGTCGGCCCCTCAGTCGGTCTTCAGCTCGCCGGAGAGCGTCGAGAGGTCGAACTGTCGGGTCACCATGGTCAGCTCGTTGACCTCGAGGATGTCGAGCTCGCGAACCATCGTGTAGTCGGGCTCGTCGAAGTCTCCTGGGACCACTTCCACGAACTCGGAGAGGTCGAGCGCGGGAATGTCCGCCTCGTGACGCTGGGCCTGTCTCTTATACACATCTGACGCTGCCGACGAGCGATCTAGTGTAG
>CAJXVA010000852.1 GCA_913061055.1 uncultured Pseudomonadota bacterium
CATCCGAGCTGGGAGACCGCCCAGCTCGGATGCTTGCGCTGCTGAAGCCACTCCCACTGCTCGGCGTCCTCGGCTCGGCGTAGCAGATCGGGCACCGCGGCGTACGGGTCCGAACCCGGTGGGCATTGCGGTCCGAACAGGAGATAGCCCAGGGCGCTGTGATGGAACCGGTTGAACCGGCCCCACACGATGACGGCTCGGTGACGCGCCCGGGTCAGCGCGACGTAGAGCAGCCGCAGACCCTCGGCGAACGCTTCGATCTTCGCCTGGCGGACCGAGGGCAACGAGTCGCGCTGCTTGTCGTGTCCAGGCTTGGGACCGATGTCGACCTCCAGCGCGTGGTCGCGATCGGGGTTGTGATATTTGAGGTGCTCGTACTCGCTGCCAAACGGCTCGGCCGCAGCCCACAGGTAGGGGCAGTAGACCACCGGGTACTCGAGCCCTTTGCTGCGGTGAATCGTGATGAGCTGAACCGCTTCGTCGTCGCGCTCGAGGCGGAGCTTGACGGCCTCCACCGCCAGCATCTGATCGCCCTTCTTCTGATCGGCCAGCCAGTGCAGCAGCCCGGTCGGTCCCAGGTGGTCACGACTGGTCGCTTCGTGAAGCAGCTCGGTGAGGTGCAGCAGGTTGGTCATCCGACGCTCGCCGTCGGTGAGCCGAAGCATCGTCTCGCCCAGCCGAAGGTCGGCCAGCATGGCGCGGAGCATGTGGATGAACCCACGCTGCACCCACGCCGCATGCCAGCGGCGGAAGCTGTTCGCCCAGTGCTCCCAAGCCTCGTCGTCGTCCGCCATCTCCTCCAGCTCTCGCGCGCTGACGCCGAGCATCTCGGTTGTCAGCGCAGCGCGCAGGAGGTAGGTCGAGGTTGGCTCGGCGACCGCGGAAAGCACCCGCTCCAGCTCCTCGCATTCGGTGGTCTCGTAGACCGATGAATCCCCGTACACAACGCCGGGGATGCCCAGCTCGCGCAGCGCCGCCTGTACTTGTTGGGCTTGGCGGTTGGTGCGGCTGAGCACCGCGATGTCGCGAGCCCGAATGGGCCGACCCTCGACCTCGGCACCGCTCGCAAGCAGGTCTCGAATGTCCGCCGCCACACGAGGCGGCAGCTCCCGCTCGGTCCAGTACGACGGGATGGTGTTGTTCTTGGTGCGCCCCATGTTCGGATCGAGGGGCTGGACCTTGATCTCGAGCGGGGGCAGGGGGCTGCCGTCCACGAGCAGCGAGTCCTCGGCACCGGGGCGTGGGCCCACCGGGACGAAGTCGATCGCGTCCAGCATGAACGGGCGCGGGGTGGTGAAGAGGTGTTCGATCGCGGTCAGGAGCCCAGGGTCCGAGCGCCAGTTGGTCGTCATGGTGTGCCGACGCTCGGGCTCGATGCCTTCGCCGGCCTTGAGGTACGCAAAGACGTCCGCTCCCCGGAAACCGTAGATGGCCTGCTTGGGATCGCCGATCAGCAGCAACGGATGCGTGCCGTCGCCGCCGCTGAAGATGCCGTGGAAGATCTGGAACTGAACCGGGTCGGTGTCTTGGAACTCGTCGATCAGCGCCGCACGGTAGGTGTCGCGAATCGAGGCCGTCAGCACCTTTCCGCGGCGGGGATGTGAAACCGCCTCGGCAAGGCGGTGAAGCAGGTCGTCGAAGGACTGGACACCCTTGGCTTGCTTGCGCTTGGGCAGGGCTTCGTCGAGGAAGCGTGCCAGGCCGTGCTTGAACGCAAGGGAGCGACGTTTGAGGTCTTCCTCCAGGGGGGACGCCGCGCCGTACAACTCGCTGCATGCGTCGAAGAATGCATGCTGCGGGGTGGTCTTGCCCCTGTTGGTGTTGCCCGCCAGTGCCTCGGAGGTGAGCAGTTCGAGCTTCTCGAACGTGAGGTGCTCGCCGGGGTGGGGCGGATGGAAGAACGCCGTGGCCGCCTCGAGCCAGCCTCGCACCCGAGCGGCCTTGTATCGATTGCCGTTGAGGACCTTGGGGACCGCGAGCAAGGCTCGGACTTCGTCTTCCTGCGCGTGCCACAGCGCTCGGGCTTTGCGGAACGCGCGGTCGAACGCGTCTTCGAGCGCGACGGTATCCACGTCTTGCTCCGAGGGGACGTCGGGGACGAGCGTGACCCCGGGGTTGGCCGCGGCGATCCAGGCGAGCGACAGGAGCCTGGGCGGGAGCAGCCCGCTGCGGAGCGCATGGGTGACGAACCGTCGGTCTTCGCCGTAGAGCGTCCGTGCCCAGTAGTCTCGGACTGCCTCGTCGAGGAGCGGCTGTTGGTTGGCGATGAGCTCGGTGTCGAACGCGGTCCCGGTCTCGAAGGCGGCGTCGTGCAGCACGCGGTGGCAGAACCCGTGGATCGTGCTGATCGCGGCCTCGTCGAACGCGCGCAGCGCCGTTCGGACGCGCCTCAGGTCTTCGTCGCGATGCTCCGCTCGGCGCTCGAACCAGGCGGCACTGCCCGGATCCGCCTTCGCCGCCCCGGACAACACGCGGGCCGTGTCGTGGAGGCGGACTCGGATACGATCTCGGAGCTCGGCCGCCGCGGCCTCGGTGAACGTCACGACGAGAATCTCGTCGGCGGACATGTCTCGCTCGACGACCAGTCGCACGAACAGCGTGGCGATCGTGTACGTCTTTCCGGTGCCCGCGCTGGCCTCGATGAGATGAGGTCCGCGCAGCGGCAGCGTGCCGGGGTCGAGGACGCCGGCGCTCATCGAACGTCCTCCAGCAG
>CAJXVA010000853.1 GCA_913061055.1 uncultured Pseudomonadota bacterium
GGGCTCGGAGATGTGTATAAGAGACAGGGACTCGACTGCAACACGGGACCCGGCGGTCGCTGTGTGCCAGCCCAAGGTGGCGCGGGCGCGGGCTTCTACGAGATCGACCTTTGGGGCGACAACAACGTGTGGAACGGCCTGAACTTCCAGCAGGAGCAGGGACACTACTTCCACTACAACTTCATCTCCTCGAACGAAGAGACGGGCTTCGGTGCATGTCAGTTCACCGCTCAGGCCTTCGCCGACCTGGACGCCGACACCACGTTCTCCACGTATGAGCGCTCCGGTGCTGCCGACCAGAACGGCGTCAACGGTGCTGCGGGTCTGTACATCGACCAAGAGGTCGAGTAGTCGGTCGAGTAGTCGGTCGAGTAGGCAGGACGTCGGCAAGGCGCTCCCCCGAGGAGCGAGCTTCGCCAACTACGAGAGGGCGACTGGAACTCCAGTCGCCCTTTTCGTTTGGTTCATCCCCGACTATCGTGGGCGACGTGGCGCTTGGACGACGCGCATCGAGGGCACTGACCGTCGCCTTCGCCTTGGCAACGGCAACCGCCGCGACGCAAGTGCGTGACCTTGTCGCCTCGCAGCGCGCCAAGATGCCCGACGACGCAGATGTGCTCTACGTCCCCGAGGCGACCCACCTCCGCCCGATGAGCCTGGGGTACCGCGAAGCCCTGGCCGACCTGCTCTGGGTCCGTGCCCTCGTCTTCTCGGGCGCGTCCTTGGGGAACACCAGCGTTCCCGCCGTGCACCGCTACGCAGACGCGATCGCAGGACTCGCTCCTCGGTTCCCCCGCGTCTACCACTGGGGCGGCGTCACGGCGATCTATGGCGGGTCCACCAGCGTCGCCCGGGAGGGCGTCGACATCAGCATCGAGATCTATCGGGCCGGACTGGTTCAGTTCCCCGAGGACCACAAGCTGCTGTACGGCCTGGGCATGTTGCTCACCCATCAGGTGTCCTCGACGCCCGGGTACAGCGACGAAGAGCGGGCCACCGCGAAGGCCGAGGGCGTCCGGCTGATTCGGCGCGCCGCGGCTTTCGGTGCGGATCCGCTGGTGCGTCAGTACGCGGCCACGCTCGTCTCGGACCACGCTGAGTCCGCGCTCGCCCGGCAATTCCTCGAAGCCGAGCTCGCCCAAGCCGAGGAATCCGACTACCGCCGCATGCTCCGCAAGAAGCTCCGAGACATTGGTGCCGGCGCCTCCGTCGAGACGGTGGAGGGGATCCGCGAGGAGTTCGCCGCCGAGCAAGCGGCCCAGGCGGAGTACCTCCCCGACACGGTCTTCACGTTGGTTCGGGACGCCGGGGCGAGACGGGTGAACAAGCCCAGCCGCGCCGAGTAGCGCCCCGTCCGCGGTCCTGGTCGCCCCGCCCCCCCAAGCCGCATCGGCGAGCGAGCGACCGCCGACCCTTCCAGAGGCTCGCAGAGGCGAGCGACCGCCCGCCGACCCTCGCAGAGGCTCGCAAAGGCTCGCAGCGCGCAGGCGCCGGTTGTGCTCAGCCGCCGCGAACGATGGCCGAGCCACCGTCAGGCACATTGACGAACTTGGTGACCCGCTTGCCGTTGGGCCACTGGAAGACGACCTTGTGCCGGCCTGGGGTCACCATCACCTTGCTCAGCGGCGTGCTGCCCTTGGGCGAACCGTCGACGAACACTTTGGCTGGGGCGACGCCGGAGAGCGTTCCGATCCGCAGCAAGGAAGTCTTGGCGAGACTCTTCGCGGGGGCCGGCTTGGATGCAGGCCGAGACGGTCGAGGCTTGGTCTTGCGTGGTGGCTTCGGCTTGGTCGGTGTCGCCGCGGGCGCGGGCGCGGTTGCCGGTGTCGGCGTTGGCGTCGCGGGTCGTCCAGCGTCGGCGATCGACCCGTCTCGCGACAGCGTGATCGAGACCTTCTCGGTGTCGGATCCCCCGAACGAGAGGTCTTGGCGCCGGCTCTTGAAGCCGGCAAGCACCGCTTCGACCTCGTACTTGGCTCCTGGCACGCGGGTGAGCTTGTACTCGCTGCCGCCCGCTCCCATCGCGGTGGCTTTGCCATCGGTCAGAAGGTTGACCGCGGCGCCCTTGGGGTCGGTTTCCAGCACCAGCATGACGTCGCGATGCTGCAGCGCGAACTGCATGATCAGCGGGGACTGCGAGAGGACGAACTCCTTCTCGAGCGGCATGAAGCCGTCCTTCTTGACGAGGAGCTTGTGCTTGCCGACGCCAATCCCCTGGACGATGAAGGGCGACTCGCCTTCTTGAGGCTTGTTGTCGACGAACACCTTGGCGTCCGGGGGGGTCACCGCGAGCGTCACACCACCCCCGTCGGCAGCGGGCGGCGGGGCGTCGGCGGTCTTGCTCGGCGTCTGAGCGGTGCCACCGGAGGCACTGCTCGAGGCGACCTCGGTGACGTCGTCTCGGTTGAGCACCAAGTACGCACCGAAGCCGGCGATGAGCAGGACGATGACGGCGACAAGGATGCCGATGATGGCGCCGGTGTTGCCCTTGTTGGCCGGACGCTCGTCGTAGTCGACCGTCGCGGGGACAATCTCGGGTCGGGGAGCCATCCCCGGGTGCATGATCGGCGCCGCAGGCATGCTGGCGGCGGCCTGCGGCGCCTGGGTCATCATCGGCGCGGGCGCCTGAGGTGCCGGTGCCGGTGGCTGCATGGGCGCCGACATCGGTGCCGGCATCGTCAGGGCAGGAGACGCAGCGGAGGGC
>CAJXVA010000854.1 GCA_913061055.1 uncultured Pseudomonadota bacterium
GTACCAACCGACCACCACCGCCGACACCGACGGTAGGGCAAGCCAGACGTGGTCGGCTCGAATCGTCGATCCGACGGTCGCCTTCGCGTCGGCCAGGTGATGGATCGCCGCCACCGCCGTGAGCGGGGCGAGAGATCCAAAGAACGCCGCATATGCGAGGTCGACCCACGCAACGATCGACAACAGCGCGATGAGGAACACCGCGACCAGGCCCTGACGCCGACGAGGGACAAAGGCGACCAGCGCCCCCAGACCCGCCGCGATGCTCAGCGTCGTCAGCGTTCCGCTGGAGAAGACCTGAAGATGAGCCAAGTCGGCGAACAGCTCGGTCAAGACGGCGACGGACACCACCGTCCACACCGGCCAGGCCAGCACACTGGCCCAGCGGTGGCCGTGACGCGAGGCGGCAACCCAGGCCGACAGCAGCAGCCCGGCGAAGAAGAACCACAGACTCGAACGACGAACGATGTGCAGCGGCACCGGTTCCGCGTCGGTCTCGAACCATCGCACGTGCTCGCGCACCAACCCGAACGCGATCCGGTAGTCGCCGGGCTCGCGCGGCGTATCGAACGAAACCTTGAGCACGACGACCTCCCCCGGCTCGATGCGCCGCGGCAGCGCGGTTCTACGGCCTCGCGCCACGCGAGTCCCATCGGGTGCGAGGACTTGATAACTCGCACGGTCCCCCAACGCGGGGTCCCAAGCGCGGCTACCGTCATTGCGCACCACGAGGGTGAAGTGGGTGCCCCGGCCGGCCAGCGGCAACTTCGGCATGCGGACCCCAAGCTGCGTCCAGACATAGGCGGGTGGATCCACGTCGAGGATCGGCCCGTCCGGAGGCAGCGCGGACTCCACGGGAGGACCGAACCATGCAACCCGTTCTCGCAGCGGCTCGATCGAAAGCTGGAAGCGGCCAGGCTCGTCGGGCGCTACAACCGTGACAGGGATCCGAACCGATGCTCCCGGCTCCACCGGCCCGGCCAGCAGCGTCCGACGTCCCTCTCGTGGCAGTCGTTTTCCGTCCTGGACCCAATGATACGAGAGCCGGTCTCCGCGCTCGGGGTCCCACCGCAGGGTTCCCGTGTTGCGGAGCTCGACCTCGACCGTCACCGCATCACCGGTCGCGACGTCTTCGGGCACCACCGCGTCGAGCCAAGCCCACTGCAGCGCCGCGCTCCGCACCTGCGTCCGGGCGTCGGCGTTGCCAGACTCGGGCTCACCGAGCCACGCAACGCGCTCCCGCACCGGTGCGATCCGAAACAGGTACCGACCGGGCTCCGAGGGCCCCAACACGCGAAGGTCGACCGTCGCACTCTCCCCGGACTCGACCACACCTTCAAAGTCGGTCCGCGGGCCCTCGCCACGCTTCGTCGTCCCGTCCGGAGCGAACCATCGGTAGCTCAGGCGGTCCGCCGTCTCGGCGGTCCACGGCGCGCACCCGACGTTCGTGACCGTGACCGAGATCGATGTCTCTCCGCGCGCCTGAATATCGGGAAGCTCGAAGGGTTCGACCGACCATGCCAGCGGACTCCCCTCCCCCGCGACGACCACCGAGGTCGATGCGCCTTCGGGAATGGGGTACCAGTCCTCCCCTTCGCGAAGCATCCGCCACACGAGCTGATAGGGACCGGCGCTCTTTGGAGCGGTGAGCTTGGCGTTGACGGTGACGCGATCCCCCGCGGCCACAACCTCCCCCAACTCCGTTCGCCACCCATCCCGGACGACGAGCGTCCCAGCCCCGTCACGCCAGTGGTACGAGAGCCGGTCCTTCGCATCCGGATCCCATGCCCGACCACCCGTATTCTCGAGCGTCAGCTCGACCCGGCGAGTCTCTCCTGGGCACAGGGTCCGCGGCCCGCGAGCATCCACGACCGCGTAGGCAGGCCCCTCGGGACGCGCCTGTGCCTGCGACGTCTGAGCGACGAGGCAGACCCACACCGCGATGAGCGCGGCCAACAACCGTTCGAACTGCGGTTTCACGGGAGAATGCGGCACTGAAACACCCCACCGCCGCAGTCGCAATCGGCGTGTGTCCTCACGCACGGATTCAGGGGTGCAAGCAGGACTGACCCCATCCGTTTGACGTCCGCCGCGAGCCCGGCTTATCGTCCGCGCCACCTTGCAGCGGCCCCCCGGCGCGCTCCACCCAGGACCCAAGACCTATGAAGAAACTCGCCCTGGCTGCCAGCCTGCTCTCCGCCCTCGCGCTCTCGTCGTGCGACAAAACGGGTGGAGGCTCCAAGATCCCCAAGAACCGTGACCTCAAGGCCGGCGGAGTCTACGTCGCGTACAACCTCGGCTGCGAAGCAGGCTGCGATCAGATCAACAAAGGCGATCTGATCCAGAAGGTTGATGGCAAAGACGTGAAGACTGCCGCCGACGTCGGCAACCTTGCCGACAACAAGTCACACAAGCTCGAGCTGCTCTCCGCGGGCACGATGGAGCCCAAGACGGTCGAGCTCACGGCATCGCCGAAGCAGAACCTGGCTCCGATCAAAGACGCGCCGCCGCTGTGGCTCGTCGGGGCTGCAGAGCTCAACGAGGCTCCCGATTGGGCCCGCGGCCGGATGTTCGGTCACGCCAGCCCCTCGGTCATGCTCGTCAGCGCCGACGGCGGCATCCTCGACGGACGCCAGCTCTACGGCAAGAAGCGCATGGTCGTGTACTGGGACTGTCTCTTATACACATCTG
>CAJXVA010000855.1 GCA_913061055.1 uncultured Pseudomonadota bacterium
CGAGATGTAGAGAGGTCTCGTGGGCTCGGCTTGGTGCAAACCGCTGCAGGCGTCGCGATGTTCAGCGTGGGTTTTGGGGGCGCAACCGAGGGGGTCACGCCGACCGATGGGAGTGAGGAGCAGGATGCGGTGCAGCGCAAGGAGATCCAAGACCGGCTCAAAGACGTGAAGGTGGCCCGGTCGGGGGTTGCGATGTTCATGGCCGCGCCAACGCTGATCGCGACGGGGGCGGCGATCCTGTATCGGACGAAGCGTCATCTGAAGCCGAGCAACACCCAGATGTCGTTCGCGATGACCCCGACGTTTGCGGGCCTCTCGCTCACCGGTCGGTTCTAGCTCGAGTACATCTCCCAATCTCGGCATGTCCCTAAGGGGCGGTTCGGGCTTCGGCGGTCCGGATCGCACCGAGGCGCCGTCGGAGCTTGAGTCGCGCGGACCGAATCCGGGTGCGGACGGTGCCCTCCGGAACGCCGAGAGCTTCGGCGATCTCGGATGCTGGGAGTTCTTCCCAATAGTACAGCTCCAGCGCGACCTGCTCGTGCAACGGAAGCGAGGCGAGGGACTCGAGCAGGCGCCGTCGGTCGTCGTTCTTGGCCAGCTTCCGGCTGGCCGAGGTTCCCAGATCCCGAAGCGTGACGTCGTCGAAGTCGAGGTGGCGGCCCCGTGCATAGCGAGTCCGAAGGTGCTTGAGCAACACGTTGTTGGCGACACCGAGGAGGTACGAGCGGAACGAAGAGCGTCCTTCAAATCGATCCGGGTTGGAGAGGGCCGTCATGAAAGTGAGCTGCACGAGGTCGTCGGCCTCGACTCCGACCTTCGTCGAGAAGAAGCGGCCCAGGACCGCAACGTGTCGCTCGAACAAGGCTCGTGCGGCCTCCGGGTCCCCCCGCCGCCAAGCGCGAACGACCTGTGCATCATCCCTCGACATAGACCCCTCGCTGCGCGAACCACTCTTCCGCGTCGCGTAGTTCTGGAGGCGGCCCGGGATGCTTGCGGGCGGCGGGCACGGCGAGCGCAAACAGAGACTTTGCTCGAGCCCGCTCGTCGAGGCCCCACAGGTGTTGCGCATACCACAGCTGTGAGAACGCGTAGATGAAGTCGGGCGCCCCACCGTCGCGCTGCATCGCGATCGCGCGTTCGAACATTTCATCTGCCCGTTCGCCGAGCTGCGACATCTCGTGCGCTTCGTTCCCCAGGAGCATGCCAACGACGGGGTGCTCGGGGCCGCGGACCAACTCGAGGCGGCGGCGGGCGGCTCGAAAGTGGTGACACGCGGCCTCGTGGTTGTTCTCCAGGGCTGCGACCTCTGCCAGGTTGCTCTCGAACACGAAGCGAAGCATCAGGTCTTCGCTCACCAAGACTTCCGGCGCGATCGTTGCGAGGTGCTCGCTGGCCCGCACCGTATCTCCATCGGAGATATACAACCCTGCAAGTTCGAGCCGAGTGCCCAAGGCCTCGGCGACGTAGCCCTGACGCTCGAACATGTCGAGCGCGATGCGGCGGTGTTTGAGGCTCTGTGCTGTGTCTCCCAGCGTCTCGAACAGGGCCGCAGTTTCGCTGTGAATGACCGCCAACGAGCGGTTCTGGGTTCCCCGGGTGGATTCAGCAAGCACCCGAGCACGCTCGAGAGTCGCCTGCGCGGCCTCGAACTTCAGTTCGAGTCCTTGCATTTCGGAAACCAGGATGAGGGTCCTCAGAACGAGTGCCGTCGATGGATTGGGGGCACGCTCCAGGAGCTCGAGCGCTTCGTCGAAGTGGGACTGCGCCATGACGAAGTCGGCGTCGTGGAACTCCCGTTCCGCGAGCTGTACCAGGACCGTCGCTCGGAGCGGAGCGAGCTCCCGCATCGTCGATAGAGTCGCTCGAAGCTCGTCTCGGGCCTGGTCGGGCCTTCCCGACGCCTGGAGGACTCCAGCGCGATCCACCCGCACGGTGTGCACCATCGAGGATTCACCGAGGTCCTGCCGTGCGAGGATTTCGGCAGTCTCGAGGTGCTTCAACGCGCCCGCGTGTTGGTCGGAGAGGCGAAGCGCATGCGCGAGCCGGAGCTCGACGAAGAAGCGGACAGCCGGGTCGTCGGTGGTGGCGGTGTGGCCCGCGAGGGCTTCCGCCAACCGGCCTGGGCTTCCGTCGGCGAACGCTGCGTGGACGCGTGCGGTTTCAACAAGGGCGGTCAGCCGTGGGGGCATCTCGACGTTGCTGGCGAGCAACGCCGTGTTGTGGGACCAACGATCCATCTCGACCCTATCGGCCTCGGGCGTCAGCAAGGTTCTCCATGCGGCCGACTCCGTGGCCACGGAAAGGGCTCCCGCGGCTGACGCTCGGTCGAATGCTGCCTCGAACGCGGCTCGGGCATCTGCCGTCTCTCCACGAAGCATCATGCCCGACGCTTCCGCAAGCGAAGGTCCTGCGACCGATGCTGCAGCTGTGACGGGCTCGGTCGGCCCGGTCGGTTCTGGATGCGGGTTCGATCCGAGCGCCATCGCAACCGCCCCGCCGAGGCCGAGGGCCAAACCTGCGGCAGCCGAAAACGCCGGGAGCGATCGTACGTGGAGGTGCCGGCGCAGGGCCGACATGGAGACCCAGCGGTCCTGGGGTCGGGGCTGCAACCCTCGCCGAAGGGCGCGGAGGCTGTCTCTTATACACATCTCCGAGCCCACGAGACCTCTCTACATCTC
>CAJXVA010000856.1 GCA_913061055.1 uncultured Pseudomonadota bacterium
AGATCTACACTAGATCGCTCGTCGGCAGCGTCAGATGTGTATAAGAGACAGTCGCGGGGCCGCTCGGCTTGCCCGCGCCGCCACCCATCCCGGTCCGGCTCGTTCGGCCGTCCATCGGGACTTCGTACACCTTCTCCTTGTCCGTCTCGTCCGCCGCGTCCGTGGGCTTGGCGATCGGCGTGACTGGCTTGGGCCGCGGCGTGGGCTTTTTGACCCGTTTGACCTTGGCGTCCGGTGGAGGGGGTGGAGGAGGCTCGGCCTCGGGCTCCTCCTCTTCGATCTCGGGCTCTTCCTCCTCGATAGAGAAGTCGCTCAGCTCCGGATCGCCCAGCGCAACCTCGACGGTCTTCTCGGCTCGTTCGAGGGTGGCGACGTAAAACGCAGCACCCGCGAGCAGCACGCCCAGCGTGATGGCGCTCGGTAGGATCCTTCTCTCGAAGAACCAGCCTTGGAGCTCTGGGCGAAACCCGTCGAACATCGGCCCGCGAACTATGGGGCGCATCGATGGCTTGGGCGTGTCGTGTTTGTCTCGTGTCCGTGACAAGCCATCGCCGTGCATGTGACACCGTGGCCCCACGCACGAGTCAGCGCGAAGACCCCAACCGGTTGCGTGGGTGTCACCAAGCTGTCACGGGTGGGGGTGAAGTCTGGACGGGAGCTCTCTCTTTCGAGGAACTCGTTCCGCAGGAGATCCGCACCCGTCGGGAACTTCGCCGGTTCTTCTCCGGCGACTTCGCGCGTTCTTGGTTTTCGAAAATGGAGACCCTGCCTCCGGTCCTATCGTGTTCCCTGCGACAGATGCGTCGTGGCGAAGCGAGACCGCTCGCGCCGCGGATGTCATGACCTAGCTCACACGTCTCGTTGAGCCCCTGAAGTTCGACCCACTGTGCTGTGGAACGTTGATTGCACAGCAAGCGCCGCATGGCGTTCGTACGAGGGTGGCGTGAGTGGGATCTGGGCTGGTTGGTGACATGCACGGCGGCCATGGCCCTCGGCTGCAACTCGTCCGGCGACCCGATGGGTGCAAGCGGTAGCGGAGGATCGAGCGGAGCCGCGGACACCACGGAAACCGACGCCGACGATGGAACCGGCGGCACGCCTGGGACGACCACGGGTGCAGACGAGACGGGCCCCGGTGATGAGGCGAGCGGCGGAAGCTCGAGCGGGCCCAGCCCCGAGTGCGAGCAGGACGAGGACTGTGAACGCGGCTCTCGCTGTCTCAATGGCGCGGCGGGGGGCTACTGCTGCTACGCGATCGCGTGGGACGGAAGCTGCTGCGAGAGCGGCCAGTGCTTCGAACCCGACGAATGCGGGCCTAGTGACTCCGACCCGAAGTGTGACGAGAACGAGGTGTGCGAGAACGGCAGTTGCTTCGAAACGGCGCCCATTGACGCATGCGCGGAGCCAAGTCTCTCGCCGATCTCGCTGCCGATCCCAGGCCTCGGCGATGCCGCGGCGTTGATCTTCGCCGAGACTGACGGCACCGCCGGCGCTGAGCTCGTCACCGTGGCCGGAGCGACCGTGACCGTCTCTGATGCAGTGCAGACGGGCATCCCAACGACCACCACCGTGACCGTACCGGGCAAGGCAAACTTGGTCGGCGTGGTGGCGGCCGATCTCGATGCGGACGGCCTCGACGAACTGGTGGTCGTGGACGCGGAAGGAACCGTCACGCTGCTGCACGCACTGGGGGCATCAACGTACAGCGCGATCCAAGCGATCGGCTCTTCACTGCGGCCCCCGCTGCAGATCGCCGAGCTCGATGCTGTTGCCGGGCCCGAGCTGATCGGTCTCTCCGACGACGGCTACACCGCGTTTGCGATCGGTGGACTCATGCTCGACAACGTCGGCGAGCCTGCTCCGAAGGACGTGGGCGGCACCAGCTTCGACCTCGCCGTCGGGCCGCTGCTCACCGCGACCGACCTCGCCATCTCCGACGACGACGGCGTCATCCTGGTCTCGAGTCCCGACGCACAGACGCGCCGCGTGGACCATATCGGTTCCGCCCAGTTCGTCGCCATCCGCGACCTCGACGGCGACGGCCTCTCCAACCTCGCCATCGCGTTGCCGAACGCAGAGGACACCGTGGTCAAGTCCTGGTCTCAGGACGCCCTCGCCGCGGAGGATGGGGAGGCGCTTCGACAGACGCTGCCGTTCGTCGTCGGGGCGCACGGCTGGGGCAACATCGACGGGGATGCACCGGTGGAGTGGATCGTCGCGTCTGGCACCGCCGTGGAGGTTGTGCAGTTCGGTTCGACGACGTGTCGCCAGGTGTTGGTTTCGGAGGTCGACGCGGACCTGGTTTCGGTCGGTGATGTGGACGGGGATGGGGTCGATGAGGTGGTTGTTCGGAGCGAGGGCGGGCTCGTGCTGCTGGACGCGTTGGGAGACTGAGTCTCGAGATTGAGAGAAGGGGTCGCCACGTCTACCGCGGCCTGACCGCAGGCCCGGCCTAAAAGGTTGTCCACCGCGGACGATGGGGTCCAGGACGTGACGCTCTCGTTCCCCTTGGTGCCCAACCGGATCCAGTCGCCCGACCCGCCGTCCGTGTTGCGGACACGACGTGTGCAGCCGGTGCAGGCACTGTCTCTTATACACATCTCCGAGCCCACGAGACCTCTCTACATCTC
>CAJXVA010000857.1 GCA_913061055.1 uncultured Pseudomonadota bacterium
TCTACACTAGATCGCTCGTCGGCAGCGTCAGATGTGTATAAGAGACAGGAACATCACGTTCTCGCCCGTTTGATCCACCGGCATGACGCTGGTTGGGCCCACGGTCGGCCCGGCGTCGCAGAAGGTGCCACCGCAGGCGTGGGCGACGGACGGAACGGCCAGCCAGACGGCGGCGGTCGCGGCGATCAGCGAGGCGAGCGCGAACTCGGCACGGTTGCGGGAGAGACAGCGAAGCACGTTGGGGTAGTGCGTACCCAGGGAAGGACGATCACCTCGTTGTTGGGAAAGTTCGCTTTATTCGATCTCGGGGCGCTGCAGGCCACTAGACTGCGAGCCGGTCAGTCGGCCGTCGTCGCGTCGGGCCCATCGGTCTCCCCACCCGAGGTCGAATCGGTGCCCGAGCTCTCGCAGTCTTGCGGGTCCGATCCGTCCGGGCACCGGCCGCCGGCGGAGCGTTCTTCGCAGAGGTCAGGTACGACGGCGCAGCAGTCGTACGCGTCCGTTCCGGGAAAGCAGACGCCGGTGCCTTCGGGCTCGTCACACGTGCCGTTCTCCAGGAACGGGCAGGGCTGGCCCCCGACACACAACCCGCCCTGACAGCTCAGGTCCCCCTCGCACGTCCCCGGATCGCCGCCTCGAGGATCACACGGGCAGTTGAACGTGCCGGCGGGGCACGGCAGACACTCGTTGAGCGCGCAGCCCAGGCCGGCGTCGCATGTGAAGTCGAGCTGACAACCACACCCTTCGCTGCCGAGTTCACAGGTGGGACCCGTCGAGGAATCCGAGGTGGAGCTCGACTCGGTCGTGCCCGGACCCGTCGACGACCCCGGCGTGTCCCCCGATGCGCTCGTGGTCATCGCTCCGGTTGTCGTCGTTGGCGCAGGACCCGTCGTCGCAGACGTACTGCTGCTGGTGCTCGCCGAGTTCGTGCCGGACCCGTCGTCGCCGCAACCTAGCAACGTCAGCGGAATCGCGACCGCGGCGATGCGCCGGCGTCGTCGGGACAACCCCAACAACAAGAGCAGCGCCCAAGCTCCGCGGGGCGAGTTCGTCTCCCGGCAGCTGCACCCGTCGCCGTCCCCGGCCAGCTGCCCCCCGCTTCCCGTCGAAGACTCGCCCCCAGAACTCGACGACACCGGACCCGTCGTTCCTGCCGCGGTTGTCCCGGACTCCGAGCCGTCGGCGGTGGTTTCGTCCGCCCCGCCCCCGCTGCTGCTGCTGGTCGCCTCGGGCTCGGGATCGGGGGGCGGCGGCTCCTGATCGACGCCGATGATGATGCTCTCGGACTCGCCCTCGTTCCCCGACCAGTCGGTCGCCACCACGTGCATCTCCCAGATCCCCGCAGTGAGGGTGAGCGGCCACGCGTAGGGAGGCCCGAGACGAAGGGACGAAGGGACGAGGGTCCCGTTGATCACGAGCTCGACGCTTTGCACACCGCTGTCGTCGTCGCTCACGTCGGCGGTGACATCCACCATGATGGTGTTCTGCTCGGACTCGGTATCGAAGCGGGTTCGGTCCTCGGGCGCGGTCATCGAGGACTCGGGAGGGGTCACGTCGCCTTCGCCATCGAAGGCGGGGCCGCAGGTCTGGTCTGGGTCCGGTCCCACCGGGCCTCCGGCGCAACCCTCCGCCCACGACGTGCCCTCGCCGTTCCAAGGCTCGGTCGGAAACGCTCCGCAGCTGGGACTTGGGTTCCACTCCCCGTGCGAGTGGTGGCAGGCGCTGACGTCGATGCCCGAGTTGATCTCGATGAACGGGACCGCGGTGAAGATCGTCGCAAACCAGGTCGTGTCCCCACAGCTGCCGAAGTTCGGCCCCGAGACGATTCCGAAACTGCGCCACGTTCCGTCGGGCAGTTGGATGAAGGCTGGGCCGCCAGAGTCGCCGTTGCAAGAGCTGGAGCCGCCGCCGCCGATGACCGCTGCGCCCCAATCGTCGATGTAGTGCAGCTCGGTCTCGACCTCGAACTTCACGCCATACGTGTCCTGGTCGGTAATGCCGTAGCCCACCATCGTGACCGGAGCGCCGGAGTTCAGCGCCGTTGTTTCGCAGCCCATCACCGGCGGTACGATCGGGACATCGAGCACCGGTTCCGCAAGCTTGCAGAAAGCGTAGTCGTTCGCCCGCCGTTCACCGAGGCTCTCGGCCGTATCCCAGCCGGGGTTGGCCATGCAGAACTCGGTGTCGACCGTGAAGCCCTCCCCCTGAGGAGCGTCCCCCCTCGAAAGGTCTTCCCCAAACCAAACCCGCTCTGCTTCGTCACCGCAGTGCGCGGCGTAGACGACGATCTCCGGATGGATCAGGGTGCCGCTGCAGTTGCCCAGAAACACCGTCGATGGCCACGCGCACGGAAGCGAGGGTCCGCCGCCGATGATCGCGGAGGGGTCGATCGGGGCGACGACCGGTGCCGCGTGCACGACCGCCGCCGCCAACCCCACCGCAGCCGGTCCCAGCGCAACAACGATGCGGCGCGCGAGGATCTGTGCAAACCGGCGTGACACCAGTGGCACAGCAGGACTCAAGCTCGTCGAGAGGATCGGTCGCAGCATGGGGCTGGGCCATAGTGTCAGCGACTTGGGTCCGGGGTCATCGAAACCGTCCCACCGGGGACCTCATTCTTTCGAC
>CAJXVA010000858.1 GCA_913061055.1 uncultured Pseudomonadota bacterium
ACGAGATGTAGAGAGGTCTCGTGGGCTCGGAGATGTGTATAAGAGACAGCACCTACCCCGCCCCCTCCGTCGGCGACCTCGATGCCCAGCCAGGTCTCGAGGTTGTGTTCCCAGCGTACGACGGCGTCATGCATGCCTACCTGTCCACAGGCGAGCCGATGTGGACCTACGGGTTTGGCTCCGCGTCGCCATTCGTGGGCGCCTCCGAAGCGCTGATCGTCGACCTCAACGGCGACGGCTCTCCGGAGATCCTCTTCGCCACCTACGTTGGCGGAGACTCGGATTCCCCCAGCGGCGAGGCGCACCTGATCGTGCTCGACGCCGGGGGCAATGAGTTGCACAAGGTCCCGCTGTCCGGCCGCGGTTCGATGGCCGCGCCGTCGGTCGCCGACCTGGACTCAGACGGCACGCTCGAGTTGGTGGTGTCCCTCAAGGACGCGGTCGGCGGTGGTGAGGGCGGGGTGCAGATCTGGGACCTGCCCGGCGCGGGCGACAACTGCGTCCTGTGGGGAACCGGCCGAGGGAACACCCTGCGCCAAGGGTACGTGCCGGCGTCGTAGTCTCAGTTGCAGACTGCGTTGAAGTCCGCGCAGCAGTCTCCCTCGTCGGCGCAGACCTCGTCGCAGTAGCAATTCGTCGATGCCTCTCCACACAGACCGATGCAGCTGTCGGGGCCGGCCATACCGCCGCCGCCGTCGCCGCCTCCTCCGTCCCCAGCATCCGCGCCTCCTTCGTCACACACGGTGACGTTCGGGTTGTCGGAGCAGTCGAAGTCCTCGCAGTCGATGTAGCCATCGCCGTCGTTGTCTTCACCGTCGTCGCAGAGCGCATTGGTGTTTTCGTCTTGGAAACACTGGCCGTCGAAACACTCGCCCGCGCACGCTTGGTTGCACCCGCCGCAGTGGTCCTCGCTGTAGAAGACGTCGACGCACTCGTCGTCGCAGACCGCCTCCCCGAAGTTGCAGCCTTCAATCGTGTGGGACTCGCTGGATACCGACGTCAGCTCCAGCCATCCGACGGGTTGAACGTCGGCGTAGAGCAGCTCCCCAACCGTCGTCAGTCCGGTCATCACCTCGGTGCGGCGGCGACTGACCGTCACGCTCAGTCCTGCGACTGTTTGCTCGTCGACAGCCGCACGCAGCGCGTCTCGGGGGACGCTGAAGCTACCCGCCGCGTCGTCTGCAGGGCAGGTCACGGTTCCCGATTGGCCCTTGATACCCGTGACCGCGACAGTGATCGTCGCGTCGTCGTTGCCGGCCGCCCACTGCACCGGCATGTCGGCGTCGCCGTAGGCCTCGGTCAGGGTGATCGTGTCGAGCTGGGTTTGAATCAGCGTGGTTGCGGAGAAGTCGGCGTTGAACGCACCGAAACCGGCCGCCACGGCACCGCTGGCCGCGACGGAGACTTGTCCGCCCGGAGGGAACGGGGACCCGGTGTCCAGACCGTCCAGCGCATACGGAGGCAGCAGCGTAATCGGTGCGGTTGTTCCGGTGAAGGTCAACGAGCCTGCGTCGAAGTCCTCCCGGTCCCGGCACGCGGCCTGTCCCGGCGCCGCGAAGTAGCAGACCTCGTCGTTGCTGCAGCTGGCATCGCAGATGTCCAAACACGCGGAGGCGCATGCGTCGTCGAACCCGCAGTACTCGCCGTCGCCGCAGCCCGTGGGGCAGTCGGGCACCACAGAAACTTCGCAGCCCGCCACGACCTCGGAGCATCCTTGACCCACGGCCGCAGCATCGGGAATGAAGCTGGCCGAGACGGAGCCTGTGGCCGTGGCCGACGCCGATTGGTGGCGTTCGGCGAGCACGATGGTGCCGAGCGCGTGGTCCTCCTCGGGGAGCACGCCAGTGTCGTCGCCACCATCGTCGCCACCATCGTCGCCTCCGTCCCCACCGTCGTCGCCTCCATCTCCGCCATCGCTCCCGCCGTCTGCACCTCCGCCGGTTCCATCACCACCGGGGCCACCGCTGGTGGCTCCGTCGTCGGTGTCGGCCGCGTCGGTCTCGCCAGACTCGCCGCCACCGTCGTCCGCGCAAGCTGGGGTGAATGCGAGGGCGAGCAAGATCAAGGAAGACGAGAAGCTGGGACGTGTCATCACGATGCGACGACACAGCAAGGACCGGACCAACTCGAGCGCGCCGAATTCTGGGTGCGCGGGCGAGCTGCGTCGACTGGGCGTGGCAGATCGGGAACCGGCGCGGGATCAGATCGGGAGGCCTGGTGGGTGTTGCTCTAGCCTGAGTTGCCGGGCCCCGGAATGATGACTCGAAGCTGTCCGCCGATGAACACAGGCACGGGAAGCTCCTGGGCATAGATGCGGGCGGTGTCTTCGATGTTCCGGGTGTCGTAGCAGGTTTGAGAGGAGGGGAGGACCGGACGTAGGGTCTCCGTTTTCCGAAACCTAAGGTTGGCCCACTGGCCAGCGGATTGGCCCGGACGTTGGCCAGCGACGGTTTTCTGCAACACGGGGGCGGGGTGGTCGACCGGTGCGGTGGTGACCGCTGCTCTCAAGGCTGCCAGCGCCAAGCGGCGCGAGTCCAATCGTGCGCGCGGCGAGGCGCGCGACTACGAGCGCGTGCGGGCGCGGGCGATCGAGACAGACGCCCGGGTCATGA
>CAJXVA010000859.1 GCA_913061055.1 uncultured Pseudomonadota bacterium
CACGGGGGACTCCGTCGTCGGGGGTGGTCGAATCGGGCGCGGGGGCAGGTTCGGGAGCGGGCTCGGGTTCCCGGTACGGGTCGAAGCGCGACACGCTGACACGCCGGGTGTTGAATCGCTCGAGCTCGGCATCGGTGAACGCATCCTGAGGATCGCTCAGCTCGCGCCGGACAAAGTCGACGATGACCTGCCTGGCTTCGTCACCGGCCTCGCGTCGCAGGCGGTCGACGGACAGGACGGCGTCCGCTGGGATGCCCGCGGTATCGGTGGTCAGACGGTCTTCGCAAGCGTCCCAGTGTTCGAAGAGAATCTCGCGCCGTCGCTCGAGCGAGACGGAGTCGTCTTTGGCGACGGCCAGCAGGTCCGCGGGCAGCTCCCGCAGCCGCTTCTGAATCTGGCCGCGATTCCAGGCGATGGCGAGGTCGGTTCGGAACGCCTCGGTCTCTCGCAGCGCGCCCATCTTCGCCCCGGTGAGCAGGTCGTGGCCGGACGCCCGGATCAGCCACTCCAGCGGCCCCTGCATTCCGACCCCTGTGGGGTTGCCCTTGAAGCTGCGAGCGCCGGGTCGTCTGCCGACCTTGCCGTTCTGGGAGTCTGCCGAGGAGGGGCGTCGCCAACGATCTGCGAAGTAGGCTCGACCGTCCGGAGCCACGGTCATCGTGAACCGACGCTCCGAGTCGACGTAGCGATAGCTCCCGTCGGGGAGGCGCTCCAGTCCAAGGTCAGCCGGCCGCGCGCGTACGGTCGGGGCTGGGCGCTCCTTGAGCACCGGAGCTGGCGGCGAGCCCCCCGAGGGGGCGCCCCCGGCAGGTGGCGGCGCGGTGATGCGTTCTTCGGGCGGCCGTCGGGTCTCGGACGGGGGAGCCCACCCGAGTGCGACCGTGAGCAGCAGCGAGACGAGCATCGGCACGAGCATGCCGCAGCTCGGTCGATTCGTGCCGTGCGGCCCCGCACAGCGAAAGCGCCGCGGGGCCGGGACGCAAGGCTCAGCTCTCGGCGGTGAGCTTGGTGTACGCCGCGACGTCCATCAGCCCCTCAAACGCAGCGGGGTCCGAGGGCTTGATCTTGAGCATCCAGCCACCTTCGTAGGGGGCTTCATTGACACTCTCCGGGGCGTCTTCGAGCGCTGCGTTGACCTCGACGACTTCGCCATCGACCGGCGCGTACAGCTCCGAGACCGCTTTGACCGAGTCAACATCGCCAAAGGTCTCGCCCACGGTCAGGGCGGTGCCCGCTTCGGGCAGGGTCACCATCGTGATGTCGCCGAGCTGCTCGACGGCGTGGGAGGTGATGCCCACGACGAGGAGGTCGCCCTCCTTGCGGGCCCACTCGTGCTCTTTGGTGTAGCGGAGGTCAGCAGGAAACTCGCTCATGTTCGGTGCTCGCTTGAATCGACGTTGGGGTGGGGGGTTCGGCGCGCGCTGGCGCCCGTTTCGAGAGACGCCGGGCAGCCCGATGGCTGCCGCGACGATGAGGCCGCGGTGCGACCCGCGGGGGGCTAGCTCCGCTTGTAGAACGGCCCTTTGACTTGCTCGGCTTCCAGGACGCGGCCACGTTGCGACAGTCGCAGCGGCGCGCCGGGGGACGCCATGGTCTTGGGCACATAGGCCAGACCGATCGCGCCGCCCACCGTGGGCGCAACGCCGCCCGAGGTCACGTGGCCGACGACCGCATCGCCCTCGCCCAGCACGTCGGCGCCGGCACGGACGATCCCGCGGGAGGTGACCTTGAAGCCGACGAGCTTGCGCGACACACCCTGTGCCTTCACCGCACGCAGGGCTTCCTGGCCGATGAAGGGGTGAGGTTTGTCGAGCTTGACGACCCAGCCCAGCCCCGCTTCGTAGGGGTTGGTGGTGGTGTCGATGTCGTTGCCGTACAGCGAGAGTCGGGCTTCGAGACGAAGGGTGTCGCGCGCCCCGAGCCCGATGGGCTTGGCCCCGACACCGGTCAACGCGTTCCACACCGTGACCGCGGCGTCGGCAGGAATGAACAGCTCGAAGCCGTCCTCCCCGGTGTAGCCGGTGCGGGCCGCAAGCACGGGGACGCCGGCCACGTTGCCTTCGCCTATTCCGAAGGAAGGAACCTCGGCCAGCGAAGCACCACCAAGCTCCGCGACCATCGCCACGGCGCCCGGGCCCTGAACCGCCAACAAGGCAAACTCGCTCGAGCGGTCGGTCATCGTGCAGTTGCCCTCGAAGCCTTTGAGGCCGGCCTCGAAGTGGGCGATGTCCTGCGCGATGTTCGCGGCGTTGATGACGATGCGGAATTTCTGCTCGCCGAGTTGGTAGACGATGCAGTCGTCGACGATGCCCCCGTCTTCTTGGCAGGTGACCGTGTATTGGGCCTTGCCCGGGACGAGCTTGCTGACGTCGTGGGTGACGAGCTTGGCGACGGCCGCGAGGGCGTCGGGGCCCTCGAAGTCGACCTCGCCCATGTGCGAGACGTCGAAGATCCCCACGCCGGTGCGCACGGCCTCGTGCTCGGCGAGGATCCCCTCGTATTGGATCGGCATGTCCCAGCCGCCAAAGGCGGTCATCTTCGCGCCAAGGGCGACGTGGGCGGCGTGCAGGGGCGTGGTCTGGAGGGTCATCGCGGCGCCTGCACTATCG
>CAJXVA010000860.1 GCA_913061055.1 uncultured Pseudomonadota bacterium
GTAGAGAGGTCTCGTGGGCTCGGAGAAGTGTATAAGAGACAGGCCACCGCCCGGGCGCCGACCACCTCTCCGCCGGCTCGACCGACCAGCATGAACGGGCCATCGAGGATCGGCACCGGCTCGTGCGTGCCCTCGGGGATCTCCACCGAAGACAGCGCCGTGATGGTCGCCTCCTCCCCGCCGCCCACGAGGTCGACCCGCCAGTACGTGCCGCCCTCGAACAGCTCGCCCCCGGGCGCCTCGTCGTCGTCGCCCGGCGGCTCGGGATCCTCGGGTGTGCCGGTCGTCTCCGGGGCGTCACCGGTGTCGCTGCCCTCGGCCGGCGAGCCGTCGGTGTCCTCCGGGGATGACTCCGGATCGAGGACGACGCAGCCAGAGAGCAGGACGAAAGCGAGCCAAGCAGGGCGGATCACGGGAGGGTGGTTCGCCTCGGAGGCTCCGTGATCACGCACGGCTCGATTTTTCTTCCGAGAGTGTAGGGAACCCCCCTTCTTCCCGGACAGCACGCACAAAGCCCCCTACACCGGCGGTGCCGGGTCGTACTGGATGTACCGCTTGACCTCGCGAGCGCGTTCGACCGACGCGAGCTGGACCACGAGGTGCAGCGCCATGTCGATGCCCGCCGAGACGCCGGCGGCGGTGATGATGCGTCCGCTCTGGACGAAGCGATCGTCGGCGCGTACTTCGATGTCTTCACCGGCGGCCGCCAGGTGTTCAAGGGTGCTCCAGTGGGTCGTCGCGGGTTTGCCGTCCAGCAGCCCCGCAGCCGCGAGGATCAGCGATCCTGTGCATACCGAGGTGACGTAGCCGCCGCGGGCGTGCACCTCCCGAAGGGCTTCCGCCAGCGGTTCGTCTTTCAGCAGCGCCCGGGTGCCCTTGCCGCCGGGGACCACGATGACGTCCGGCTCCCCGAGTTCGGGCTGCCCTCGGTCCGCGAGGACCCGCAGGCGCTTTGCGCACTGCACCGGCTCATGCGGCGAGCCGCCCCATCGCACCGTCGAGACGCGGACATCGTCGGTGGGATGCTGAGAGGCCCAGGCCGAGAGCACCTCCCAGGGCCCGACGAAGTCGAGCTCCTCGACGCCGTCGAAGATGAGGATCGCGATCGATGGCACGGGCGGAGTATAGGCGCAGATCCTGCGGGCGCTCGGTTCCGAGGGGTGCACATGGAGAAATCGTGAAAGGCAACACGCTCATCTCCCGGCTCATGACGCCGACTCCGCTGGCGCTCGGCCCCGACGAGAGCGCTCGGCGGGCGCGGGAGGTGATGCTCGAACACGGGGTCCACCATCTTCCGATCGTGTCCGGCGGCCGCTTTGTTGGGTTGGTCAGCACCAACGACCTGCACCGTATCGCGCTGGGCGACCCGTACCGCGACGACCCGGAGCTGGTCGCGCAGGATCTGGAGTTGTTTCCGCTACAAGAAGTGATGACCGAAGACGTCGTCACGCTACAGGCGACCGCGACGGTTCGAGATGCGGCGCTCCAGCTGGCGAAGGGCAGCTTTCACGCGATTCCGATTCTCAACGGGGACGCGCTGGCGGGCATCGTGACCTCGACGGACCTGGTCGCGTATCTGATCGAGGACGAATGAGCGGTGTGATCGTCACCGAATCCCAAGACCGCAGCTCGCACATCAACACACCAACGCCCCCCTGAGGCGGGGGCGACTGACTACGGGCTTGACCCCCAGTGCGGCCTTCAGTGGCTCATTGTCGGAACCCTGCCGAACGCGGATAATGGAGGCGCGGGTGGAGTGATGATGAACGGATTCCGACGATACAGCTGGTGCGTACTCTTGGGTCTGTTCGCTTGTGATGGCGGTCCCGACTCCGCGGACACGGATGCGTGGGAAGGCACCGGCAGCACCTCCGCGAGTGGTCCGTCCTCGGCATCCAACCCGAGCGGCCCAGGATCGGGTCCTTCGAGTGACTCCGAGAGCGACCCCGGGACAGACAGCGGCCCAGGTTCGGATAGCGATCCCACGACAGACAGCGACAGCGACACGGCGACGACCGGCGAGCCTCCGGTCTCCGGTCCGTTGCTGGACCGACTGGACGTCGTGGATATCGAGGTCGCCGAAGGCGTGACCGCAGGGGTGAGCAACTGGCGGATCTGGGGGACTGGGCCGCTACACGTCGCTCCCGTCTTCACCACGCCGCGCCCAGGCTGCGGATCATTCGTCGGCTTCACGACGGGCTCCGGAGCGATCACCTCTCGGGTAGTGGTGCTCGATGGCACCGACGGCGTCGAGACCACGATCGACCTGGCCGCGGGCTTGGAGCTTCGGGGGCTCGCGGCCGAGTCCGACACGATCTTCGGGGCGCTCCTATGGGACCCAACCGGGCAGCGGATCTACGTGCGCCGCTTCGACGTTTCGGCCGGCGAGCTGTCCTCGACCGAGCTGACGAACCCCGACAACACGCCGACTGACTTCGGCATCGGTGACAGCCGTCTCGAGTACGGTGGCGGTCAATACGGCGCCTACTATCACGTGCACTCCGATACCGGACACGAGGGCGACACGCTCAAGTGGATCGATGCCGCTTCGGGGGCGGAGACCACCGGGTGGGGGCTGTCTCTTATACACATCTCCGAGCCCAC
>CAJXVA010000861.1 GCA_913061055.1 uncultured Pseudomonadota bacterium
CGAGATGTAGAGAGGTCTCGTGGGCTCGGAGATGTGTATAAGAGACAGGCTGGCACCCCCAGCGAATCGAGGACAGCGCGCACAGCTGGCTGAACAACGACGCCGCGCTGCTCCGCGCTCGGCCGCGCTGCAACCCTTATGGAGACGGTCGTGCGGCGACGCGCTGCGTACAGGCGTTGCGATGTCTGCTCGGCCTTTCGCTGCAGGCTCCGGCTGCATGGACAGGCCCGGCCGTCGCGGCCTGAGGTGGTAACGACGGAGCATGGCCACGCTGCCGGAAGCCTTCTACCGACCCACTCAAGACGGATACGAGGCGACGTCGCTCACCCAGGGGCCCTGGGCGGCCGGCTTTCAGCACGGTGGACCGCCTGCGGCTCTCCTGGCCGGGGCCATGGCGGAGCATGGCGACGATGCCGGCAAACGTCTGCTGGTCCGCACCACGCTCGAGCTCCTGCGGCCGGTGCCGATCGGTGTGGTTTCGATCGACGTCGAACCCATCCGCCGGGGGCGGCGGGTCGATTGGGTGCGGGCCACCCTGCGGTGCGAAGGTGAGAGTGTCGCTGTGGCGACCGGGATGCGCATCGCACTGGCGCCGCTGTTGGTCCCCGAACCGCACTGCGAGCCCCAGAGGCCGCCCCCGCCACCCGAGGGCGCGCCGATGCTTCGGTTCCCGTACCCGCACCCGGTGGGCTACTTCCAGGGCGTCGAGGTTCGGCATGTCGAGGGGACGTGGAATGCAGCCGGACCCGTCGCGGTCTGGGCCCGTCCGCGGGTGCCACTCGTCGCGGGCCGGGCGATCTCACCCGTCGAGTCGGTTGCCCTCATCGCCGATGTCCAAAACGGAGTCTGCACCGCGCTTCCGGTGTCGGAGTACATCTTCGTCAACGCCGACCTCGGCGTGCGACTGTTCCGTCCGTTCGAAGGCGAGTGGGTCGGGCTGCGTTCCCGCGCCCGTGGCCACGACTGTGGCATCGGTATGAATCAGGGCAGCCTGTTCGATGCGCGTGGTGAAGTTGGCTCGGTGGAGCAGAGCTTGGCGCTGGCCGCCCGGTAGCGCCGGGGCGCCGTCAGCCGACCGGTGGGTTCACGACCAGGCCCAGCCCGGCACCGGTCATGTCCGAGTAGGTGTAGGGCCCGACGAGACCCGTGATCGTCGTCGACTGCAGGGTTGCGGGGTCGAGCTTGTAGGCCTTGTTGCCCTCGCGATCGGGGAGCCAGACGCTTCCATCCACATCGATGCTGACACCCACTGGGCCGACACACTCGGGCAAGGCGATGTTTTCGTTGATGATGGCCATGCTGTCGACGTCGACGGAGATGGCGCCGCAAGGGTTGTTGGCGGCGATCCACACGGTGCCATCCCGATCGACCTGAAGCCCACGCATGCGACGGCCATCGCTGGTCGCGACGGTCTCGAACTGAGCCGTCGCCGGATCGAAGCGGGTGATCATGCCGGACCAACCGGCGGTCCACGGCCGACCCTGCGCATCGATGGCGATACCGTACGGCTCGGCGCCTTCGGGCATCGACCAGCGCTGCACGTCGAGGGTTTGGGCGTCGATGCGGACGAGGTTCTCCCACAGGCCGATGGCCCACAGGTTGCCGTCGCCATCGACGGCGCCGCCGTAGGGTCCGTAGTCCGTGCCTCCACCGTTCCACAGCGGGACCGAAACGCTGTCCACGACGGTGCCGGTCTTGCCGTTGATGCGACGGAACTCGCCATTGTTGCCGACCGCATCCCAGAAGCCCACCCAGAGGTTTTCGTCGGGTCCGCTGCAGTTGCCCCCGGATGCGCCTGCACCTCCATCCCAGGCGGTGGGGCGAGGGCCGTGCGTGTTGTTGCCGTCGCCACCCAGTGGGAGGTGCCACAGCACACATTCGTCTTCGCCCCACGGCTTCACGTCCGCTGCACCGGTCGACGTGTCGATGACGCCGTTGCCGTTGGTGTCGACGCAGTTCTCGGGGACGCTGGCGATCTTCGTGACGCTCCCCGACCGGTTCGTGACTGCGACGTCTCCGGAGAGGTTGACGGAGGTCCGCGATGGGTCGTCGGAGCCCTGAGCCGGACCCGAGAAGTAGCGAGCCAGCTCGGTCTCCGTCCGGGTGTCGATCTTGGAAACTGTGCCCTCCGGAGAGTTCGCGATCCAGATGATGCTGTAGGCGTCGTCCTCGTCGGTCATGCCGTCGCCGCCGGGGCAGTCACCCCCCGCAGTGGGGTCGGGACCGTCGGTGTCAGCCCCCACATCGAGGACGTCTTCGGTGTCGTCGCCATCATCGTCGTCGGCCGTGTCCGTCCCTGACATCGTGAGGTCGATGCCTGTGTCGTTGATCGTGGCGGCTGTAGCGTCGTCAGAGTCAGCGTCGCCACATGCGCCGGCGAGCGCGAGGGGGCTCAGCAGGAGGGCGAGGACGTGGGGGCGAGCGACCATATCTTGAGCATAGCCGTGACCTGTCCATGGGACCCGGGCTCAATGTGTGAGCGCGGGGACGTCCATGACGTCGACAGAAGGGGCCGCCGAGCCGGCGACCTGTCTCTTATACACATCTCCGAGCCCACGAGACCTCTCTACATCTCG
>CAJXVA010000862.1 GCA_913061055.1 uncultured Pseudomonadota bacterium
GCATCTTCGTCGAGGTCGAACTCGCTGTCCTCCCCGCCGAACATGTCTCCGTCGAGGTCCTCGTCCCCGCCCCCGCCACCGACGCCGAGCAGGTTGTTTCCGTCATCGGGATTGTTGGTTCCTTTGTCCTTGTCGCAGCCAGCGCCAAGCGCCAGGGACAGAGCCAACACACTGAGAAGACCTTTTGCCGTCGTGTTCATGGCGGATTTCGCCGACGTTAACACGAAACGGCGATGGGTGGCAGGCCTGGGCGCCGGCGACGCGTGGGGAAGCAGGGCTGCGAGGTCACGCAGGGGGATTTCGGCGGTTGTAGGGCTCAAAGCCCGGAGTGGCCCGGCGACGGGAGCGTAGACCTCGAATCGACTCGCCGCTCGTTGAGGCGGCGGGAGAGAGGAGCGCGAGCTTTCTGAGCTCAAGCGTCGCCAGTTATGACCCACTGTGACCACGCCTTCCCGACCCTCCGAAACCGCCTTCGCTGCAGCTCAGGTTCTCCAGCCGGTGAGCGCACCGAGGAGAGCTTGTTCTTCTTCGTCGAGGAACAACTGGACCCAGCGTCCGAACGCGTCCTCAAGGTAGAGTAACTGTAGAGACCCTCCTTCCAGGCGCTCAAGTCGAGGAATCAGGCGGTCGAATCCAAGAACCACCGGAGCGGATCCCTCTCTCCGTCGGGACAACTCCAACTCCATTCGGGTGGAGTAGATGTCCCGAGCGTTATCTGCGGGAATCGTAACCTCGCGGAAGTCGCTGACCCCGGTGGGCCACCCAAAGCGGAACACCTCCAACAAAGCTTCCGAACACTCGCCTGTCGTCACATGCGTCGAGGCCAGGACCACGCGTCCGACTCTCTCAGCACGCTGCCTTGAAATCGTTCCCCCTCTCACTCCGACCATACGTGTTTCCGCCCCTGGGCCAGACTCGCGACCAAGTCTGAGGAGCGATTCCTTCGATTGCGTGGCCTCGGGCCGCATTGCGACCGTAGCCTCGCGCCTCAGTAGGGCACAACTACGATGAGCCCCAAGGGACATTACAGTGTGGGACGTAGCCTCTGCCCTCGGAAGTACGGCCGATCGAACCGCATGCGCGCCTACTCGCCGTGAAGCTGCGCGACGAGGTCCCGCAGCAGATCGTGAGCCGCCCGCGGAGAGAGGTCGTCGATCTGCAGGTCTGCGAGCGCATCCAGCACCTCGGTCGCCGCCTGGGGATCCGGTCCGCTGGGCGCTCCGAGCGACGCGGTCTCCCCACCTTGTGGCGAAAACAGCGAGAGCTGCGGGGACGCCCCACCCTGCGGGTTCGCCTCGAGCCGCTCCAGGATCCGGGCTGCACGCCGCAGAACCCGAGCTGGCAGCCCGGCGAGCCGTCCCACCTGCACACCGTAGCTCCGCCCGGCCGCGCCCTCGGCGAGCTGGTGCAGGAACACGATGCGGCCGCGCTGCTCGTGCACCATCACGTGCATGTTGAGCACGCCGCCGAGCACGTTCTCGAGCGCGCACAGCTCGTGATAGTGGGTTGCAAACATGGTGCGGCAGCCCACCTGATCATGCAGATGCTCGGTGATGGCCCACGCCAGCGCGAGGCCATCAAACGTCGCGGTTCCGCGACCGATCTCATCGAGCAGCACCAGCGAGGACGGGGTGGCCGCGGCGAGGATCTGCGAGGTCTCCCGCATCTCGACCATGAACGTGCTGTCGCCGCGTCCCAGGTCGTCCGCGGCGCCGACCCGGGTGAACACGCGATCGGTCAGGCCGATGCGAGCCCGGGTGGCGGGGACGTAGCTGCCCATGTGCGCCAAGATCGTGATGAGTGCGGTCTGCCGCATCACCGTGCTCTTGCCGCCCATGTTGGGGCCGGTCAGCACCCACAGGCGGGCGGCTTCGGTCCCGGCTGCGTGCAGATGAACGTCGTTGGGTACGAAGCGACCCGAGTCCAGCATCCGCTCGACCACCGGGTGGCGGCCGGCTTCAATGTCGAGCACCGGCTCCTCCACCACGTCGGGGCGACACAAGCCCTCTCGCTGCGCGACCTCGGCCAACCCGGCGAGCACATCGAGCGCGGCGACCCGCTCCCCGACATCGCACAGCCGCTCCCCGTGCTCGCTGACGCGGGCTCGCAGGGCTTCGAACAGCTCCTGCTCCCGGGCGAGCGCCAGCGTCTGGGCGCCGAGCACCTTGGACTCGAGCTTGGCGAGTTCCTCGGTGACGTACCGCTCGGCGTTGGCCAACGTCTGCTTGCGAACGTACTCCGGCGGCACCTTGGCCAGGTGGGCCTTGGGGACCTCGAGGAAGTATCCGAACACCCGGTTGTGCTGGACCTTGAGCGAGGGGATCTCGGTGCGCGCCCGCTCCCGGGTCTCGATGGCTGCGAGCGCCTCCCGGCCCCCGTCGCGAAGCGTCCGCTGCTCGTCGAGGTCCTCGTCGGCGCCGGTCCGAATCATCCCGCCCTCTCGGGTGTGGGCTGGCGGCACGTCGACGAGCAGACCCACCAGATCGGAGAACACGTCCTCGAGCAGGTCCTCGCCCAGCGCTGTCTCTTATACACATCTCCGAGCCCACGAGACCTCTCTACATCTCG
>CAJXVA010000863.1 GCA_913061055.1 uncultured Pseudomonadota bacterium
TAGAGAGGTCTCGTGGGCTCGGAGATGTGTATAAGAGACAGGTCGTGGGGCGGTTGCGGTGGTGGCCACCGGTCCGATGGCCCTACGTCGGGGTCTCGATCGAGTCCGCGGCGCGGGAACTCGATCAGGGCGTCACCCGTCTGCTGGTCGTCGCCGGTCCGATCGGGTCGGGGAGAGACCGGGTCGTCGAAGAGGTCGTCCTGCGGTTGCAGGCGCTTGGCACCCCGGCGCTCCGGCACGACGCGGACGCATGGGCCCGTGGACAGGGTTCCGTGGTGGGCTCGTGGTTGGAGGCCTGGGTCGGGAGTTCCGGCGAGGCGGCGGCCGGTCTGATGATGCAGCCGCTGCGTGAAGGTGATGCGCCTCGCGTTCGTGCCGCCAGTCGACTCGCGACCGGGCGCGTCATCGTTCCCGCAACGCCAAAGGCCGGCCACGCGCTCGAGGGCCTCGAGGGCGTCCGGGTGCTGTGGCCACGTCCTGTGTCGGCGGCAGAGTCACTTCGATTGGTGTCCGCAGGGGTCGAGGGAGATGCCGTGGAGATCGAAGCCGTCGCCGCTGGGTTGCGGGATGCGACCGGCGGATGGCCCGCGGCCATGGTTCGAACTGCGGCCGCGTGTGCGAGGCACGGAGCGGGCGTCGAGGATGTGTCCCGCATCGCGGCCTCCGCCCAAGACCCGAGCGACGAGATGGACGCCAGCGTCGCGCTGTCGGTGCTGCGGGCCGTCTGGACCGAGCCCGACCCGTCTCTGCCCGAGACGCTGGCCCCCGAAGGCCGGCCTCACGCCGTCGCGTGTTCGGTTGCCCGTGCGTCCTTGGGTCCGGCGCGGGTCCGGGACGAGGCGCGCGCGTGCGAGGGCCAGACCGTCGCGTGGGCAGTTGACGCTCAGAACGATGAGGCTCTGGAGTCTCAGCTGCGCGACGCGGCGCCGGGTCTCGCCGAAGTTGCGCGAGCGGTCCGTTCGCTCGAAGGGCGGGATGCCTCGCCTTCGATTCTCGCGCTCGCGGCCTCGCACCGACTCGCCGAGGGAGACGCAGCAGCCGCCGAGGCTCTGGCCCTTCGCGGGGGGACGCATGAAGGCTGCGTGTTCGCTCGCGCCCGGGCGTTGCAGCGGCTGGGACGGCTCGATGAGGCATGGGCGTTGCTCGAGCCGGGTCCGGAGGACTCGGAAGATCGACGTTGGGCCAAGCAAGGGCTGCGTTGGCGCGTTTGTGTGGATCGAGGCGAAGCTGCACAGGCCCAACGCGAGGCGGAGCAGATGGAGCTGGATACAGTCCCGCTGCAGGGTCCGGCGGCGATCGGGGTGGCTTCGGCCCTTTTGTGGGCCGCGTACGCCTGCGCCCTCGCCGGAGATGTGGCGACGGCAAGCGTTCGTCTCGAGCGCGCGGCTGTATGGGCGCAAGCGCAGCCGGGGACCGAAGCGTCGGCGCTGGCGGCTCGGGTGCTGCAGCTGCAGGGAAACCTGGCGCACGGCCAGGGGAACTTGGAGGAGGCCGCTGCTGCCTTTTCGCGCGCCGCCGATGCGTTTGAGCGCGCGGGAGAACCGGTCGGAAGCCTGACCCTCAAGGGCACGTCTTGCGCGCTCGCCATCCTCACGCTGGATGTCCAGGCGGGAATCGACCTCGGGCGGGCGGCGTTGCGCGGGCTCCTCGCGCACGGACAGACCAGCGCGTTGGTCGAGGCCGCGCTCAACTTGGTCCAGCTGCTCGCACGCGTCGGATCGGCGGACGAAGCTCGAGCGATCGGGGCCGCCGTCGATGCCGCGGTGGGGCAGGGCGGCATTGCGCTCGTGCTGGCACGCCGCACTCGTCTGCGAGCCGAGGTGTCCGCGGCTGGCATGGGGCTCCGTCCTTCGGCAACCCAGGCGCAGCGCGTTGCAGCCGCGTTTGGAGGCGCAGCCGCGGCGCTCGAACGGGCGGAGCAACCCGACGAGGCCCGCGAGGCATGGCTTCGTGCCAGCTTGCTCCTCGCCGCGTGTGGGCGAGCCGACGCTGCTGGGCGGGTGTTGGACCGCGCGCTCGCGCTTTGCCCCAACGAAGACTCGGCCGGACTGGCGCAGGCGGGCGCGACAACGATTCTCGTCGCGGGTCGCTCGGGCGACGCCACGTTGCTCGAACGTGGCCTCTCCCTGCTGCATCGAGCCGGAACCGCATCCAGTTTTCGCGCCGTCCAACGCCTCGACGTCGCCGTCCTGTTCGACCGAGCCTTGCTGGTTGCGCTCCGTATGCGCGGGCAGCCGCTTTCTTTCCGACACGCGGTGGCGCGTCGGCTCTCCTCAACCGTGGAACTCGTCATGCAAAAGACCCGTCCCAGCGACCGTCCCTCCGTTCGATCTTCTCTACTCACCGAGGGGGGCGACGCCCAGGCGCTGCGGGACCTGCTCGAGGACCTTGAGCCGGCCGAGGGCGGCGCGCCTGCAGCCCCGCTGGAGTCGGCGCCTGCGGGGCCTGCTGATGACCGCTACGCCCGGCTGCTGAGGATGTACCGGCGATTCGCGCGGGAGGAGCGACTCGAACCGCTGCTCGAACAGGTGGTCGATGCGGTGATGGAGCTGACCGACGCCGAGC
>CAJXVA010000864.1 GCA_913061055.1 uncultured Pseudomonadota bacterium
GAGATGTAGAGAGGTCTCGTGGGCTCGGAGATGTGTATAAGAGACAGCTCGCAGACCCTCGACGCGCTCGACTACATGCACACCCGCGGGATCGTTCACTGCGACGTGAAGCCCGACAACATCTTCATCACGCGCGACCCGTACGACCGACGGCTCGTGATCGTGAAGCTGATCGATTTCGGCATCTGTCGTCGTGTCGACGAGGAAGCCCCCCCCCGGCTCATGGGGGACCCGCGGTACATGAGCCCGGAGCAGACCTATCTGGGGCGGGCGCTCGATGGCCGGGCCGATCTCTACGCGTTGGGCCTGACGCTGTTCGAAACGCTCGTGGGCCTGCACCCGTTCCCCGGCGCGGACGACGTCGAACCGGTCGACTTGCTCCGGATGCAACGCACCCACACGGTGCCCAGCCTCCAAGACGTGCTCCCCGAGCTGCCCGACGAGGTCGCCGCGGCGCTTGACGGCATCATCGTGGCGGCCTGCGCCAAGGAGCCAGAAGAACGATTTAGCTCGCCGAAGGCGATGAAGGTGGCGCTGAGCCAAGTCTTGGCGCGGTGATCCGCCCCTTGGGGCTTGCAGCCCCACCACGTGGATTCGTGGCGGCGGGTGCTCTACCCTTGTGACGTGCCCGGTCTCGCCCGTACCTCGTCTGTGTTCTCTTGCCTCGTGCTCCTGGTCGCTGGGGCGTGCGGTGACGACGGCGGCGGGGCAGCGATGGGGTCAACGGGCACGGTCGCCGGGAGCTCGAGCGGGTCATCCTCGGGTACGACGGGGCCTTTGACCGCCGGATCGTCCAGCACCACGGGCGTGACGACGCTGGCCGACTCCTCGACAACCGATGACTCCAACGGAACCTCTCCGGTGGGGGAGTGCGTGCTGTGGGAGGCGGACGAGTGCGGGGAAGGGCGCAAATGCATGCCCTATTCGCTCGAAGACGACAGCGTGCCCGATGAGATCCGGTGCTGCGATGCGGTGGAGAACCCGGCGCTCGACGGGGAGCCGTGCGAGGGCATCGACTACAACGGCAGCTGCTTGGACAACTGCGAGCCCGGCAGCATGTGCGTGTTGGACGACGAAGACTCGCTTACCGGACTCTGCCGCAGTTTCTGCGACCCTTCGGGCAACGACTGCGACCCCGACCAGACCTGCAAGGCGTTCTTCGAGCTGTTGATCGCGGTGCCCAACATCCCAACGTGCATGCAGCAGTGTGACCCGCTCGTGCAAAACTGCTCGCCCCCGGGTTGGCACTGCATCCCGGACACTCCGACCGAGTCCGGGCAGAGCGGCTTCCTGTGCACGCCACCACCTCCAAGCCCCCCGCGCGGAATGTTTGAGCCGTGCGCGCTGGCCAACCAGTGTGAGCCGGGATTGGTTTGCGTGACCGACGACCGTGTGCCTGGGTGCTCATTCGCATCGTGTTGCACCGCCTTCTGTGATCTCAGCGAGGGCGACAGCGTCTGCCAGGATCTGGATCCGAACCTGGAGTGCACCGATTGGATGTCTCCGGACCCCGAGTGGCAGGACGTCGGTGCCTGCACCCTCCCTCAGTGACGGCGACCTCGCAGCCCGAGGTGAAACCCGACACGACGTCTCACCCGCCTTTTTCGCTTCTGGCGGCGTCGCCCAAACTGGCAGTGCGCCCGGTACAGCGGTGTTTCGGCTCCTACCCAGGACCGAAAAACCCTTCGCGATCCGCCGCGCCGGGTCTCACCAGGGACTGCTAGGGCGCGAGCATCACCACGCTTGCGTCCCACAGCACGTGGCACACCACGACGGCCAGCCACGATCGAGTCCGCACCGCGAGCGCGCTCCAGAGGGCTCCGGCGAGCAGTGCGGCTACCACGAGGATCGGAGGGCCGGTGGTGGCGTGGGCGATCGCAAACGCGACTGCGCCCACGAACACCGCGCCCGCGGGCCCCAGTCGCCGGACCAGGCCGAGCGTGATCGCGAAGCGCCACACCAGGTCCTCGGCACCTGCGATCAGAATCAACATCAGGCCGGTCGCGGCCAACGGCCATGTTGTCGCCCAGCTGTAGACCTCGCTCGCGCTGGCCATCAGGTCCGGAGCCACGGCGCGCAGTCCCGCCGTGACGCCCAGCGCACCGACGATCATGACGAGCGCGGCCGCGATGCCAGCGCCCAGGTCCTTGCCCCGGACGCGCATCCAGCTTCGCAGCGGAGCTCGGGCCGCGAGCAGCCCCGCAACGAGCCCCGCCTCGATTGCCAGCATTCGAAGCCACAGGTCCTCGATCAGCGATGGCCCCAGCAGCAGGGCGGTGACTGCGAGGACCGGGAACCACAGTGGAACGGACCACCGCTGGGCGTCCTGACGGTCCGCGTCACTGGGGAGCAGCCGCACACTCGGCGCGTCGATCTCTCGTGCGACCTCCTGGATCCGCCGTGCCGTCAGCGCCCGAGGGGCGAATCCGAGGTGCTCGCGAGCCTGCGGGTGTTCCCCAAACAGACCATCGATCAGCATCCCGAGCTGGGTCGGGGTGCTGTCTCTTATACACATCTCCGAGCCCACGAGACCTCTCTACATCTCGTA
>CAJXVA010000865.1 GCA_913061055.1 uncultured Pseudomonadota bacterium
GAGATGTGTATAAGAGACAGATCGCCAACTATCTGGGCGGCCGCACGCCGGATAACGACAACGCTGATTTCCCCCGCACCTTCAACGCCCAGTACGTGAAGGTCCAGGACATGCGTTATGGCGAAAACCCGCATCAGCGCGCCGCATTCTACGCCGAGCGCAACCCCAAGGAAGCCTGCGTGGCCACGGCCAAACAGCTTCAGGGCAAGGAACTGTCTTACAACAACGTCGCCGACACCGACGCCGACAGCTCGACGGGATCGAGTGGCACGACAGCCCCGACCGGGACCCTCACGACCGCGTCTACAACCAGCACCACGTCGGTGAGCACAACGTCGGTCCCCGCATAGCAGCCGCAACCGACCCCACCGTCGACCCGTCCACGACCGACTCCCCGATGACGGACCCCACCAGGCCTGGCGACAGCGACAGCAGCGGCACTGGCTCCGAGTCCAGCGGACCGACAGGCTGCACCGAAGGCGACACGATGGTCGAGACCTGTGACGCCGAGGGTAACGACCGGCTGTTCACCTGCAACGGGGAAGGCACCCGCTTCGCGGGTCACAGCTCGGCGATCGAGTCGGGGGATCCCAGCGAAGCGATGCGAGCCTGGACGTCGTCTGCGGCGGCGGTATCGGGCCCAAACGCCAAGTCCACCGAGAGCGCAGCGGTCTCATATGCGGTCGCCGCAGCTTCCTGGTCACCGTCTTGCTCGTAGGCTTCGCCCAAACTGTAGGAGGCCCGGGCGTGGATGTCCGTTCCCAGCTTCGTCTGCTCGACCACCCCATGGAGTAGCTCTATCGCGAGCGCGCGAGTGCGGGGCCGTCGGGCCAAGCCGCGGGCAATGTTCACCTCGTGAAACGACTGGTCCTGAGGCGGCGTTGCCAAGGCCCGAAGGGTGACAAACTGCCTCTCAAAGACATCGATGGCGGCGTCGAGCTCATCGGCGCGTTGGAGAGCGACTCCGAGATTTCCCAGAGACTCCATGCGGTTCAACTCGCCCACGGGATGCGTCCGCTGGTTCTCCGCGATGGCAGCATACAACTCGGCCGCAGCGCGATGTCGACGCAGTGCGGTCAATGCAGACGCGTGGCGTTCTCGGAGCCTGTCCACCAGGGGCGGCGATGCGCCTTCGGGAGGATTCGCGAGCGCCTCCGCGACGACATCGAGCGCCTCGTGGGAGTTGCCCTGTTCGAGCTCGATGAACGCGTGGGCATTGGCCAGGACGAGGAAGGCGTCTCCGCGGCGGTCCACTCGCTCGCCAAGTGCGTACGCGAGCTGCAGCCAGTGTTCGCTGGCTTCGGGGGAGTCCCGCCCCTGATGAAGCAGGTCAGCCAGGCACGCCGCCGTCCGCATGGCGACCCGATCGGCCCCCGATTCCTCGGCGATCCGGAAGGACTCCTCGAGCAAAGCAACGCGCGCCGAGACCCCGCGCTCCGGTCTCGCCCGCGCGACCAGAGTCAACATCTGCGCCAACAGGGGTCGATACCCAATCGTGCGCGCGCGCGCGAGGTTCACCTCGAGTTTGGCATCCAGCGGGTGCCCGAGGGTGGTCTGCTCGTTGCCTTGATCGACGTACCGCTGCAGCGCCTCGAGTTCGGCGCGGTGTTCTGGCGGCGGCGGATCCATACGTGCCAGCTCACGGTCTCCACAGCGCATCTGGCTTGGGATCGCAGGAACACTCGGCGCATCGGCACCGGCGGGAAACACTCGAAGGCGCTCGGCGTCCAGACACGCCCGCATGGTCTCCGACGCCCGCGTCGCGGCCTGTGTGCATGCGGCTGCGTATAGACTTACCCACTGAGCGACATAGCTGTCGACCGCTTCGACCGATCTGGCGTCCACCATACGCTGGCGCTGCGACGCCC
The DNA here is from genome assembly GCA_913061055.1 of uncultured Pseudomonadota bacterium. Taxonomy (GTDB): domain Bacteria; phylum Myxococcota_A; class Polyangia; order Nannocystales; family Nannocystaceae; genus CAJXVA01. The sequence continues at coordinate 1,869 of CAJXVA010000865.1, forward strand.
ACTCCGTCTGCAGCGACTTCGCCTCGGTGTCGCAGGCCGGCGGCTCGGAGGGGCTCGCAGCAAATCCGAGCGCAGCCGCGGCCGCAATCGCGCTCGTGGCCACCCATCGACGGGTCGAAGAACGTCCTGCCGCGTTGAGGGCACGGACGACCGCGCGCATCGAGTCCCATCGGTCCTCGGCAAGCGGAGCGAGCGCGCGTGCGAGCACGTCGTACACCCGCGAGGGGACCTCGGACCCGTCGGGCTCTTCGGGAGGGCCTGCGCGCTTTTCCGCGGCGAGTTGTTGCCAGTCGCGCGAGCGAAACGGTCGTGCCCCATACAGCGCTTCCCACAGGGAGACACCGAAGGAGAAGATGTCATCATGCGGCGTGGCCTGAGCCCCGGCGTGTTGCTGCGGGGACATGTACGCCGGTGTTCCGAGCACCGTGCCGGTACGGGTGACCGTGTCCTCCCCAACCGATCTGTCCCCCTGGGTGGTGTCCGAGCTTGGGAGTGCCTTGGCCAAGCCAAAGTCGAGAACCTTCACCACGCCGGCGCCGTCGACCATCGCGTTGTCCGGCTTGAAGTCCCGGTGAACCAGACCCAGGGCGTGCGCTGCCGACAACCCCCGTGCGGCTTGTTGATACAATTTCAGCTGTCTCTTATACACATCTCCGAGCCCACGAGACCTCTC
>CAJXVA010000866.1 GCA_913061055.1 uncultured Pseudomonadota bacterium
GACCTGGCTCAAGCGCAGCGGGTTTCGGTGGGCGCGCTCCGAGGGGGCTTGGCAGCGGCAGATCGGCGACGGCGCGTGGTACCTCGCGATGCAGTACCTCGACACGTTCATCGAGAAGGACGAGGACACACCGTATGCGCGGGTCGAGGCTCTGCCGCCCAAGCCCACGCATACCGATGCGGACGTTGAGTTCTGGCGTGAGGAGTTCGCGTTGCTCGATGCGGAGTTCCCGGGCAAGGGCTTCGAGGCGCCGACGCACGCGAAGATCATCGAGGCTCTTCGGGCGCGAAAGGCGGGACACCCGGGGGAGCAGGCGTTCGCCTACGGCGAGTTCCGGACGGGGCGGCTGACCCTCGAAGGGGCGGTCAAACGGATGTATCGCTACCGCCGACACGCCCGGCCCAAGTCGAGGCCGAAGCGTCCGCGCGAAGCCGCGGTATCGAGCATGGGGCTCGCGGCGTTCATTGCCGCGGTCAAGAACCGAGGTGCCGAGCTCGGGGGGCAGCTGTTTGCCTCGAAGAGCCCCAGGGGCGTCTACTTCGATCACTACAACGTGCCCAAAGACGTCACGGATGGGGCACGACGGCAGAACAACCGGCTGATGCTCTCGGTCGGCGGATGGGAGCGCGACGGCTCCCCGCCCAAGGGGGGCAAGGTCAAGCTCGAGGTGATGGTGTCCAGCAACTTGGATGGGCTCCGAGGGCGCACGACGACCCCCGAGAAGATGGTCGACGTCGTGGTCCAGATGCTGGGCCGGCACAGGGCCCTGGAGTCCCGTTGACGGAGCGCAGGCATGACCACGGCACGACCACGACCGCTACTCCGACCAGGATCGGCTCGCTCTTCAGCGGCATCGGCGGACTCGACCTCGCGGTCGAGGCCGTATTCGGTGGCGAAGTGGTCTGGCAAAGTGAAATCGACCCGTACGCGTGCCACGTCTTGCAGCGGTGGTGGCCCGAGGCTCCCAACCTCGGGGACATCGAAGCGGTGCAGCACTTCCCGGCTGCGGAAGTCATCTGCGGTGGGTTCCCCTGCCAGGACATCAGCAGCGCCGGGACAGGCCAGGGACTGCGTGGACGACGAAGCGGTCTCTGGTTCGAGTTTGCCCGAGCCATTCGCGCGACGGCACCGAAGTTCGTGGTCGTGGAAAACGTCGGGCGCTTGCGCAGTCGCGGGCTCGACCAAGTCCTCGCGGACCTGGCCGAAGCAGGGTTCGATGCGGAATGGGCAAGCGTTCGAGCGGCCGACGTCGGCGCCCCGCACCGTCGCGAAAGGATGTTCATCTTGGCCTACTCCGACCGGGACCTCGTGCGGAGCTTTGCGCGGCGGCTCGGGCTCGGGCTCGGGCCGGGCTCGCTGCCCTGGCCAGTCCAGGCTGAGCGGGGACGGGAGTTGGTGGCCGACGCCGTGCGCCAGCGATGCTCGGGACTCCGCCCGTCACACCGTCCGGGCCGACGCGCCGTCGCATCGAGGGACCAGCCTCACGGACAAGATGCGCCAATGGGGTACCCGCCGTGCCCCGAAGACCGGAAAGCCTGGACCCAGTGGTCGAAGGAAGGCCGTCCTCAACCCGGGGTTCGTCGAGATTCTCTTGGGCCTTCCCGAGGGCTACACGCTCGTCGACGACGCAGCCGCCTACGATGCCTTGGAGGATCGGTCCTGCCACAGCAAGCGGCAGCGGCTCTTCTGAGCCTCATCCACCAGGCGGCTTGTTCTGTCTGAGCCTGTTCGGGGCAGCCGTGCCGAGGAGAGAGGCGTCCTGCATCGAGGACACATGCTAGCGGGCCCGTTTTCAGAGATCCGATCCCCGACGATACGCGTCGTGCTGCTGATCGAGGTGCAGCACGACGCGAGGTGGAAACCCGTTGGGAGTGGCGTGGTGCGTCGCAGAACGCGGAAGCGAGCGCCTGTCCGTGCCGTTTCTTTACCCTGGACAAGTGGGAGTCACTTTGGTCCGATGAGTGAACCAAATCGCGCTCCCCTTAAAGCGAAAAGACCAGCATTGGCGTGCTGGCCTTTTCCGGGGTCAGGGTCCGAAGTCTCAGTTTCGGAAGCCCTCGGGTTTTGCACGCCCGGAACCCCGGAGCGCACTGCCGACCTCTCTGACAGGCCGACGTGAAGATCGTATCACAAACCCCTTTCTACCCGAAACCCCCTGCATCTCAGAACCGCGTCTCGCGACAGCGCTGAGGTTCGCGGATGGGTGCCGCAGAATTCTGCGGCTGTACGAGCGTCTCTGAGACGTCGTACGGCCGTATTGATCGAGGTATGTCCTGCGACCGAGTTGCCTCGGATCGCGCACGGATCGTCTCCGAGGATCCCTCTGTGAGGGATGTCTCGTGAGGCGGCGAGATATCGAAAAGCTGCGAAAGCTTGACCCAAAGCTCGCAGAGCAGCTCGAACGGACCATGAAGGCGCGAGGGGCTGCCCAGGGGCCGCCCCCGCGAGCGGATGAGCATCGGCCAGCGGCCCCCGGAGAGCCGACAGGTGTGGGTGCCTCCGGGGCCTCAGAAGCCCCGCCGTCCCCTGAAC
>CAJXVA010000867.1 GCA_913061055.1 uncultured Pseudomonadota bacterium
TCTACACTAGATCGCTCGTCGGCAGCGTCAGATGTGTATAAGAGACAGATCATGAACTTGCGGTTCGTGTGCTCGACGATCGCCGGCGCATCGATCGAGATCTCTTTGATAGGCGTCGGCTTGCGGAGATCCACGTCGGGGTTCAGCTCGCCAAAGAGGAGTTCGCCGTCGACATCGAAGATGGCCCACATCGGGCTTCCGTCCGGGTCTCTCTCCCACGCGTCAAGCAGCCCTTGCGCAGGCTCGAACCCGTCCGGGCCGATCTGGAGCGAACTGGCGATCAGCTGCGACTCTCTCTTCACCCGATCCGCCAGCTGAAACGCCTGCAGGCCCTCTTCCGCGTGGTGCGTGGCGAGTTGCATGGTGACCACCAGCGCAGTGACGAGGACGAAGACGACGACTTGGAGGGTCTTGCTGATCGAGTTCATGCGTCTGTGGGAGACTGTACGCACCAAGCTGAAAGAAACCTGAACGCCGCGCGAGTCCGCGCCCGCCCAGGACCTCGCCTGCACATCGGTCCATCGCCAGCGACAGCGATTCGGGGGGCGATCACGGTCGGCAAATACGACAGCGCTGTCGTATTTGCGGCGCGACTCGACCGGGAAGTCCTCCGTCGGAGACACGAGCCGGATCGGAAAGACTCCACTGACGCTATCCGCGATCCGTGTCACATTAGAACCGTGAGGCTACGAATCGTGACACTCGTAGTCTCGGTCGGAGTCTGGATTGGCTATCTACCGACGGGCCACGCCAGCGAGCCGCTTACGGCCGAAAGCCCACCCCCGCGCGAGCCAGCGAGCCGGTCACCTTCGAGCGCCGGCGAGTCGAGCGCCGGCGTGCAGACCCTCCCAAATACGGCGCCCTTCGGCCCGTCGCGCCGAGGCGAATGGCGCATCGACGCCAACGTGCCGCAAGCGCCGCCGGTCTGGGAGCACGTCGACCGAGCCGCGACCCCGCCACCCGCACCCACGACACCGTATCGTCGCTACGCGGCCCACCCCTACGAAGAGGGCAACGGCGGCTACGTGTTGCGCGGGTCGGTCGGCGCGGACGAACGCCCGCCGGGACGCCTGCACACCGGGCAGCTCGCGGTCGAGGGTGGGCAGTCCGGACCTGCGCAAGGCCGGACCAGGCTCGGCTTGCGGTTCGCATTTTGGCGGCTGGGATTCGACGCGAACCTCGACTCCCATTTCACCGGTTCGGGCACCCAGCAAAGACCCCTGCGCACCGCGCTCGTGATGGGAAGCACCAACGCTGTCATCGCGCCAGTGCTGCACCCCAAGGTGATGTGGTGGATCGGAGGAGGGGTCAACTACGCAGCGCTGCCACCGGGGCTGCGCGTGGGGCCCAACCTGACTTCGAGCATCGATCTGTTCCTCCGACGGCCTCTGGTGATGTCCGCGCGCAGTGACGTTGGGGTCATCGACGGCGAGCCCATGGTCGCCGGGCGCGGGAGCGTCGGCTTCATGGTGAAGAACTTCGAACTCTATGCTGGCTACGAAGCGAGGCGACTTGGCGACCTCCTTCTGCAGGGGCCGATGGTGGGGGCACGGGCATGGTTCTGAGACCTCTGCTAGCGGCGACGTTCCTGCTGACGACACCGGCGTGGATGGTGGCCTGCCAGGGCACGAAGCCAAACCAGCGCGTCCCATCCCGTCCCGGCACCGAGTACCTGGCGGCTGCGTATCGCCAGTTCCACGCGCCCTGTCAGGAAGGATCGGTCGAGGCGTGCGTAAGTCTCGGCCGCGCCGGACTCGAGTATGGAGGCCTCAGCGCCGGCGTTCCGTGGTTGATCGAAGCGTGTGATCTCGAGCCTCAGGCCTGCGTCGCCTTGGGCGATGCCGTCATCGGGCGACGCGCCAACGCCTCCGATCCTGGCCTGGCCGCGCTCGCCTATCGACGAGCCTGTGAAGCCGAGCACGACGGCGCTTGTTACGAACTCGCGGTTCTCTACTACCTCGGCCTCGGTGTCGAGGTCGACGACCCGCTTGCCGCCCGCCTGCACCACGCCGCGTGCGACGGCGGTATCCCCGAGGGGTGTGCCTACCTCGTGTTTCTCTACGATCGGGGGTTCGGTGTTCAATCCAGCGCCGTCGCCTCGGCGTACTACCGTGAGGTCGCATGCGATCGCGGCTACGAAGACATGTGCCAAGGCCGCGAGGGCAGCAGCGTGTTGGCCGAGGCCGCCGCCCCGGAGCCTACGCCTGAGACCGCCGCGCCTGAGTCCGCCGCTCCGGCGGTTGCCGAGCCCCCACGAACGAAGCCGGCCCGCACGATCCGGCTCAAGCCGACCACCGCACCACCACCGTCGGCGGATTAGTCAGCCACCGGGTCCCACGCAGAACTCCTCCTGCACCGAGACGTCACGCTCCAGCGAGGAAGAGGAACCAGTCTGGAAGTAGTGTGTGGCCCTACCGGGTCTGTTCCGTCTCCTCGGCTCATCTGAGGCTCGTGCTCCTCAAAACGCTCCGTCGACCCTGGCCCTCACGGACGTAGACCCCTGCACCTTACGGCCAGGGTCGCGAGGCTC
>CAJXVA010000868.1 GCA_913061055.1 uncultured Pseudomonadota bacterium
TCGTCGGCAGCGTCAGATGTGTATAAGAGACAGAGCGGACGCTGAGCGCTCCGACGATGGACATGGCGGCGATGAACAGGAGAAGGAGTTGGGCGGTCGGCCAGTTGGAGGTGTAGACCGCCCAGCCGAGCATGGCGGCCACGCCGAAGTTGTAGGCGCCCTGGTTGAGGGCGAGGGGGCGGGTGGCTTCGATTCGTGCGTCGTCGTAGCCGAGCCGACGGGCGAAGGCGGTCCAGCCGACGCTCTCGCCGGCGGCGAAGGCTACGTGCAGGACAGCGACGATGACGGCGGCGATTGTGGCGGGCATAGGATCCGCGACAGCCTAATGCGTACGGGCCGAGAACGCTTGGGCGAAAAATCGACGAGACTCGTTCAGTCTTGATACGAGTAGGCGTGGACCTGAACGCATACCGCGCGTTCGTACTCGCCGTGGAGCGCGGCACGATCACGGATGCAGCGGCGGAGCTGGGCGTTTCGCGGCCAACGCTGTCGCGGCAGCTTGCCGCACTCGAGGAGGGCTTGGGCCTCGCGCTCCTTCATCGCACGACCCGGCAAGTCAAGGTGACCCCGCGCGGCCGGGAGCTGTACGAGCAGCTTCGGCCGCTCATCGACGGGGTCGACGGCATCGAGGCGAGGCTGCATGAGGAACGGGCCGAGCCCGTCGGGTGGTTGCGGGTCTCGGTGCCTCCGATCATCGCCACAGACATTCTGCCGACGCTCGAGAGTCTGCGGCGCGCGCATCCTCGGCTCTCGGTCGAGATGCTCGGAGAGGTTCGCTGGGCTGACCTGCACACCGACCGAGTCGATGTGGCTGTTCGTGCCGGAAGAGTGGGCGACGCCTCGCTGGTCCGCCGGCGACTCGGTGCGCGGGATGTGTACGCCGTCGCCTCACCGGAGTACCTCGAGCGACACGGAACGCCGATCACCTCCTCTGATCTGAAAACGCACGACGTACTGCGCGGTCACGACCCGCACGGAGATGCGGCGACATCGTGGCCGACCTGGACCGGTGGGCGTATCCCGGTCGAGGGACGTTTCGTCTCGAACGATCACCGGGTGCTGATGGAAGCCGCGCTGTCAGGCGCAGGGATCGCGCTCTTGAGCGACGTCAGTGCCGGGCGTCATGTGGACGCCGGGCGGCTGGTCCGCGTGCTCCCCGACGAGGTCGGGGTCGAGTTGACGCTTCACGCGGTGTTCGCCCGTCGCACACTGCAGCCCGCTGCCGTCCGCGCCTGCATCGATGCGTTGGTGCAGTGGGCCCAGTCGGGAGGCCCGCGCCGGCTCCGCGGTGACTGAGGAGTACGATGCGAGCGATGCGGTGGGGCGAGTGGAGGTGGGGGAGTGCGTTGCTCCTGCTTTCGGCGTGCCGGAGCGAGCCGCCGAAGGAGGCGCCGCCGTCCGAGGTCCGTGCCGATGCGGTCAGCCTGCACGATGCGGGTGGGTACGTCGGCTCGAGCCCGTGCGCCCAGTGCCACGAAGCAACCCACGCGTCCTGGCACCGCAGCTTTCACCGCACGATGACGCAGCGCCCGAACCCGCAATCCGTCCTTGGTCGGTTTGATGGTGCGGCACTCGACGCCAAGAGCCACTACCGAGCGACCCAGCGCGGAGACCGGTTCTTCGTTACGCAGCCCCAGGCGGACGGCACCCTGACGGAGAAACAGGTCGAGCTCGTCACCGGCTCGCATCACATGCAGGTGTATTGGGTTCGGGGCGCACGCGAGACGCTCGAAGCGTTTGCGTTCGCGTTTCTGCTGCCGGAGCAACGCTGGGTACCCAACGAGTGGACCCTGCTGCGTCCGCCGGCTGCCCAGGACGCGTTGCGGGGCGAGGCGATCGAAGCCGTCTACACGTGGAATCGTGTCTGCGTGAAGTGTCACGCGGTCGACGGGGCACCCGGGTTCGACCACGACGAAGGAAGCGTGCAAACCACGGTCGCTGAACTTGGCATCGCGTGCGAGGCCTGCCATGGCCCGGGCGCGGAGCACGTCGCGGCTTGGCAGAATCGGGAACCCGACGTCGCCCAGCTACCGCAGGACGACCCGACGATCCTCGACCCGCGGGAGAACGGCGCCGCTGCGGCGTCGGAGGTCTGCGCCCAGTGTCATTCAATCTCGGTGTTTCACGACGACCCCGCTTGGGTGGCTCACGGTCGCGACGTACCGCCGCCGGCACCGGTGTCCGACTGGGGCAGGGTGGTCCGCCATCCGCTGCGAGAGCACGGCGATTGGACCGACGCGCTGCTCGACGCCGACCCGGACTTCTTCGCGCAACGGTATTGGAGCGACGGTGAGGTCCGAGTGTCGGGCCGAGAGTTCAACGGCCATCTGGAGTCGCCGTGTGCCGTCTCGCCCGATTTCGGCTGCACGAGCTGCCATCGCATGCACGAGTCCGAGCTGCAGGTGGACGGGCGGGCCTGGAACGACGGCCAGCTCAAGGAAGGGGCTGCCGAAGGGGCGGCGTGCGGCCGATGTCACGAGGACATCGCGGCCGCGCCGGCCAAACACTCAAAACATGGCGG
>CAJXVA010000869.1 GCA_913061055.1 uncultured Pseudomonadota bacterium
TGTAGAGAGGTCTCGTGGTCTCGGAGATGTGTATAAGAGACGGCCTCAGCCGGCCGGCTGCGAGCCCCGCCGGTGAGCCGGCGACCGAAGGCCTCTTTTCGCCTGCGCACGCCAAGCAGCTTCACCTCGTGCGTCCAGTCATCGCCAAAGTCGTAGACGTACGCGCACCGCTGCGCGCCGGCCTTGCTCATGAAGAACTCGCTGAGCCGTACCGCGCTCGCGTCCGGAGTCGGTCGATCGGCAAAGCCAAAGTCGCCGGGAACTCCCGCGATCGGACGCCCATCGAACCCTGAAGTGCGGAACATCCAAAGGTGACAGTCGTGCCACCCAAAGCTGTCCTGAATCGCAGTGTGCAGTTCCGCGAAGCTCGACGTCGCCCGAACCAGCAACTGCCGCCAGATTCGAGGCTCGATCCCGTGCACCGATACAGTGAACTCGTAGTACTTCGGCATCTGTTCGGCAGTTCTAGCAGCTCCAACCGCTCCCGCGCGGAGTCGCGCGAGGTGCGACACCATGTCGTATTCGAGATCCGGCAGCGACGGCACCATCACCCCGCGCCTACGACTCTCCCGCAGCCCCCACCGAGCGCACCACCGCGTTCAGCCCCGCCGCATCCGCAGGCCAAACGTCGAGCGACACGAACGTCTCACCTATCAGTCCCGCCCGCGTGTAGGCGCGTCGTCCGTTCTTCTGGCCTCGGACCTCCAGCCCCACGGCGCCCTCCTCCACCACGAAGAACCGGGCCGCGCTCGGCTCGTAGCTCATCAGGATGTTGAACATCACGTTGATCGGTTTGAGCTTGGCTCGAACCTCGGGCGGGAAGTCCCCCACACTGAACTCTCCGCGCAGCGCTTCCGTCTCAAACGCCAGCGTCGTCAGGCCCCCGGCCTGCGACGTCTTGACCACCGCCCCCACGGGAATCCCAATCTCCCACTGGCCGACGCGCACGGGCTCGAGCTTGGGCCCAGGCGACTCGGGCTCGTCAAACGGTCCGCCGCCCCAGCCCACCGTCCCTTCGAACAGCTCCATCTGCGGGTCCAGCCCCGCAGAGTCGAGCGTCTCGGAACTGCGCGGCTGCTCTACAGGAACCCGTCCTTCCGCCAGCTCGAAAAACGCGGCGCAGGCGGGCACGAGGCTCTCGAAGTGGTCGCCCGGCACGTCGTACACCCGCAACGGATGCTTGGCGTCCCCCCTGGACTGAAGCCATCCAAGCATCCCGCCAAGCCCCACCGCGTCGTCTTCGCTCCCTACAAACGCGTGATGACGGATTCTCATCGAGTTCACGACCAGGCTGGGCGTGCGAAGAATGAGTTCGTTGCCCAGAGGCGTGGCCACGCCAAACTCCCGCATGAAGCTCTCCACCAACACCGGGTCGTAGAATCCCCCTGCCCCACCGGTCATGCGCGCCGGCACGTCGTCCATGCCCGCCACAAGCGCAGAGACGGCCCCACCCGCGGAGTGACCAAAGACCACAATCCGATCGGAGTCGACGCCCTCAATGGTTTGCGCATACCGAACCGCCGCCGCCGCGTCGCGGACTTCGCCGAACAGAAGCTCGAAGGATCCAGGGTTCCCGTTCTCTCCGCGGTACGTCGGCACCAGCACCGAGTAGCCCGCCTCGGCAAACTGCGGACACGCGTAAGCTTCGCTCGCATCCCCCGCAAACCCGCCGTGCAGATAGACCAACACCGGCGCCCCCGGCTGCCCGCGGTGCAACCATCCCTTGAGACTCTTCCCCTCCGATGCGTAGGTAACTGGCACCATCCCAGCGGGAGCCGGCGAACCGCCCGAGGGCTGCGGACTCGGTCCCGGGTTGAGCAGCTGCGTGGGGCTTGCGTGTTGTCGCGACGCGAGGTCCGGCTCCGGGGCTTCGCGGATCGTCTCCGGCGGAAGCGCCTCGCGAGCCGAGGACCCATCCGCCACGACCTCCGTCGGTCGAACCGGCCCCTGTGGCTTCGGCTCACAAGCCGACAATGCGCCAAGCGAGGCAAGGAGAGCGTACAAGAGGGGTGGCCGTCGTCCGGACAACACAACTACGAGCGTACACACGGATCCCCCGGCCACACCAAGCGATAGCTTTCCAAAAGACACCGGCCGTACGAGACTCCCCGCATGCGACGAACGGACTTCGTCCTGTCTTGCCTTGCCCTTATCGGCTGCACCTCTGCGCGTCCTGAACCAGCTTCGACACAACCCGTCGCGCCCACGACCCCACCGAACGCGGCCCCCGGACACACGTGCGCCCAGGAGGCCGAAACACTGCACCAAGCGCTGTTGCGAATCGAGGACGCCGCGGGGCCCCGAGTCGCTCCTGGGCCCGTCGCGCCGTGGTCCGTCGCGCTCGACCCCGACCTCGATTTCGCGCTCTTCCTCCGCCACGAACGGGGCCAATGGCGCAGTGATCCCTTCGACCCGGCCACTCCTGAGCAAGTCGAGGCCGCCTACCTCGAGGCGCGCGAACGCCACGCTGGGTCAGAGGGATTTCTCCTGGCTGCCGACCCCGACACT
>CAJXVA010000870.1 GCA_913061055.1 uncultured Pseudomonadota bacterium
CGAGATGTAGAGAGGTCTCGTGGGCTCGGAGATGTGTATAAGAGACAGCGCTGGGGTCGCACTGCAGCTCCGTCTCCAGGTACACCGCGGCATCTGCCTGGGAGGGGCAGCCCTCGGGAGCGCGCCAGCGGAGGCCCGTCGCCGCGGGGGCGGTCAGCAGCATCAGCGTGGCGGACGCGGCGAGCACGTTCTGCGAAGAGTGCCAGAAACCGAGCGGAGCGTCGGAGGGGCGGGTGCGCTATCCATAGGCTCCCATGGGAATCGTCCTTTGGTTCGCGGTTCTTGCCAGCGCTGGCTGGCTGCTGTGGCTGTGGTTGTCCAGGGCGCGCCGAGTCGCGGTGGCCGGGCGCGAGGCGCAGCGCCACATCGAGTCGGACCGCGATCGTCCCGGTGCGCTGCCTTCCGCGTCGATCGAGGTCGCATCGGCGGCAACCATCGAGCCGATCGTCGAGCGAGCTCCGTGTGTCGGGTGCGGCGGAGCGGTGCACGTCGACCAACACGAAGTCGAGGAGCACGGCGGTCAGCGTCTGCGGCGGGTGGATGCGCTTTGCGGAAGCTGTAGCCGGAAGACGACGACCTGGTTTCGGGTTCGGGTGTCGCTGCCCAACTGAAGAGGCGGCCCGAGCACCCGCCGACCCGGATCACTTCATCTGCTTGGCGACGCGGCAGGCGGGTTTCGACCCGAGAGAGCAGGCGCGCTTGGCATCGGCTCGACCTCCGGCCTTGTCGCCGCCGTGCCATCGCGCTCCCGCACGCTCGAGCAGAGCCTCCGCATGGTCAGGCTGCTCGGTGAGGAACGCGTCCCACATCTTCACGATCTCCGCGAAGCGCTGTTCTTTCGCGAGTGCTTGGTCGAGCTTGCGATGGAGCGCGAGGTCTCTGGGAGCTTTGGCAACCTGCCGTTGCAGCGCGGAGAGGTTGCTTCCGGAGAGTCCATGCTTGGCCTGCGGGTCACCTGCGCCAGGGGAGATCGCATTGGCCAGGGCGCGCAGCCTACGGTCCTTGGCATCGTCCCCAGCCTTGCCGGCTTCGCGGGCGTCGTATCGCAAACGCTCGAGGATGAATCGCGTCGCCTTGTCGATGTCGAGATTGAGGGGGTCGAGTCGGCGCGCCAGCAGAATGTCCTCCGCAGCGGCCTCGAAGTCCTCTCGTTGTTTGTGAACCCAGTGCCGCCCGACGACACAGGCGCGATGCTGCGGGTCGACCTTCAGACCGGCCTCGAAGTGCGGCATGGCGTCGTCGTAGCGATCGAGCCTGATCAGCAGGTCGCCGAAGCGGCACGAGATCCGCGGCACCGGACCGCGAGACACCGCGGCTTTGCAAGGCTTGATAGCGGCCTCCTTGCCATCGCGCTCCCAGGTGCTGCGGCACGCATCGAACTCGACGTACGCCGGGACCAGCGCGAGGGCAGGGTTCGCTTCGCGCTCCGCGGGGGAGAACTTCGCGGCCTTCAGCATCTCAGCCTTGGAGCCGCCCCAGCGCGGCGCATGGTCGAGCACCCAGGCGGCCCGAGGTGCGAAGCAGGTCGGGCACACCTCGAGAGATTGGTCGTAGAGGCGGCGGAGCTCCTCTTTGGGTGCGCCGATGCCCCGCAACGCGTGCTGCTTGGCCGTCATGACGGCGACGGCCTTCGGGCGGTGTCGCAGCGCGCCGTCATAGTCTTCGATCGCCTCGGCCGAACCGGCTGCGAAGACATCGAATTGCTCGCGGCTGGTCTTGTCCGCCGTCTTCCCTCCGCGCTTGTCCCAAGCCATCGTGGTCTTCCATGCGCCTCGGGAAGCCAGGGCTCCGAACGACTTTGGGGCCGCGGTGACCCAAGCATCGAGCAGGGGGCCGAGGGTGGGGTCGGCGACCGCGAACGACTTCATCGCTTGCTCCGGCCAGGCCTCCTTGGACGGGTCGGTTTCGAATGCTGCCTGCACGTGCTCGAACGCTGCGTCGAGGTCCGCAAATCGTTGCGCACGCAGCAGCGCCAGCAAGACCGTGCTGTCGGGGCGAGAGAGCGGACGACCGAACGCATCGGCACCTTTGGGTCCGACAAACGCGACCCCCTTGGGGATGGGAGGATCGGTGGGCCGCTTGGGCGAGAGGTCTGGCGCCATCCGTCGCTCTGACGACCCCCGCACTCCCCGACTTGCGGTCTCGGGGACCTCGTCGTTGAACACATCACAACCCAGCAGCGCCAATGCTGCGACTGAAGTGGCAACCATCCTGGTCATCGAGGGGATGATGTCAGGTTTCTTCTGACGGGCGCCGTTTTGATGGGCTGGGCGGACACCTGAGGCTGTACTCCGACTGTCCGGAATCCTGGCCATCGTACCTTCAGCAGGAGCGGGACCAACTGCTGCTGCTGTCACCACGGCATCGCGGAGATCTCCGACGAACGGCACCGGGCGCAGCGGTCCGCCTATGACCGGCCCCAGCACCGCCCCGGTGCTGAATCGACATCGGGGGTAACACCTGTCTCTTATACACATCTCCGAGCCCACGAGACCTCTCTACATCTC
>CAJXVA010000871.1 GCA_913061055.1 uncultured Pseudomonadota bacterium
CATGGCTTCGAGGTCGCGCAGGGCGTAGTCGATCTTCTCGTCGGTGGTGCCTCGGCTATCCTGGAGCTTGCATTCGAGACCGAGAGCGACCTGGTCGGTGGAGCGCAGAGCCAGGGCGTCGACGCGGCGGTTGTTGCCGATGACGGTCTTGCCCATCGGAACCTCGGTGTCGCCATTGTTGCGCAATCCGACGCTTCCCGTAGACCAGCTACAGTTCGCGGCCCGACGTAGGGCGCTGAATGGTCGCGTGTTGTCCGAGTTCCGATTCGGCGTCCGTGAAGGCCTCCACGCCGCCAAACCAGTAGCTGTCGAGAGCGGGGACCCGGCCTGCCAGGTCCGCATCGGCGGCAAGGAGTGCCCCGGTTAGGGCCAGCAAGAAGCAGACGCAAGCCCCGGGCCCGACGACGAGGTCGAGCTCATCGCCCCCGTGTGCGTTCAGAAACTCCATCTTCTTGTCATCGTCGCGGATGGACAGCATCAGGCCCCGAAACCAGGGACAGCGCTCCCCCAGCGGCCCTAGCGAGATACCGTTCAGGTCGACCACCGAGTAGCCCACGCGCCCGCAAGGATTAACCACACGGGCCTCGAGGACATCCTGGCCGTTCGGTTCTTGCCAAGCGCAAGTCAACGCATCGAGCTTTCGGAGACTCTTGCGCACCTGTTCGAGATCGCGGCTCTGGAGGCGACTCTTAACCTCGACGACGTGCAGAACCGATTCAACCGGCAATAGGGAGGGGTCGTTCGATGCAAGAAATCTGACCGCCCAATCTGCCCGGTAGACGACGATGTCGTGCTCGGGCGTGACCCCGCCGCGAGAGTCGATGATTCGGGCCTTCTTCATCCCCCAGCGTGGCGGGAAGAACCGGGCGAGAAAATTGCGAAAGGCGTTTTCGCGCATGTCTCCGATACCTCCCGAGTGCCCGTATGCTCCCGCCTCGAGTACGGTGTCGCGCAGGACGGCTTGGGCGCCACGTACCAACCGCCAGAGATGGTGCTTATTGTCGCCTGCGCTGCTGGTGACCATCGGCCAACGATAGCGCAGCTGTGGGACTCCACGTCCCGAGCTGTGACAGCAGCGGCCGGTACAGGCGGTCGCGTTGATAAGAGGGAATACTGACCCCAGCGGCGTCGTCTGTGTCTAGGCGTGGAGTTCAAAAGCGTCATCGAGGGATTGGGGGTTGGCGCGGCTCCGTGGGTCGCCGGTTTGTTTTTCCTATGGATGATGGCGAAGTGGGCCGTGCAGACGGACTTGATCGGCTGGCCAGCTCGAAGCCGGCGTCAGCGAAGGGCGGACCTTTTTGATTCATACGAAAAGATGGCGGCCCTCGGTCCGGTTGATGAGACCGTGCGCACCCGTGTCCGGCAGAAAATGTCGCTCCTCTTGGAGGGGGAGGCAGAGATGTGGTTGCCGGCTTCTGCAGAAAATGGCACGGAGCCCGGTTTGGAGGCCGAGGTCGACGTGGGTGGGGAAGAGGCCGATGTGCCCTGGCGCGAGGTGATGGAGGCTGTGGGGGTTCCTGCATGGATGGTCGCGCTGCATCGGTTCGCAGGACTGGGTGCTGCTGCTTTTGAATATTCGGCCATCGCCATCCTTGTTTGGGTAGCGTTCTGGCTTCCCTGGTCGATGTTTGAGGCTGGCCTCTGGCCGCTGGGGCTCGCTTTCATGTTCATCCCTATGGCGTTGGTGAAGTCGGGACTGCTCGGCCTGGCGAAGCGGTTTCCAGCGCGTCTCGGCTTTATCGGCAGGGGGGTCGTTGCGTGGGTCGAGCGAACGAGGTGGGTCCGTAGTGGGTGGGCGGTTTTGTCCGACTGGATGTTCTGGCAGTCAGGGCCTCTTTTTGTTCTCGGGATGGGAACGGCGATGATGCTCAGTTCGGGAGGAGTGTTGTGGGTATTCGTGTTGGCGTTTGGCGTGGCGGCGTTGTGGTCGGCCAAGCTGCACATCGAAAAGGTCGCCCTTCGTCGTGCCGAGAGCGGGCCCAGGCTCCCGCTGGACGCTGGCTAAATGTCAGGGGCGCCGAGTCGCTCAGACGGTCCTTGGGGTGCTTGCGGGGTAGTCGTTCGTCCAAGGCGTCGTTCTCCGACGAACATGTCTCGACGGTGTTCCCCGCGAGGGACACCCGACCACGGCCGGTCAGCCGGGGCGCAGCTCTCCAAGACGGCGCTCTGCTGCGGCTGCCGCCTCGTGGTCGCCGCTGATTGAGTACGTGAGACGAGCGTTCTTGAGGGCGGTCACGAGGTCAGAAGTGAACGCTCGGGGCTCGTCCCGCACGAGTTCGTCCAAGATGGTGATTCCCTCAGATATCGCGGAGGCCGCTTCTGGATATCGTCCTAGTTCCGAGAGTATGATCGCTCGGTTCCCAAGCAAGCTGGCAAGGAGCCCTTTCGTGGCGATTGACTGGGTGCGGACAAGCATTCGAAGGCGTGTAATCCCGTCGTCGACGGCGACTAGGGGGTGTCCTCAATTCGGTGAGCGGAGAACCTGAATTATCTCGATCGGTTA
>CAJXVA010000872.1 GCA_913061055.1 uncultured Pseudomonadota bacterium
CCTAACCACGGATGCCCCCAGACGCACCCTGACCCGCGCGGTTTAGCGGTTCGCCTCTCTAGCAGTGCTTCCACCGGTGTGCTGGTGAGCTACACACATCACGGTGCGCCGGCGGGGAATCCGAGCAGCGTCACGTCGCCGTGATGGCCGGGGATCCGGTCTTCGAGCAGCTTGGGAATGCTGTCGTAGCCGCGATGCGCGATCCGTTTGCGGTGGAACGGGCCCCAAGAAACGCTGTGGTGCCAGTGACCGGTTTGCTTGAAGCCGCCCCGCGAGTTGGTCTGCAGCACCACGCTCTTGTGGTCCATCGGCAGGCCGAGCACGTTGGCTCGGTATGCGTCGGTCACGGTTCCTCCCCAAGACGAGGGCGCGTTCGAGGTGTAGTAGACGCGCACGGGAACGCCAAGCTTGCCCGCGGCTGCGCCCACCTTCGCCAGGGCGCCTCCATCGCGGAGCAAGTCGCCGCCAACGACCCGGAGTCGCCCCTGCAGCACGAGGCGCCGGATGTACGCGTAGTTGTCGTCGTGCGCGAGCCAGCCGTAGTCACCAGCCTTGGGCTTGGCCTTCCGCTTCTCTTGGTAGTAGGGCGCAAGCTTGTCGGCGGTGGCCATGAACCCCGCTCGCTGTCGCTTCCGCATCGGGTCATCGCTGAACGCAGCGTCGATCACCTCGAGGGCCTTGGCCCGCCCCGCCGGGGCAAAGAACGCGACGAAATCATCGGGATCCTCGGCCGCCTCGATCAGCGCGAAGACCCGTCGGTGGTTGTTCACGACCCGCGGATCGTAGTCCATGACCCAGGCCCACGCAGAACGCGCGGCTGCGATGGTGCTGTAGTTCTGATCGGACCCGATGCCAACATACGCGCCGCCCAGGTTCTCCACGTAGTCGTTCCACAGGTACGACCGAGGCTCGTTGGTCATGATGTACGGGAACGGATCGCGACAGGTTGTTTCGGACCGACCGCCCTTGGCTTGCGCGTTGCCCCACGTCTCGCGGACCTTGGCGCCGCAGATTCTCTTGTCCTCGATCGGGTCGTCCTCGACCGCCGCGACGATGTTCAATGAAGCTTGAGATGGGGGCTCGAGTGTCGCCGGTGCATCCCGCTTGGCGGTGAGCTGCGCCGGCGGGTAGGTGGTGAGGTACGGATTCTCGGTCGCGCACCGCATCCCCAACCGGTGGCTTCCGGTCTTGAGCTTTTCCAGCCGCCGATGGGACCCGCGGGTCCGGTGCTTGGGCCAGTACCAGCTTCCGCCGCGAAGGATGCGTTGGCCTTTGCAGGGGAACGCTCCGTCACACAGCCCTTGGGGGTCGAGTCCGTTGCAGGCATCTCCGCACGCCTCGATGCTCTCGATACCGGCGCTCGAGGTCCACTCGTAGCCGTTGCCGGCCATCTCATGCAGTCCGTAGTGCCCTGCCGGAAACGAGCCGACGGGTTTGGTCGCGTGCTCGTTGCAGTCCCAGCGGTGGGCTTTGCCCGCGTACGGCTTGCACCCGTAGGGCGCACACTCGCGGAAGACGGCTTGCTCGCAGGTCGGCTCGGCGTCTCCCCACGGGTAGAGTTCTCCATCGGGTCCGCGTGCGGCCTTTTCCCACTCCCACTCGGTGGGCAGGCGCTTGCCGGCCCAGGCGCAGTAGCTTCGGGCACGGTGCCAGTCCATGGGCATCGCCGGCTGATCGTCGGCCACAAACGGCTTCATGATGTTCTGCGTCCGGTTGATGCGGACCTTGCAGGCACCAGCCTCGTGACAGGCGTCGTACTCGGCGTTCGTCACCTCGTAGCGGTCGACGTAGTAGGTGCTGAGGATGAGCTCACGCTGCGGAGCCTCCTCGGGGAGGCCGTCGTCGTAGCCCACGATCGCCGGGCCGCCCGGGATGCAGACCATGTTCTTCGGCGCCTCGACGCAGGGTGCGAACGCGAACGAGAGCACCGCGGTTGCTCCTGCCTCCTTCACGGCCGTTGTCGCCTCGACCAAGGTGTTGGCGGTGGCGGTGTCGAGGAGGTCGATGGACACGGTCGGCCCTGCCTTCGCCAGCGCGGTCGCCATCGCCGCGAGGGTGTCGCCCTCACCGACGCGGGCGTCGTCGCGGTACAGCGCCCAGCCCGATCCGCGCCCTCGCAGGATGGCGGAGGCGTCGTCATCGGCGGGTCGGCCCACCGTGACCCTCGAAGCGCCGACCTTCAGTTGGGCGGCGGTCCCCGGAGCCACTGCGCTGGCCCACACCTGCCTCAGCGCGCCGACGGTGCTGCTCGTTTCGGCACTGAGGATTCGTTCACGCGCGCCCCCGAAGGCCGAGACGAGTTTCGGGTGGTCGTAGACGGCTTGATACGCGTCGTCGACGCGGCCCGGTGCCGTTGCAGCGCGCAGGGATCCGAGCGCGCTTCCATCCGCACTCAGCTCGTTCCCTGTAAGGGTCAGCGTAACCGTGGCTGGAGCCGGAGCGTCGCCCGTGGGGCTGTCTCTTATACACATCTGACGCTGCCGACGAG
>CAJXVA010000873.1 GCA_913061055.1 uncultured Pseudomonadota bacterium
CGGCAGCGTCAGATGTGTATAAGAGACAGCCCATGCCCTCGCCGAGCCAGACAGCCCCCTCGCCGCCGAGCGCACCTCCACGATGCTGCTGGCGCTGTGTTCCCTGGGTCAGGTCGCGGAAGCCAAGAGGCTGGCCGAGGCCGACTCGGTCGCACTGCCGGCCTCATGCGTCGCGACGCCGTAGCTCGCGCGACCGAACCTCACTCCGCGACGGTCGCAGGCTCGCTGCCCTGCGGCGGCGGGCGTTCGCTCAGCAACCGGTTCGACCAATCGATGAGCGTGGTTTGCATCGGTTGCGCTGCATCCAAGCAGCTGCTCGCCTCTGCGATGTAGTCGTCGAGTCGGATGAACGAGAACTGGGTGCCGTCGCTGGGAAAGGACCGCAGGCGGAGGTGGCTGTCCGGGAGCGCCTGCGCCTCGACGGGAACGGAGCCCTCATGGGGAGCCCAATAGACGCTCAGTGCTTTGGGGCACTCCGGGTTGTTGTCGTCCTTCCAGCGGCGGATCACGTCCACCTCTCCCTCGCGGCACCGCGGGCGTTGCTGCGTTCCGAAGAAGACGCAGACGTACCCGAACGCGGGCTTCGGGTCCGGGACGACCGTGAACGACTCGCCCGGGGAGACGTCCGCGAGGCAGAGGTCGAGCTGCGCACGCGCGGCGCCCATCGGACAGGGCGACGCGGCGGTCGCGTCCGGGAGCTCCCTCGTGCGCTCTGGCTCCGGCGACGCTTCGATGACGGGCTGGGGCGCCGCGTGTGGTTGCGGTTCGACAGGCGTGGGCGCCGAGTGGCTGCATCCGCACAGCGTGGCGACGAGTAGGAGCTGCTTGTGCATCCGCAGCCAGCGTAGCTCGCCGGCCCCGGGGGGGTGCAGGATCAGCGCCCGAGGGGACGGGTCTCTCCGATGTCCATCGCCCAGAGCTCCTCGAGAGCGCCCGCGGCCTCAAACCAGGCCCGGCATCGTTGCAGGGGCTCGTCCATCGGCTCATCGGTCAGCCGAAACGTTCCGTGATGCATCGCGACGAAGCGACGGGCGCCCAGGATCCGGAAGGCCCGACCCGCGTCTTCTGGCCCCATGTGCTGGGTGTTCAGGAACCACTCGGGCTCGTACGCGCCGATCGGCAACATGGCCCAATCGATCGTGGGGCAGCGGTCGGCGATCGCATCAAACACCGCCGGCTCATAGGCGGTGTCACCCGAGTGATACGCGACGCCTTGCGGGCCTTCGTAGACGAACCCTCCCCACAGGGTCTTGTTCATGTCGAAGGGCGTACGCTGCGACCAGTGCTGCGCTGGGACCAGCGTCACTCGGAGCGCACCGTGTTCCACGCTGTCCCACCACCCGAGCTCGTGGACGCGATGCACGCCCGCGCGTCGGAGCAATCGCCCGACCCCTGTGGGGACGACGAACAGCGGATCGTAGCGCTTGGCCAGCGCGCAGAGGGTGGGGAGGTGGCAGTGGTCGAAGTGGTTGTGGCTCACGGTCACGACATCGACCCGCCCGAGGTCGTCGATGGCAACCCCGGGCGGACGGCTGCGACGGATGTCCACACAGTGACCCCAGATCGGGTCGGTCACGACGAGGCAGTCACCAAGACGCATCGCGAACGTGGCGTGGCCGATCCACGTGAGGTGTGTCGAACGCTCCTGGAGCGCGGTGCCATCATTGGCACGAACGGCAGGTAACGCCTCGGGGCCTGGAAACCAGGTTCGCTTGTGGAGGCGCCGTAGAAATCGCCACTTGAGCAGCGGCGCGATCGGCTGCTCCCATGTGATGCCCGCGATGTTCTTGAACACGGTCACGCCGAGGGGCCGCCAGCCGCATCCAGGGCGCGTGACCAACGTCGGAGCACGACGATGAACTCGCCGAGCTCGACGACCGCCATGGCCGCGAAGATGCCGCCAACCCAGGGGTTCATCAGGCCTCGCCAGGCCGACATGCCCAAGAAATAGGCGAGCCCCATGTTGAAGGGGAACGAAGCGACCATGAACCTCCGCATCCACGCGGCGTCCTCCGCGCTGCGGACGTATTGCTCGACCATGGTCTTGAACGCCAACACCGTGCCGTAGAGCTGGAACAGAATCGCGAGTTCGGTCGAGGGCGGCACACCGAAGAGCTTCATCGTGGCCGCGGGAAAGAACACGAACAGCACGCTCAGGGCGCCCTGTAGACCCACGGTGGTGAACCACCGAATCCGGACTGCAAACAGGGCCTTGATCGGCGCGTCTGCGGATTCAGAAATACCCATCGTGAAGATGGAGACCCAACCAACGCGTTGTGACGCGAACGAGGCGGATTTCTTTCGCGGGGGAGGTCGCGTCAGTCCATGTACACGTTGCCGCGGACCTCGACCCGCACACCGCCGGCGGAGATCACCGCGCTGGGGAAGGGGCTGGACCCCGTAAGGCGGTTCTTTCCTTGGCCCAGGTCTGTCTCTTATACACATCTGACGCTGCCGACGAGCGATCTAGTGTAGA
>CAJXVA010000874.1 GCA_913061055.1 uncultured Pseudomonadota bacterium
CGGCAGCGTCAGATGTGTATAAGAGACAGCAGCGTGCCCTCGGCGGAGGTCTCCCCGCTGGAGCCCGCTTGGCTCGGTGCGCCGGGGTCGGTGGAGGCACAGCCGAATCCGCCTGCCAACACCGCTGCGAGGACCGCTGCTTTGGCCTGTGCCCTGTGCGAGACGCGTTCCATCACCGCCCCAAGTGCCACGGTGGGCCCGTGAGGTTCCCGGAAGGCCACCGGGGTGCCGAGGCGACGCGAAACACACGTTCAGAGGCCAAATCGCTTGGACTCAGCGTCAGCGGCGCTTGTTGCCGTGGTGGAATGCGAGGCGCAAGATCGAGAGGTGGGAGATCCGCGAGCACCGGCCGTACGCGCACGCGCGGTCCAAGATGCTCTCGGGCAGCTCGACGCCTTCGAGCCCGGCACGACAGAAGCTGCGCGTCGATTGGTGCCGGCCGAGAGCCTCGCGCTCATTGATGCCAGCCGCGCGACGGACTGGATTCCGGCCGCCCACGACTGGCACGTCCCGGCCGCGATCGTCGAGACGCTGGGGCCCCGCGCCGACGCCTACTTTCGTAGCGTACTAACCCGCCAACTCGAGGCGCCGTTGCTTCGCTCGACCTGGACCGCCACACAGCGACTCCTGGGGATCTCACCGGCAGCGCTGTTCTACGCGGTCCCGCTGGGATGGCCGGTCATCTATCGAGACTTCGGGTCGATTCGCATCCTCCCGCACAAGGCCCACGCCGCCGGGCTTCGAATGACTCAGGTGGCGCCCGACGTCTTCGAGCACCCCGCGTACCTCACCTCGTTCAAGGGGTTCTTCGGCGGCTTCTTGGATGTCTGCAAACGCGACGGCGAGGTGGAGCTCACCGCCGCACCCGACACAGCCACGGTCGAGATCACGGTGCGTTGGACCTGAAACCGGGCCCCGCCCCTGACTCAGCGAAGACCGGTGATGACGCCGTCGACGAGATCGATGGCCTCGGCCTGTGGCTTGCGAGGCAGGCCAGGCATCCGCAGGACCTGACCCGTCAGCGCGACGATGAACCCTGCGCCCGCATTGATCTCGAGATCGCGGACCGTGATCGAGAACCCTTCGGGCCGACCGCGTCGGGAGGGGTCATCCGTCAGTGAGCTCTGGGTCTTCGCCATGCAGACCGGAAGCTTTCCGTAGCCCAGTCGCTCCACCTGACGCAGCGTCTTCTTGGCGGACGATGCGAAGGTGACGCTGTCGGCTCCATAGATGGTCCGCGCGATGGCCTCGATTTTCTCGGGGATCGAAGCGTCCAACGCGTACACCGGCTCGATCGGTTTCGAAGGCGTGGCTGCGGCCTCGAGCAGCGCGTCGACGAGTCCGACGGCTCCCTCGGGTCCGCGAGCGAAGTGGTCACAGACCGCGACGGGGACCGACTGCTCGCTGCACCACGCCTTGATGACCGCGAGCTCTTCTTCGGTGTCGCTCACGTAGCGGTTGACCGCCACGACGACCGGCTTGCCAAACGACCGCACGCTATCGACGTGTCGAGCCAAGTTGGGCAACCCACGCTTCACGGCGTCCGGATCGGGATTGTCGATCTCCTTTACATCGACCCCACCGTGCATTTTGAGGGCCCGTGCGGTCCCGACGAGCACCACGGCCGCAGGATCGAGTCCCGCTTGGCGGCACTTGATGTCGATGAACTTCTCTCCGCCGAGATCGAACCCAAAGCCCGCCTCGGTGATGCACCAGTCGGCCAGCTGCATCGCAGCCCGGGTGGCGATGACGCTGTTGCAGCCGTGCGCAATGTTGGCAAATGGGCCACCGTGTACGATCGCAGGGGTGCCGTACTTGGTCTGCGCAAGGTTCGGCATCAAGGTGTCCCGCAGGATCGCCATCATCGATCCGGTCACCCCGAGCTGCGAGGCATACACGGGCTCTCGATCTCGGGTGAAGCCCACCAGAATTGCGTCGATGCGACGGCGTAGGTCCTCCGCGTCCTCGGCAAGACACAGGATCGCCATCAGCTCCGATGCGGCGGTGATGTCGAAGCCTGAGTCACGCGGCACGCCGAACGTGGCCCCCCCGAGGCCACTGACCACGTTGCGCAGCGCTCGGTCGCTGATGTCGAGGACCCGCTTCCAGCGGACGCGCCGGCCATCGAGTCCCACGTCGGATGCGAAGTGCACGTGGTTGTCGACGACCGCGGCCAGCAGGTTGTGGGCGCTGGTGATCGCGTGGAAGTCCCCCGTGAAGTGCAGGTTGATGTCGGCCGAGGGCACCAAGCAGGCCTCACCGCCCCCGGTGCCCCCTCCCTTGATGCCAAAACACGGGCCCAGCGATGGCTCTCGGAGCGCGGCGCAAACGGAGAGCCCGCGCGACGCCATCGCATCGACCAAGCCGATCGTCGTGGACGTCTTGCCCTCGCCCGCGGGAGTCGGCGTGATCGCGGAGACGAGCACCAATGTGCCTGTCTCTTATACACATCTGACGCTGCCGACGAGCG
>CAJXVA010000875.1 GCA_913061055.1 uncultured Pseudomonadota bacterium
GTCCGGGCCACATGGGTGCCCCGGCGAACATCCGGGCGAACGGACCACCACCGCCCCACGGTCCAGAGCCGAACGGAAGCATCGAACCGAGCGTCTGGCCACTGCTCTTCACGCTCAGATAGACGTCCAGTGCCCACGTGACGTAGCTGGAGAAGAATTCGGCGATGGCATCGTCTTGCATTCGGAGCAGACGATGAAGCAGACCAACTGGCAGAAGCTTGGCCGTGGGGCTCTCGAGGATGAGCTGCGTGAGCGTCATCTGGGTGAGGTCGTCACCAGACTTTGCGTCGACGACCCGGACCTCGTCTCCCTCCCGAATCTTGGCTGCGAGCTCATCGAGCGTGATGTATCGGCTCAGTCCCGTGTCGTAGAGGCGCCGGTTGCTGTACTTCTTGATGATCGTCACGCCAGGGGCTCCGTACTGTGCGCCGCAATATCCCACTGCCGCTTCTCGATGGTCAACTCCCGCCTCGGACGGCACAGAATGCCGGCTGTCTCCCGATGGCGTCACTTGACGGCCCGACCAAGCCACCGTTAGTCTCCGCCGTGTCAATGTTGCAGCGCAGCATCTTCGGTCTGGAGCTGACGCTTCTCCTGGTCCTTTCTGGATGTGGGGACGATGCGTCCACGTGTCTTGTCGGCGCGGACTGCCCCTCGGGGCTTTGCAGCGCGGAGGGCCAATGTGTGCCCTCGGACGGCACGTCCTCCTCCGGCGAGACGGGCTCCTCGGGCCCGCAGAGTTCGACCGGATCGAGCACGACCGCCGAGAGCGATGACGCCTCGGGCGGTGCCGACGACAGCACCACGACTTCCGGTGGCGCGGCGGACTGCATGCCCCCCAACGGGGATGGGATCATCGAGCGAGACGAGCTGTTCTTCGAGCCAGGCTTGCAGGTCAACTACCTCGCCGCGCAGGCGACCACGTTTGACACCGCCGGGGCCACGATCGACGGCGAGACGCTCTGGGACATGTCGGTCGAGTTTCCCGGAGACCACACCAGCAGCGGCGAGTTCTTGTCCATCGAGGGCCAATGGTTCGAGCCCTCGTTCCCCGGTGCAACGTACGCCACCCGGTTGACCGACGCGGACGACCTACTCGGTGTCTTTGAGGCGACCGACAGCGCGCTGACCCTTCGCGGCGTCGTGTCGCCGGTCGGAGGCGCTCAGCGGACGGAGCTCGTCTACGATCCTCCCGTCACAGTCCTCAGCTTCCCGCTTGTCCAGGGCAAGACGTGGGAGTCAGACGCGAACGTCACCGGGGTGGCACTAGGCCTTCCAACCGTCTACTCCGAGAGCTACGAGAACCGCATCGACGCCTCCGGAACGCTGCGGACGTCGTTCGGTGATTACGCAGTGCTTCGGGTCGGTGTGGTGTTGACGCGGACCTTCGGCCTCGTCACGACAGTCGTGCGGACCTTCGCGTTCGTGAGCGAGTGCGTTGGAACGGTCGGGAGCGTCCGTTCCAACGACAACGAGGATTCGCCCGAGTTCACCCAGGTGGCCGAAGTCCGGAGGATCGATCCTTGAAGGGAGTCGCAGCCGTGGCTGCGGGGATGCTGTTGGGTGGTTGCCTCCACTTTCACGACGGCCCGCTGCCGAACGAACCAGCCGACGCTAGCTTTGCCGACGTGCAGGACGCTCGCGTCCGCTTCGTCGACGAAGGGGAGGGGCCCGCCGTCGTGTTGCTCCACGGGTTCGCGAGCTCGCTCGAGAACTGGGACCCGGTGCTCGACGATCTTCGCCAACAGCACCGTGTACTCACGCTCGACCTCAAGGGATTCGGCTGGACGGACCGGCCGCAGGGGGACTACTCGCCATCGGCCCAAGCGGCGTTGGTGTTTGAGCTGATGGACCAGCGCGGTATCGACAAGGCCGCGATTGTCGGACACTCGTGGGGTTCTTCGGTCGCACTCGCAATGGCCCTGGAGCAGCCCGGACGTGTGGAACGCATCGCGTTGTACGACGCGTGGGTGTTCGAAGAGCAGCTCCCGCCAATGTTCGTGTGGGCGCGCGCAAAGGGCCTCGGGGAGCTTCTGTTTCGGTTGTTCTACTTGGAACGACCCGACGACAAGGTCGAGGTCGCCTACCACGACCTCTCGATGATCTCGCAAGACTACGTCGAGGAGATCGAGCGGGCGCAGAGCCGGCCGGGGACGACCGCCGCCGCTCTGGCCGCGGTTCGGGGCCAGCGTTATGCAGACGTTCAGAAGCGGTATCACGAGATCGAGCAGCCGGTGCTTCTGTTGTGGGGCCGCGAGGACCGGATCACGCTTCTCGAGGATGGCGAACGTCTGGCGGGCACGTTGCCCAACGCCGAGCTTCGCGTGTATCCGAACTGCGGCCACTTCCCGATGCGTGAGGCCGAGCCCGCGTCCACCCGGGCGCTCGTTGATTTCCTGGCACCCGACGACGTCCGGACGGCCGAGCCCGAACCCGAGCCCGAGCCCGAACCCGAACCCGAGCCCA
>CAJXVA010000876.1 GCA_913061055.1 uncultured Pseudomonadota bacterium
ACGAGATGTAGAGAGGTCTCGTGGGCTCGGAGATGTGTATAAGAGACAGGCTTCCCGGTGCGAGCAAGCCTCCTCGCGTGCCAGGGCAGGAGCCTGTCGTTCCGGCGGCCGAGGGCGCCGTCACTGGTCCTGGGGTGCGGCGCCCGGTCATGCCTGACCCGCGGGAAGCGTCGTGGTCGGAACTCGAGGACACGATCGCGTTGCTCAGTCCCGATGCGCAGTGGCGCTTCGCAGTCCCCGAGGAGCGTGCTGGCATCTTTCCCGAGGGAGAGCGGGTCACGCTGCGGATGGACACCGTCGATGGGATGGTGGCTACGGAGGCCACCGCAACCGCGGTGGGCTTCAACTTGATCTCCCGGCTGGGGCCGTCGGTCAGCTACAACCGCGAGAGCGGGATCTTGCAGATCTACGCCGGGGGCTACGTCGGCCGAATTGAGATCGAGGCAAGTGGGGTCTCTCTGTCGGCGTGGGTGCTCACGGACAAGGCTCAGGAGACGCTCGGGCGTGACGGGCGGTCGAAGCATCTGGTCGACGAGCGGGTCGATGGGATCTGGCAAGTGCATGCGTTCTTGGTCGACGGCGCTGGATCGGCTACCGCCCATGAGTTCGGAGAGTTTTTCGACCAGGGCTCGGCGCTGCTGTGGGGAGACTCCTGGCTCGAGGGGCAGCTGGAGGCGGCATGAAGACCTCGACCTTGCTGCTGATCGGAGCCGGTGTCGTCGCGGGCGGAGCGGGGATTGCCCTGTGGGCTCGCTCGGCGAAGGCGAAGTCGCCGGCAGGACAGAACAACGGCAAGAAGGGCAAAGGCTCCAAGCGGGTGACGCCCCCGTCGATGAAGAAACCGCCTAAGTCGGCACCGGCGGACGGTGGCGTGTTTCGGCTGTCGGCGGACGAGGCCAAGACGATGGCCTGCGACCTGCGAGGTGCGAAGGACGTCGGTGATGTGCAGGCGGTCTTCGATTCGCTGCGCGCGAAGATCGAGGCGTCCGGGGCGAGTGAGGTAGACCTGCGCTCGAGCGGTCTGACGAATGCGAAGGTCTCCGTGGAGCAGTTCGAGCAGGAGTCCGGCGAGGTTGTTCGCCGGATGCGATTGCTGCCGCCGTTCCTGTGGGGGCAGGCCCAGTCGAGGCTCAACACAGCGCTGTCGGGGCTGCCCGACTGCGACGCGCCGATGCAGCAGTGGGAGGCGATGTTCGGTGAAGCCAGCGGTGTCCAGGCGGCCGTGCGCCCTCCCCCATTCACCCTTCTTCAGGGGATCCGCCCGCTGCAGGGATAGACGATGCCTAGCACCCGTGCACAGGCGTCGCAGTCGCGACCCTTCGAGACGATTGCTGCGCTGGCAGGCGGGGCGGTGGTGTTCACGATCGTCGGCTACGGGACCCGACGGTTGCTGGAGCGGATGTTCGGCCCCTGCGTCGAGCCCGAGCGGGTGGTCATCGTCGTGCGTGGTGCCGAAGACGTCGAGGTTCTCCCCTGTGACCAGACCACCGTGGTGGTGGGCGAGCGAGAGGAGGACGCGTCGTGATCTTGTTCGCAGCGGGGCTGTGTTGCGGGGCCCTGGGGTGGGCGATGGCCTCCCACGCAGCGGTGCGGACGGTGGACGGTGCCACGGCGGCGCACGTCGACTTCGACGAGCCGGTTGCGGTCGTGCTCATCGCCGCGGACAAGGAGTGCCCCATCGAGCGCGTTGTCGATGCGCAGACCGGCCTTCGCGGCTTCAGTCATGTGGTGGTCGACTGCGGGGAGTTCGACGCGGACGGTCGCCACCTCGTCTACGACTGCTTTCCTCGCGAGGGGGTTCGGCGGGTCGCGATCTCGGAGCGGTACGGAAGCGTGAGGGGGCGGCCGCGGAGGCGTGTGCGTGTGGTCCTGCCTCCGTCGGACAGCGAGTACATGCGGGGGGCGATGTCCGCCCTGGTCGGCGCCCCCTATGACGTCGCGGCCGCGCTCGCCCCCAGACGCCGCGGGCTCGTGTGCTCGCGTCTTGTGATGCGCGGGCTGCCGGATGAGCTCGCGCGACGGGTGACGCCGCTGCAGCCGCGACACCCGATCTCTCCCAATGACCTCGCCCGTGCCTTTGGTGTGCACGGGCCCAACGCGCCCGATGTGGCGGTGCCTGAACGGAGCGAGAGCTGATGCCCCTTCCCCTGATCCCCATTCTTGCCATCGCCGGTGTCGGCGGAAGCCTGATCTACCTGATCCACCGCCGCAGCGCGGGGGCGGAGCCGCAGCCGGCGTTGGCGGCGGAAGAGGTTGTCTTCTCCGACCGCGGCTACATTGTTCGAGTTCGCCAGGAACCCAGCGGTGGCTGGCGGTGGACCGTCTCTCGCGAGGGACACAAGCCTCGGTCTGGGGCGGCGACGTCGAAGAACGGAGCGATCTCCGCTTCGGTTCAGTGGGTCTCGTCGCGTTCCTGTCTCTTATACACATCTCCGAGCCCACGAGACCTCTCTACATCTCGTA
>CAJXVA010000877.1 GCA_913061055.1 uncultured Pseudomonadota bacterium
CCCCAGGCCAGCCCAGCCGAAACGCCCCCGACCCCGATGCCCGTGTCGGCCTCGGAGGACGGCGAGCCGAAACCGAGGTCGACCTCGCCAGCGGCGGTGGAGATCGAAGAACTCGAGCGGCTGTTGCTCTCTCCCGAGCTCGACCGCGATGAGGATGACGAAGGACGCCGCCGAGTGGAGCTTTGCCGGCGACTCGGACAACTGCGCGACCCGGACGCAGTTCCTGTGCTGCTGCGGGCGCTGGGCCAACCTGCTGACGTCCAGCCGGTCGCGGTTCACCGGGCGGCAGCCTCGGCCCTTGGTCATCTCCGCGACCCGCGGGCGGTGGACGCCTTGCTGAGCGTCCCGTTCCGGGTACCGGACGCGCCCACGACGACCAGCATCGGCGAGCGGGCCAAGCTTGCTCTGGCCCGGATCGGCGCTCCTGCTGTCCCGTCCACGCTGAAGATGTTGCGAGGCGAACACGCGGAGGTGACGGAGTACGCGGAGCACAACGGAGTCCCGCAGTCGGTCGTGACCCAAACCGCCGCCCTCGCTCTCGGGGCGATCGGATCCGCGAGCGCGGTCCCCGAGCTCATCGAAGCCATGCCGTCCGCGGGTTGCCGCGGAGAGCCGCCGGCCCCCGCGGACGAGCAGACACGCATCGAACAGAGCGCGGCTCGAGCTGTGATCGCCCACAGCCTTGGCATGATCGGGGACGAGCGGGCAGTCGAGCCGCTGTGTGGCTGCGCGGTGACCTTGGACGATCCCGGGGAGGTGTTCCCCATCATCGAGAGCCTCGGGCGGATCGGCGGATCAGCCGCAGGAGCCTGTCTCAACGCCGTTGTTCGCAGGGGCAAGTACAGCCGCGACGCGGTCACGGCCGAGTTCGTGCTCTCCCCTCGGTGGGAGGCCGCCCGTTTTGCCATTCTCGCCACCGTGCCCCACGAGCTGGACGCCGTGGAGAAGGCCATGGCTTCCAACCGCAGCGCAAAGGTGAAGGCGGAGCTGAAGGCCTGGTCGGACGGCACCGCACTGGTTGCCGCCTGCAAGCAGGATCGGGCTTGCTACCTTCGAACACTCACCGACCCAGGCGCGGCCTGGTTCGCTCGTGAGACCGCCGCGTTTGCGGTGGCCAGGATGTCACCGGGCGACCCCGGTATGGCCGAAGCCATCGCGGGAGCCTCCAGCGTTCGCGACCCCGACGCCCGAGTCTCCATGGCCTGGCTCCCCGCTTGGATGCTCGCCGGCAAGAAGTGTCAGGGCTGCGCAGCGGCTCTGCAGGCCACGCTCGATGCCGATCGCGCCGCGCTTCCGGTTCAGTTCCAGCTCTCGGTCCTCGTCGCTCGGAACTCCATCGCCCGACTCGAAGAGCCAGGCTAGGGGACGGCCCCTGGAGCGACGAGACCCGTGGGTCCACGTTGGGCACGTCCACTCCCGGCCGACCCCGTTTCCAGCGGCGAGGGGTCCAGCTCAGCCTTGGTCGAGGACGAAGGGATAGGTCACGACGACGTCGTCTCCGTCCTGGGGCTTGGGGAACTTCCACCGACGGACCGCCGCCGAGATGCAGTGCTCGACCCGCGTGTCGCCGAGTGAAGAGCGAGACACCGTCGACGCCGAGACCTTGCCGCTGGACCCGATGGTGAAGCGGATCGCAAGACGGCCGCGCATCCTCGGTCGCCTGGAGAGCCCGTTGGCGTAGCAGTGACGGACTTCGTTGATGTGCGCGCGGACGATCCGGCGGATGATGTCGCGATCGAGGTTTCCTTTGACCTGGGCCTTGGCTTGGCGAACTCGCGGAACACCCTGCCGACTGGCCTCGGTCCCGCGAGGGGAGCCGGTCCCCTCGAGTCCAATGTTCCCGATCGCGAAGGCTTGGCCGTAGGGCGACGCAAGGAAGTGGCCATCATCGTGTTGCAGCGCCGAGAGGATGCCTCTTTGGGCCATCATGTCGGGGTCGAAGTTGCGAGCCATCTGAGGGACTCCGCCCGGTTCGGGGGGGGTACAGGGGGTGATCAAGGTGAGCAGTGATGGCGGGGTGTGGGACCTCGCCTCGACCGCCAGCAGGTCCAGCGTCTGGCATCGGGGGGAATTGTTCATGCGTACCCGGCGGCCCGCGCCCACGGCGTGGTCGCCGGTTTCACGTGTGCCGGAGGTCGAAGTCGATGTCGTCCCCTCTGGGTCTCCTCCGCCTCCGCGATGGCTTCGGCTACGCGGTGCATGGGGTTCCGCGCCGCGGCTTCGGCCGGAGCCACTCCCACGACCGGTGCCGGCGCCGTAGCCACCCCCTTCGCCGGAACGACTTCGACGGGCGACGAAGTCGGGTCCACCACCACGTGTCTGCGAACCTCCGGGCCCGCCGCGGCCTCCACGGGCGCTGTCGCCATCGCTTTCGTTCCCGCGTCCGGATGCCCGCGTTGACCCGTTTGTAGAAGAGTCTGTCGGTCCGTCCACGGCCGGAATGGGGGCGGGTTGTTCGGGGG
>CAJXVA010000878.1 GCA_913061055.1 uncultured Pseudomonadota bacterium
CTACACTAGATCGCTCGTCGGCAGCGTCAGATGTGTATAAGAGACAGACACCGAACGACTCCCCTCCGGTCCCCACGCGACGCCGGTCACCCCTGCGCAGCCGCTCGAAGTCGAAAGCGAGCTTGACCTCGAGATGGCGACTCGAGCCGTCCGCGCACCCGAGGCACCCCAGACCCCGCCGCCGGTCGCCGTCGTGGCAGAACCGCCTCGGGCCCAGACTCAGGCCCCCAAGCCCGTGCGCCCGCCGACGGCTCCGCGCGAGGTGGTTCCGGCGCGCGAGGTGGTCCCTGCGCGTCCGGGTCGAAGCCGCGGTCCCCGACCGACGGCCGCAATCGAAACCCGTCGGACCAAACGAACCTCCTCGGGCATTCCTGCCCAATCGAGCGGCCGGACCGCAGAGACCGCCGCCGCGACCAAGAAAGACGCCAACGGCTGGACCTTCGTCGACCCCAACCTCGCAAAAGAGGCGGCGGTCGAAGAGGACGAGCGGACCGATCAGACGATGATGCGGATGGGGCCACTGCAGCTCCCGCAGGCGCCCAGCAAGCGCCCCGGTGGCAAGCGCAAGCCCCCCCGGGCGCAGCCTGAAGATCGTCAGGCGCACCCCACCCGCGTCGATCCGGCGGAGGACCTGAGCGACCCGCTGCCGATCGGCACATCGTGGTCTGCACCCGCCCACGTCGCCGCTCCTCGAAGCAAGCCGATCGACAGCGACCGCAACGACTCCGCGGGTGGCGAGATCGGCAAAGGAGGCCGACCCAGCGGCGGCAAGACGGTCGTCGCCTTCGCTCCGGACACGCCCGCGGGCCCCGACCCCGGCGGGACGATGACCGCAGGGTTCCGCCCGATCACCGACGCGGAGGGGCCCGATGGGCAGGTCCCCGGGCCCAACGTCACCGAGGTTGCCGCTCGCGGTGTCGAGTCCGCCAACCGACGCGCCGGCACCACGCCTCCAGGGGAAGCGACCGGAGCCAGCGGCGGCGCCCAGGTCGGGCGTTACGAAGTCCTGCTGCGGATCGCCCGCGGGGGAATGGGCACGGTGTACTTGTGCCAGGTCACCGGCACCGGTGGCTTCCGCCGGCTCTTCGCGTTGAAGGTCATCCGCGACCACCTCAGCCGGAACGAAGAATACGTCCGGATGCTTCTGCAGGAAGCACGCATCGCCTCGAGGCTGCACCACCCCAACGTCGTTGGCATCGTCGACATCGGAAACCTCGCCAACCAGCACTACCTGGTGATGGACTACGTCGAGGGCTGCACGCTCTCCGAACTCCTCAAGGTGCACCGCAAGACCCGGCCACCGCACCTGATCATCCCGATCGTCCTCGATGCGCTCACGGGCCTGCACGCCGCACACTCACTGACCGACGACGACGGCTCGCCGCTCACGCTGGTGCACTGCGACTTCTCTCCGCAGAACATGCTGGTGGGGACCAACGGCATCTGCCGGATCACCGACTTCGGCATCGCGCGAGCCTCCAACGCTCTTCCCGAGCGGTCCAGCATCACCCGAGGCAAGCCTGCGTACCTCGCTCCGGAGCAGATCACCGGGCGTCCCTTCGATCACCGAGCCGACATTTTTGCCTCCGGCGTCGTGCTGTGGAACGCGCTGACCGGCGAGCAACTCTTCAAAGGCGACACGCCCGAGGAGGTGCTCGACAAGGTGCTCAACATGCAGATCCCCGCCCCGAGCACCGTGGGCCTGCGGCCGCCGAAGAAGCTCGACAAGGTGGTGCTCCGCGCCCTCGAACGCGACCCAGCCCGACGCTATCAAAGCGCCGAGGAGATGCTGATCGAGCTTCGCAAGGTCGCGATCAGCAACGACCTGCTCGCCCCGTCCAGCGAGGTCGCCCAGTGGGTCGCCGACACGTTTGGTGGTCAACTCGAGCTTCGCCGACAGGCTGCGGGCCTCGCCCCCGCCAATGCCACATCCGCGAAGCAGCCGGCCACCCCCGCAGAGGTCACTGCACTCGCGCTTCGGGACGACCCTCCGGGCGCGGACGACTCCGCGACCCACGCCCTGCTCTCGCAACCCGGCCCGGCCTCGGATGCGTCGAGTACGATGATGCTCCAGTCGGGCAAAGCCCCGGCGACGGCTGCCGCGACCCGAGCGAGCGATGCCGTCCTGGGAGACCGCGCACGAAAGATCGTCATCGGGATGGTCGTATCGGCCTGCGCGACGCTGGTCGCGATCGCCGTCGTGCGGCCCGAGCTCCTCACCGGCGGCATGTTGGATGAAGGAGGCGAGTACATCGACCTGGGGACCGCCGAGGGCGACCCGAAGTTCGACGAGTCTCTCGACAAGCCGAAAGCGCCAGAAAAGCCGGCGGCCAAGCCAGAGCCAGAGCCAGAACCGAAGCCGAACCCCTCAGACGCGGTCATCGAACCACCGGTGCCAACCCCGGACGTCGGCGAGCCTGCTCCTGTCGCGGAGCCTCTCCCAGAGGTCACCCCGGAC
>CAJXVA010000879.1 GCA_913061055.1 uncultured Pseudomonadota bacterium
ACGAGATGTAGAGAGGTCTCGTGGGCTCGGAGATGTGTATAAGAGACAGGTCGATCCGCACCTTCCGCAGTCGGTGCTCGACGCGGCGGAGTTGGTCCCCAACCGCGTGGTCAAGGCGGACCGCGAGAACCGGGCCGACATGCGGGAGTTCGACTTCATGACGATCGACCCGCCGGACGCACGCGACTTCGACGATGCGGTCTGTGTCGAGCTGCTGGGCAAGGACCCACGGCGGGCCAAGATGCGGGTTCACGTCGCGGTTGCCGACGTCTCGCACTACGTGCACGAGGGCGACATCTTCGATACCGAGGCTCGCACCCGGTACTTCTCCTGCTACCTGCCGTCTCGGGTCATCCCGATGCTTCCGATGCCGTTGAGCGCGGGGATTTGCTCGTTGGTCCCCCACAAGGAACGTTGCGCGATGGTCGTCTCGTTTGACGTGGACGCCCGCGGTGCCATGGGCAAGGCGGAGGTCGCTGCAGCGGTCATCAAATCGAAGGCGCGCCTGTCGTACGACCAAGCTGCGGACCACATGAGCGGGAAGCGCCCACTCGATGAAGACGTCGGCGCGCGTGTCGTGATGCTTCGCGCAGCGGCCGACCGGCTCCGGTCGGCTCGACTCAAGCGGGGCGCGGTCGAGCTACATCTGCCCGAGACGAAGGTCATCCTCGATGAGGACGACCGCGAGCGGGTGCGCGACGTCGTGCAGGCCCGCCAAGACCCGGAGATGAAGCGCGCCTACAACCTCGTCGAGGAGCTGATGGTCGCCGCCAACGAGGGGGTGGGGCAGCTTGCCGTCGAGCACCGTCTCCCGGTGGTCTTTCGCGCCCACGACCGGCCCGACGAAGCCCGGATCGAGCGGTTCACTCAGGTCGCGGGGTTGCTCGGGGTCGAGGTGTCGCCCGAGGACCTGCGTTCGCCGCTGGCCTTTGGTGAGTTGCTCGAACGGCTCGAGGACCACGAGCGTCGGGCTCCGCTCAACGCCTTGCTGCTTCGCACGCTCGCGCAGGCTGAGTACTCGACGCACAACCTGGGCCACTTCGCGCTGGCGAGTCCGGCCTACGTGCACTTCACCAGCCCCATTCGCCGGTACCCCGACTTGATCAGTCACCGGGTGCTCAAGGCGTACTTGCGGCAGACGGGTGGCTTCTGTGGGCCCGACCCGGTGCCCCGCATGCCCTCGATGCGGGACAGCACGGCTCAGGCCGGCGCGTGCAGCGAGAAGGAGCGCTCGGTCACCCAAGCCGAACGCGATGCGAAGGCGCTGCTGTGCGCGGCCTTCATGCGCGACCGGATCGGCGATCGGTTCGAAGCCTCGATCAACGGCATGTCGAAGGGCGGCCTGTACGTCACCCTCGATGCTCCGGCCGTCGATGGCATGGTCCGGCGGGCCCAGATCGAGCGCGAGCTTCGGGAGAAGTTCGAGGTCGACGACATGGGCGCCATCATGACCGGGATCAAGAGCGGCAAAGTGTTCGCCGTGGGCGATCGCTTGATCGTCGAGATCACCGATGTGTCGCTGCAGCGCCGTCAGATCGAGATGGCGATGGTCAGCAAGCTCAGCGACTGAGGGCGGCGGCCGCGGCCGCGGCTGCATTGCCGCAACTGCCCGTCTACGGAAGTTGAAGCCCCTCCACGTGACATCAACTTCCGAAGACGGGTCGTTCACCGATTCGCGCACCCGCGCCGAAATGACGCTGCAACGATTGGCGTCGGTGGTCGACGTTTCGCGACGCGCTCGGCCTTGTTCACGATCCTTGGGGAGGTCCCGCGACGGTTCTCGACGGACTTGGGTACACGCCGGGGCAGATGTTTTGGTTTACCGTCGACGACGGGAGCTGCTCGGACTCGGCTCGCAAACCTCCCGGACACACGCTTGCAAACAGCGGGTTGGCCGCGACGTTCGAGGCGATGGCCTCCGCTTGCGCGTCTTCCCTACGGTGCCGGCCGGACGATCGCTACCGCAAGGGGCATCCGTGCCGCGCAACGTTTGTCGGCTTGGCCACCGAGCTTGGTGGCTCGCCGCGTTCGAGTATCGCGGCCGCGGTCGGGGTGTCGGTTCGGGCGCTCCACTCGCTGCGGGCGCGTGCCGAGCCCCGCGCCGTCGTCGCGGCGAAGCGCTGCCTCGTCGACCCTCGCCTGCATGCTTGGGGCGCTTCGCCGCGCCGCCAACTGCCCGCTTTCGGAAGTTGAGAGACCCTGGAGGTCTCCACGGTCCCTCAACTTCCGCAAATGGGCACCTCCGTCGACGGGCGCGAGGCCGCCGCTACTGGGGGGCCGGGAGTTCGAGCGCGTCGCCGATGGCCCACTGGGTCTGCGGCACGCGCTCGAGGCCGCCGATCGGGTGGGCGATGACGCTGACACCTTCGTCCACGTGTACGACGTGCCGCTTGGCGTCGGTGGGGACGATGCGCGGCGCGTTGGGGCACGCCTGTTCGAACG
>CAJXVA010000880.1 GCA_913061055.1 uncultured Pseudomonadota bacterium
GTCTCGTGGGCTCGGAGATGTGTATAAGAGACAGGGTGGATGGCTCCGGCGGGAGCAGGCTCGTCCCCGCCGGCTTCTCCGCCGCCGCTGCCGCCGTCGGTGTCGGTGTCGCCCTCAGCCGGGTCCTCCTCGACCTCTTCCTGGCCGACCTTGACGATGGGGATGGTGCCGCCGGCTTCGAACTCCTGCCAGGCCATCTGGTCCTCCTCGAAGCCGTATCCGAAGCACTGACAGATCCACATCGAGTCGGTGAAGCCGCTGCACTCCGAGTTGGTCGGGTCGTCGATGTCGTCGTTGCTGCACATCGCGGTCTGCACCACGCCGGCGGTCTCATCGAACTTGAGGAAGAAGGTCTTGGCCTTGGTGCCGCTGACCTCTTCGAGGCCGGAACCGCCCAGTGCGAACCGCGTGAGTTCGAAGACTCCGTCCTCGTCGAACAGCTTGCCGGGCCCGGGATCGTCTGCGCAGCCGGTCACGCTGAGAGCGGCCGCGACGAGGGCGCTGGAGATCAACGAACGAAGAGAAACGGACGACGAGCGGGGGGCGGAGGCAAACATCGTGAAAAGGGGCCGATTTCAGGCCGGTGGGGACGGTACCACAGCGCATCTGGCGTCAAAGGCACGCCGGCCCGTTGACAGGTCGCGTGTCGATGCTTAGCTTCCGCGCGCGGTGTCCGCGAAGCGAGATTACTACGATGTCCTAGGAGTCAGCCGAGAAGCTGGAGCCACCGACATCAAACGCGCGTACCGCAAGTGCGCGATGAAGTTCCACCCGGACCGCAACCCGGGCGACGACGAGGCCGAGGAGCGCTTCAAAGAAGCCGCCGAAGCGTTCGAGGTCCTCAGCGACGGCGAGAAGCGCGAGCTGTATGACCGTCATGGTCATGAGGGGCCGGCCCGCGCTGGCTTCTCAGGGTTCTCCGGCACCGACGACGTGATGTCCCACTTCGAGGACCTCTTCGGAGGTCTGTTCGGATTTGGCCAGCGCCAAGGCGGAGCGCGCCGTGGCCAAGACATGAAGGTCGAGCTCTCGATCGGGCTCAGCGACGCGTTCGAAGGCGGCGAGCACGACGTCACGGTCTCGAAGCCCGAGGCGTGTGACACCTGCGATGGGTCGGGTGCCGAGCCGGGGTCCTCTCCCGAGACCTGTCCGCAGTGCAACGGTCAGGGCCAGGTGGTCCACCGCCAAGGATTCTTCACGTTGCAGACGACCTGCCCCGCGTGTCGCGGTCAAGGCAAGGTCATCAGCAACCCGTGCGGCGGTTGCAGCGGCACCGGAACGATCGAGCGCGAGTCCACGCTCACGATCAACGTGCCGGCCGGCATCGATGACGGCCAGACGCTCCGCATCCAAAACCGAGGCATGCCGGGCGCCGGCGGGGGGCCGCCGGGCAATCTCTACGTCATCGTCCGGGTCAAAGAAGACCCACGCTTCGTTCGCGACGAGTTCGACATTCACAGCAACGTGATCGTCACGATGTTCCAGGCCGCCATCGGTTGTGACGTCGAGGCCGACACGCTCGAGGGCAAAGTCGATCTCGAGATCGAGCCCGGCACACAGCCCGGTGCAACGATCCGGCTCAAGGGCAAAGGCATGCCGGTGCTGGGTCGCGGACGCGGCCGCGGGACGCACATCGTTCACGTCGAGGTTCGGGTCCCCGACGACCTCAGCGAAGAGCACCTGGTCGTGTTGCAGAAGATCGCCGAAGAGCGCGAAGAGGACATCTCGAAGGGGTCTTCGGGCTTCTTCGGGTTCGGCAAGAAGCGTCGCAAGCGAGTCTAGGAGCCCGTGGCCATGCGCATTGCGGCACGCTCGGTCCTCGTCGGTACGCTGGCTTTGTCGGCGTGTTCGCTCAACCCGGCGACCGGGCGCGTCCAGGCGTTCCTGATCTCGGAGAGTGAAGAGGTCGAGCTTGGTCGCAAGTCCGACGAGGAGATCACCTCCTCGATGCGACCGCTCACCGAGGCTCCCGCGCTCGTCGCCAAGGTCGAAGAGGTCGGGGCCGCGATCGCCGAGGAATCCGAGCGACCGCAGTTGCCCTGGACGTTTCGTGTCCTGGACGATCCGGCCGTCAACGCGTTCGCGCTGCCCGGTGGATTCGTCTATGTCACCCGCGGCTTGCTGACCCATCTCAACTCCGAAGCGGAGCTGGCGGGGGTGTTGGGCCACGAGGTGGGACACGTCACCGCGCGGCACGGGGCGGTGAAGCTCCGAAAGACCAACGTGGCGCGTCGCAGCGTCGGCGTGTTCCGGGTTGTCGATCCGGGGCTGCGTCACATCGGGGGCTTCGCCGCGGGCGTCGCTGGGTTGGCGCTGCTCAAGTACAGCCGCGACGACGAGTATCAAGCGGACGACCTCGCGCTGCGTTACGTCGCTGCCACCGGCTACGACCTGTCTCTTATACACATCTCCGAGCCCACGAGACCTCTCTACATCTCG
>CAJXVA010000881.1 GCA_913061055.1 uncultured Pseudomonadota bacterium
CGAGATGTAGAGAGGTCTCGTGGGCTCGGAGATGTGTATAAGAGACAGGTCCTCGCCTCGCTGGATGCTCCTGCGGCGACGCGGTTGCGGACGCGAGCGGATCGCAGCATCGCCTTCGACGAGGCCAAAACGGTGCTCGTCGAGGGGGACAACCTCGACATGCTCAAGGTGCTGCGGCCCGCGTATTTCGAGCGCACCCAGCTGATCTACATGGACCCGCCCTACAACACCGGGCGCGACTTCGTGTACCGCGACCGATTCGGCGAGACCCGCGAGGCGTTTCTTCGGCGGACGGGCCAAGTCGACGAGACCGGAACCCCGCTGCGGGCCAATCCGCGCTCCGAGGGCCGTTACCACTCTGCTTGGTTGTCGATGATGTATCCCCGGCTGTGGCACGCGCGGTCGCTGCTGGCGCCCGAGGGCGTGCTGTGTGTGAGCATCGACGACCACGAGGTGCATCACCTTCGGCTGTTGCTCGATGAGATCTTCGGGGAGGAGTGTTTCATCGCGCAGGTGGTCGTGGTGACCAACCGCGGCGGACGCGACTACCTCCGCATCGCCACCGGGCACGAGTATCTGCTTGTCTACGGGGCCACGCCCCAGGCCCGGATCCGAGAGCTCCCCAAGCCGCCGCCCAAAGACGCGCTGCGAGACGCAGTGGGCCCCTACGTGCTCCGAGAACTCCGCAACCGGAACCCGCGGTTTCATCCCGGCAACCGCCCCAATCTGTTCTATCCGTTCTACGTGGACCCCTCGCGGGACGATGGCAATGGGGGGCTCTCGGTGAGTCTGCAGCCCCGCACCGGCTACGACGTGGTCGTCGAGCCTCGCAACGCGGTTGGGGCCGGCAGCGTGTGGCGGTGGGGCCAGCCCAAGGCCGCCGCGAACCTCGTCGATGACGACCCGGTCACCTCCCAGGTGGTGGCCAAGCGTCGACGCGATGGGGGATTCAACGTCTACGAAAAACACCGCAAGGACACCGCGAAGGCGAAGGGCCTGTGGGACGAGCCGCAGATGCGAACCGAGCAGGGCACGATCGACCTTCGCGAGGCGCTGGGCACTGCGGTGTTTGACCACCCCAAGCCGGTGGCGTTGGTGCAGCGGTGCGTCCAGCTTGCGACCGACCCCACAGGGCTTGTTTTGGATCCGTTCGCGGGCTCCGGCACGACGGCGGAGGCGGTCGCCCGGGCGAACGAGAGCGATGGGGGGCAGCGGCCATGCGTGCTGGGTCAGTGGCCCGAGCCGGTCGACCACGATGGGTTCGAGACGATCTGCGACGTGACGCGGGCCCGGGTGTCCACGCGGTGTGGCGGGTTGCGGTCGTTCTCGCTGGAGCCTTCACAGACCGCTGCGGGCCAGACGCTGGAGGCGATTCAGGT
Source organism: uncultured Pseudomonadota bacterium (assembly GCA_913061055.1). GTDB lineage: Bacteria > Myxococcota_A > Polyangia > Nannocystales > Nannocystaceae > CAJXVA01. The sequence goes on from CAJXVA010000881.1 coordinate 1,380, forward strand.
CGCCGAGGCATGCCGGTCCGAGCGTTTCGATCCGTTCGCGCGCGCCCTGGAGCGGGGCGTCGGGCTTCACGGTCGGCTCGAGCAGCATGGGGCCTGGCGGGTGCTCCGCGATGGCGGGCGCGGGTTCGCCTGGTCGTTGGAGCCGGGCAGCCCGGCCGCCCTGGAGGATCTCGGGTTGCCAGAAGGGGCCACCGTCGTGGTGCCGGACGAGGCCTGGTCGGACCCGGAGCGGGTGGAGTTGACGGGTCGTTTCCGGGTCGAGTCTGCCTGATAGGCTGCGGACTGTGGGGGAGCGGAGGTGAAGCTGCGATTCGATCCCGGCCTGCCCCACCAACGGGAGGCCATCGACGCCGTGCTTGGGGCCGTGGATCGAAACGACCTGCAGCCCGGAGGGATGCGCGTCGACGACCGCGGCTTGGTCGCGTTTGCGAACCCCTCGGGACTCCCGGATCGGCTCGGGGTCGAGATGGAGACGGGCACCGGCAAGACCTACGTGTTCCTGCGCACCGCCCTCGAGCTCGCGGCGCAGGACGGCGTCCGGAAGTTCATCATCGTGGTGCCATCGGTGGCGATTCGGGAGGGGGTGCTGGCGACCCTGCGCTCGACGCGAGAGCACTTCGCGGAGTTGTTCCCAGCGCTGTCTCCTCGCTTCTTCGCCTATCGCCGTGACCATCTTGGGCGGTTGCGACAGTTCGTACGCGCGACGACGGTCGAGTTCATGGTCGTGACGATCGATGCGTTCACCAAGGACACCAACGTGTTGCGGCGACCGTGCGACACGTTTGGGGGGCAGGCTCCGCTGGCAGCCCTGGCGGCCACGGCTCCAGTGGTGATCGTCGATGAGCCCCACCGGATGCAGACGGCGCTGCGCACCGAGGCGCTCGCCGACCTCGCCCCGGGAATGGTGCTGGCCTACGGCGCGACGTTGGGGCGATGGACGGACTCGGCGGTGCATCGGTTGACCCCCGCGCGGGCGCACGAACTCGGACTCGTGAAGTCGATCGTTGTCCTGTCTCTTATACACATCTGACGCTGCCGACGAGCGATCTAGTGTAG
>CAJXVA010000882.1 GCA_913061055.1 uncultured Pseudomonadota bacterium
GAGATGTAGAGAGGTCTCGTGGGCTCGGAGATGTGTATAAGAGACAGGTTCAGCAGCACGCCGGAGCTCGCGAGCACAAAGCGCGCCCCAAAGCCCAGGTTGAGCGTGGTGGTGTTGGACACGGCGTTGCCGGCCGCATCGACGACCGAGAAGTGCGTGGTCTGATGCGATTCCTCTTTGGTCGGTGGGATGCCAGCGTGAATCTCGCTGGACGGGGTGGCGTGGGCCGGGTCGATGTCGGCCAGCCGTCCCTCGACGTACGCCGCGGTCATCAGCTGATCGAGGGGGAGCTTCACGTAGTCGGGATCCGCCAACAGCATGTTGCGGTCGACGTACGTCCTGCGGGCGATCTCGACATGAAGGTGGACCTCTTCGACGCTCCGCCAGGGCTTGGACGCCAGGTCGAGCGCCTCGGCGGCCGCGAGCATCTGGTACAGCCCCACCCCGCCAGCCGATGGCGGGGGCATGGTGATGATGTCGTGCCCGCGGTACTCGAACGCGATCGGCTCGCGTCGCTTGGCCTCGTAGGAGGCGAGGTCCTTGGCGGTCCACAAGCCGCCCGCGGCCGCGTTCTCGGCTGCCATCGTCTCTGCGATCGGTCCCTCGTAGAACGCCTGTGGTCCCCCCTCCGCGATGGCCTCGAGCGTGGCTGCGAGGACAGGCTGTTTCCAGGTGTCGCCCACGGCGTACAGCGACCCATCGGGCTTGGTGTAGAAGGCTGCCGACGCCTCATAGCCTGCGTCCCGGATGCGCCCGACCCCGCGCTCGATGTCCTGGACGTGAAAGCTATCCAGCGCGTTGCCACCCCGGGCGAGCTCCACCGCCGGCATCACGACGTCACGCCAGGGGAGCTGTCCATAGGTCTTGTGGGCGAGCGCCAGGCCGGCAACGGATCCCGGAATGCCCGCGGCTTTGGGACCGACCAGGCGCTCCTTGGTGGGCTTGCCGTCGGGGCCGAGGAACATGTCCCGGGTCGCGGCGGCAGGAGCCTGCTCTCGGTAGTCGAACGCCGCGGTGTCGCCGTCGGCCATCCGGACCACCATGAACCCGCCGCCGCCAATGTTGCCGGCGGAGGGGTGCGTGACCGCAAGGGCGAAGCCGACCGCGACGGCCGCGTCGATGGCATTGCCGCCCTTCTTCATGATCGCAATGCCAACCTCGCTCGCACTGGCCTCGGCGCTGGTCACCGCGCCTTGGGTTCCCAGCGCGACCCGCGTCCCGTCGGCCTCTCCGGCCGGCATGGACCGCTCGATGGCGGCCGGCTCCGTAGCCAGGGGCTGCGAGGTCTCGACCGGCAGCGTTGGTTCCGGCCCCGCTGTCTTGCACCCGCCGCCAAGCAGCGACAATCCTAGAGCGATCGAGGTGAACCGAAGCGAGTTCATCGCGCGCAGGTATACCCCCGGCGGCCAAGCGGTGCGACCTCACGACCGGCTGGGATCGCGCTACTGTGTCCGAGTCGGTGATTCCCGAAGACCCACGGGTTGCGGACGCCCCCTTGTCCGAGGCGCTGATCGCCGAAGACCCCAACGCTGCGACCGGCAAGGACGTGGAGCGTGAGCAGATGCTCGCGGCGCTGCACTCGCGAATGTTCGGCGCGACCCAGAGCGTTCGGCTGGGACGGTTCGAGCTCGGGGCACGACGAGGCGCCGGCGCCATGGGGGTCGTCTATGAGGCGCTCGACCCCGACCTCGACCGCAAGGTTGCGCTCAAGGTTCTCCGATCCAGCGCATTGGACCCCTGTGGCGTCGATCGTTTCGTGCTCGAGGCCCGCGCCCTCGCGAAGCTCCGCCATCCAAACGTCGTCACCGTCTACGAAGTCGGCACCGATGGCGAGGACCGATTCATCGTCATGGATCTGGTGCAGGGGGAGACGCTGCGCGACTGGATGGAGACCCCCCGCGACTGGCGAGCCGTCGTACGCATGTTCATCGGGGCCGGCCGCGGTCTGCAGGCCGCCCATGACGCGGGTCTGGTGCACCGTGATTTCAAGCCGGACAACGTCTTGGTCGAGGACGAGCTGCCCAGAGTGGTCGACTTCGGCCTTGCCGCGGGCGCGGACGATCCTTTGACCTCCACCACCCGGTTGGAGCTCGAGGAGTCGGCCGAACGCGCCCGCTACACCCAGACCGGGGCCTTCGTGGGAACGCCGGTCTACATGGCGCCGGAGCAGGCCCGGGGAGAAGCCACGCCTGCTGCGGACCAGTACGCCTTCTGCGTCGCGCTGTTCGAGGCCCTCGAAGGTCGTCGTCCCCACGCCGATGCCGAAGCGGCCGGGCTCGATGCCCTCCTCGTCGCTCGCGAGGAGGCGCTGCCACCAGGGCTCCCCGCGAACGCCCCCCGCTGGCTCCGCAAAGTGCTGTCTCTTATACACATCTCCGAGTCCACGAGACCTCTCTACATCTCGTATGCCG
>CAJXVA010000883.1 GCA_913061055.1 uncultured Pseudomonadota bacterium
GAGGTCTCGTGGGCTCGGAGATGTGTATAAGAGACAGGGTCACAGCTCATCCCGGCGTTTTTTTGCCCCACCGCCGACGCGAGCAACCAAGGAAAAAGGGCGATCCGCCGAAGCGAATCGCCCTTCCTCGAACGATCGAGGAGAAGACTACTTCTTCTCTTCTTCCTTCTTGTCGTCCTTCTTCTCTTCGTCTTTTTTGTCGCCGTCCTTCGCGTCCTTCTTGTCCTCTTTCTTTGCCTCTTCCTTCTTGTCGCAGGCGGGCATGGAAAGGCCGAAGGTGCAGAGCGAGGCGGCAACGATGAGCTTGCTGAGTTTCATGATTGTTGTCTCCGTTTGAACTTGGGTTTGGTTCGGGTGGCTGCGCGAGTGCGGCCGAGCCCGAGAGTTGCGAGCGGCCCTAATGGGCCCCTGCGTCCGTTGGGACGCGTAAGATAGTGCATCGGGTTCAAAAAAACGAATGATCGGCCGCAGCAAGGACGCGTCGCCGCGAGCCCCCAGACGGACTGAGCTCACTCGTAGGTGCAGCCCCAGTCCTTGGTGGTCTTCTTGGCGGCGTCGAGCATCGCCTTGCACGCCTGCTCCAAAGAGTCCTTTTCGGGCCCCTCGGACTGCGTTTTGAAGCGCTGCGCGCTCTTGGCGATGAGCTCGTTCAGCTGTTTTCGCGAGTCTTCGGGCCCGTGCTCGTTGATGCAGGCGGCGTACTTCGCGAGGTATTCGTCGCAGACAGGGACACCGATCGCGGTGTCCGCAGCGGCTTCCGCGCCGCCCTCAATCTCGGCCGGTTTGGCCGCCTCGGGATCGGCGTTACCGCCGTCCACCGCGGCCTTGTCCTCGGCCTTCTGATCGCCGGTTTTGGCATCGTCCTTGCCCTCCGGCTTGGCTTTGTCCTCGGTCTTGGCCTCGCTCTTCGCGTCGGCTTTCTTGTCGTCACAGGCTGGAACCATGAGCAGGGTGGCGGCGAGCGCCCCAAAAATCGTGAATCGAGATGCGGTCATCGGGAACTCCAGCATTGGACAAGGGCCACCGTACTGCATCCGCCCCGCCCGGTGGGGCACGGGTGCCTTCGAAGTGGGATTCCTCAATCTCAGGCCAACCACCGATTGCGGCTAGGCCCCTATCCTGCCGGCGATGACGCAACTCTCGGACGCCCATCTCCGACCCGTGTTCCAGCCCGACGAGGGCGGCCCCGTGCGCGCGCTCGTGGTCGCCGGCGCTTGCGGCAACGTGGGCTTCGGCAAGCTTGGCCAGTTCGCGCGCCTGCTCGCCCCCAAGGGCATCCCCGTGGTGGCGCTGGATCTCTCGGACGACGTGCAAGGCGTCAAAGAGAAGCTCGAGAAGGCCTACGGCGGACGCTTCGACGCCGACACCGTCTCCACGATCATGAACGGCATCACAATCGTTCAGGGGGGAATCGATGACCTCCCGGCGGACCTGAAGGTTGGGTTCGTCTTCGAGGCGATCCCCGAGCGACTGAACATCAAGCACAGCTTCTACGCGGCCGTGCGAGCCCGGGACCCCGAAGCGTTCATTTTCTCGGCCACCAGCGGTTTCCCCAGCACGATGCTGTTCGAGCAGCTCGACGGCAAGGAGCGGTGCGGGGTGATGCACCCGTTCTTCCCCCACCTCACCAACAAGCTGTGGGAAGTCCCGGTCCGCGGAGCGGTCACCGGCAAGGGCGAGCTCAAGTCGATCAAGCGCTTCTTGGGCGGCCTGGGGATGAACCTCATCCCCACCGCCGACGTACCGTCCTTCGCGGCCGACCGTCTGTTCTGCGGGATGATGCTCGAAGCGGTCCGGACCAGCGTGGACCTGGAAATGTCCCCAGCAGAGGTCGACGACGTCTGCAAGAAGACCCTCGGCACCTCGCCGTTCTTCGTGCACAACCTGATCCCGGGCGCCAACTACCTCTCGGCTCACTGCATGGAGCTCATGCAGACCGAGGTCGACAGCACCCTGTTCGCCATTCCCGACGAATGGAAGGCGTACATCGACGACCCGAAGAAGACGTGGCCTTACGAGCGCGGCCAGAAGTGCCCGCCGGAGAAGTTCGAGGCCGCCCGCACCCGCATGCTCGGCATGCTGATCAGCCTGACCGCGTACATGCTGGAGCACGACATCGCGACCCTGGACGCGATCAACTTCCTCTCCGAGAACGCCCTGGCGTTCCGCGAAGGTCTGCCGGCGCTCATCCAGAACCTGGGCTTCGAGCAGTCGAGGGACATCGCCACGCGCTTCCTCGCCGAGCAGAAGATCACCAAACCAGGCGAGGTCGCGCCGCTGTCGGTGCTGGCCGAAGGTGCCTTGGCCGACAAGCCGTCGGGGTGGTGGAACGCGTACGTACACACCGCGGTGCATGACGGGGTCGGTCTGCTGTCGATCTGTCTCTTATACACATC
>CAJXVA010000884.1 GCA_913061055.1 uncultured Pseudomonadota bacterium
TACACTAGATCGCTCGTCGGTAGCGTCAGATGTGTATAAGAGACAGGTGCCGGAGCTGGCGCGGGCGCAGGCGGAGGTGCTGGTTCAATCGCAGGCGCTGGTTGCGCTAGCGCGACAGCGGGAAACAGACAGAGGCTACCGGCGACGACGCACACTCCTCGTTTCCAACGCCTCGGCAAGACCATCGAACTCAGTGTGCCCGACGGACCGTGTGCACTCAAACCGCGCGGGATGGATGCCCGGTGCTGCGCCATACGTCGTCGTTACAAACGGTGCCGATTTCGGACTCACGCTGAAGACATGACCCCGCGCGACCCTCGCTGGCCCTCCGACGCCGCCCTCGACCCCGAAGAGCACGCTCCCGATGCCTCCGGGTACGCCCTGGTTCGCACCCCGCCGCGACCGCGCCGCAGCACGTTTCGGACCATGGAGACCGTCTTGCTCGCCAGCACCGCGGCCCTGCTCGCCGCAGTCGCCTGGCCGATTGCAACAGGAAGTCAGGCTGCCCCGCCAGCCCCCGTGGCCAGCGTGTCGCCGCCCGCCGCGGTCGCCCAAGCGCCCAAGATCCAGCTGGCCCTGCTCTTGGACACGAGCTCGAGCATGGACGGCCTGCTCGACCAAGCACGCTCGCAGCTGTGGGCCGTGGTCAATGCGCTCGACTCGGCGACATTTCAGGGCGACGCACCGCGCCTCGAGATCGCGGTCTACGAATACGGGAACGACGGGCTCGCGGAGTCGGACGGCTACATCCGCCAGGTCGTGGGTTTCTCGAGCGAACTCGACTTGGTCTCCGAGGGGCTGTTCGGACTCACCACAGCCGGTGGCGACGAGTTCGCCGGCCAGGTGATCGCTGCGGCGACAAACGAGCTCGAGTGGGACGACAGCGACAACGTCCTGCGAGTCTTGTACATCGCTGGCAACGAGGAGTTCACCCAAGGTCCGATGGACTTCCACGAAACCGTCGCGGCCGCTCGCTCCCGCGGAATCGTGATCAACACGGTCAACTGCACCGGCCACGGCGACTGGGACGAAGGCTGGCAAGACGCTGCCCGGCTCGGGGGCGGCAAGGCGCTGCGCATCGATCACAACGCGAAGCAGGCGTACATCGCCTCGCCCCACGACGACGAGATCGAGACGCTCTCCTCGAAGCTCAACGACACGTACATCGGGTTCGGCTACCGCGGGAAAGCAGCCCTCGACAACCAGATGCGTCAAGACGAGAACAGCGTCTCGGCGGGTCGTAGCAGCTCGATCGCCCGCGCCATGAGCAAGACCTCGGGGATGTACAACAACGCGAAATGGGACCTCGTCGACGCGCTCGAAGAGGGAACCGTCGAGTTGAGCACCCTCGACCGGTCGACGCTCCTGGATGGCGACTCCAAGCTGAGCGACGCAGAGCTGCAGCAGAAGGTCACAGACGCGCGGAACACCCGCAGCGAGCTCAAGAAGGACCTTCGCGAGCTCCAGGCGAAGCGGGAAGCCTTCGTCGCCAGCGCCCGCTCCGAGGACGGTCAGCGGCTGGACAACGCAATCATCGACTCGATCTCCGCCCAAGCTCAAGCCGCAGGATTTACTCTTTAGTCCGATGTCTGGAACCCGCGCCACCGTCCTCGTCGTCGAAGACGACCCTGCGATCCGCATGGGGCTGGTCGATGCTCTGGGCTTCGACGGCTACGGTGTCCTGCAGGCCGACACCGCGCCCGCCGGTCGGGATGCCGCCCTGCGGGACCACTGCGACTGCGTCCTACTCGACCTCATGCTTCCCGGAGGGGACGGCTTCACGGTCCTCTCGGAGGTCCGGCGCGTCAAACCGAAGCTCCCGATCATCATCCTCACCGCGCGCGGTCGCGAGGCGGACCGCGTCCGCGGGCTTCGGCTCGGCGCCGACGACTACGTCGTCAAACCGTTCAGCGTCCGAGAGCTGCTGGCGCGGGTCGAAGCGGTCCTGCGTCGCGCTCCCCCGCAGGAGGCCGAAGACGCGCGCGTGTCGATCCCCGGAGGACACGCCGACCTGGCTCGCCGCGAGGTGGTGTTTGATGACGGTCATCGGGCGGAGCTGGCGGACCGAGAGGTCGCGCTCCTGGCCCACCTGTCGCAACATCCAGACCGCGCGGTCGGACGGGACGAGCTGCTGCGCGAGATCTGGCACGTCAACCCCGAACACACGCAAACCCGGACGGTCGACATGCATGTAGCCAGACTCCGAGAGAAGCTGCGAGATGACTCCGGCTCGCCCAAAGTGATCCTCACCGTGCGCGGCAAGGGCTACAAGTTTGGAGCGAGCGGATGAGTCGTCAGGTCAAGGTGTGGACCGCCGTCGGGGTCGCGCTGTGTGCCGTCGTCGGCATGATGGTCTGTCTCTTATAC
>CAJXVA010000885.1 GCA_913061055.1 uncultured Pseudomonadota bacterium
GCTGGGTTCCATCTTCTCTCATCTCCAGGCGTCCACAAAACCGAGGCAGCATCAGGTTCAGCGAGCGAGTGGATCGCGTCCTGGATTATCTCAAGTGAGGAAGGGGATTCTCTGTTGTAGCTCCGGAGCGCCGAAGATCATCCATGGACATCCCTGACATTGATTTCACTCGACTTGGGTCTCTGGGCCCCGGTGGGCAGCGCGATGGATACGAGCAGTTTATCTGAGAACAGGTCGCTCAAGAGTAGTCCGCGCCGGACGCCGAATTCGTGTCGCTCCACGGATCTGGCGGGGACGGCGGGGTCGAGTGTTGTTGGACTCTCGCAGACGGAACCGAGCACGGCTGGCAGGCCAAGTATTGGACGGGCCACAGCGTCCCGGCGCGGTACGGATACTCCTTCTCGGTCGCGTTGGGCTTGGAGATGGGGTAACCGATACGCGTATGTGTCGGGAAAACGAATCGCCGGCGGCAACTTGGCTACGTGCCTCCTGTCGAGGAACCGGCCGCGAGGGTGGTCTCGCTATTGAGCACCCAGCCATCGATGGTAGAGACGTAGACCATCCGAGTGCCACACCTGGAAATGCCTATGCTGGTAGCGTTGAGCACTGTCCATGTCATCTCGCCGTCACATGGGCGCTCGAATCGGACGCGCTCGAGGAGTGGCGCGACGGTGTTCTTCCAGCTGATCCCAGAGAGCACATGGTAGTACGTCGCATCTTTGGTCCCGCACCCTTGGGTGACGGCCACATTGGGCACCGGCCGCTGCACTGCGACGGCGGCCTTCTTGCATCCGTGGTCGTGCGCGTGCAGGAGCTTTGCGTGCTTATCGGATCCGACGAACACGCAGGACGGTAGGAGGCTCGCGAGCAGGACGAGACTCGTTGCCGCCGATAACCTTCCGGCCAGGCGTGCTTGGCTCGGCCGTTGTTGTACAGATTGTGGGTTGGATGTGGTCATTCTTCTCACTCTTCTCTGGTCAGCTTCTGGGCGCGACTCGTGGGGCACAACAGGCGCGATTTCTAGAAGCCGGGTGCCCACGTCTTGGTCGACCATCTCCAGGACGCGTTGCAAGGAAACTTGCGGACTCTTGGGCGGGCTGTTGCCCCGTTGCCCCGCGAGGCGAGCTGCGTAGTCCGGCTTAGGTTGCCGATCACTACAAGCCCAATGTCCTTGAGCCTCTCTTGATCCCGCCGTGTCGAGAGTCCTATGCGATCTGGGGGCGCTTACCGGTTGGCAGTGTCGGTGGAGTTGAGCAGGGCGGCGCAGTCGCGTTTAGCGTGGGACTTCACGGCGCCACGGCTACACGCGTGCTCGGACTTGGCGATGAGCACGTAGGCTGCTTTCTCCCCACAGCCCTGGACGCCATAGACACCGCCACTGAGTTTCGTCAGCTTGACTTCAGAACAGTCGAGGTCGAACGCGGCTCGGGAGCGGACTTTCGCCTCGAACGTCTGCGCCGTGGCGCAACCGGTGTTCGACACGGTTACCAGCAGCAGTGCGCCGGATATGAAGATCGCTGAGAAGAGACTTCCGAGTTTCATGCGGTCTGATTTGTCACGCGTCCGAAGCCAGAGCAACGTCGGTAGCGGCCGATGGTCAGGTGACCCTCAGGTGCAGGTGCTGTCTGAGCCGACCCATACCGATGCCTCGGCGGACTCGTTCACGCTCTCCCGCAAAACGGGGCTATGCATCGACGCACTCCGGATGCTCCCCGGGATGTGGTGGACGCCAAAGCCGGACGTCTGCGTGTCCGACAAGAGGCCTCGTGCAACGAGGTCGAAACCCCGAAGAGCGGTCGTAGTCGCGACGTCCCTCGTCGCGACACCAGCCGCGCAGCCTTGGCTTGGTCTGCGGCATCTGCGTCGTCAGTTCGTGCTCTACAGGGACGACGAACTCCTGGGCCACGCGTCGATCGAGATGACGATGCGCTACGCCCACCTCTCGCCGGCGATCAATCGCGACGCGGTGAAGGCGCTGGACACCCCAGGTGGTGACACAAGTGGTGACACCTCCGCACCAACCACGAGAATCGGCAGCTAGGTCACCCCAGCTGCCGATTCAAAACGGAAGCGCACAGGAATCGAACCTGCCCGGAGCGCTTCTCGCACCCCACAACGGATTTGAAGTCCGCAGACAGCACCAGCACGTCAAGCGCCTCCGCGGCGGAACCTAGCCGAGGCGTGGGGGCGCTGTCCAGTGCGGAGGTTTAATTGCAGGGCAGGCAGACGGGGCGCTCGTCGTTGTCGAGCACGGGATCGAAGAGCGAGCCGGCCTTCTTCTGGAACACGAACTTGGAGACCAAGCCGTCGGAGCCAAAGACACCCGCGGGCAGGGGGGTGAAGTCGAAGGTGG
>CAJXVA010000886.1 GCA_913061055.1 uncultured Pseudomonadota bacterium
CGTCGCGGACGTCCTTGAGTCGGGACTGCAGCTCCGCCCTCAGGGTGGGCTCGGCGACCAGCGCATCGATCGCGTCCAGGCGGTCGGCGATCACCTGGCGGTCGCGCGAGGGCGCACCGAGCCAGCGCCGCAGCAGGCGGCCGCCCATCGCCGTCTTGGTGCCGTCGATCGCCCACAGGACCGAGCCCTTGCGCAGCCCGTCGCGCAGCGTCCGGAACAGCTCCAGGTTGCGGATCGAGGTCTCGTCCAGGACGAGGTGATGCGCGGGCGCGTGCCGACGCAGTCGGTGAAGCAGGAGCGTCTGACCGGGCTGCGTGGCCTCGGCGTAGGCGAGCACCGTCGCGGCCGCGACCTCCTCGGACTCCCGCAGCGTCGTCGTCCCGGATTCTTCCGCCAGCGCCTTCACCCGGCGGCGAACCGCGGCGGGAGGTGGCTCCGCGTAGTCGAGCCGGGGCACGTCGGGGGCCAGCGAATCGGTGAGCCATCCGTGCAGCGACTCCTCCGCGATGATCTCCCGGGGGTCGAAACGGGCGAGCTCGGCCTGCGCAGCCTCCTTCGTGTCGGCCCACAACACGAAGTAGTCCGCGCTCGAGATGTCGCATAGGGACAGGGCCACCCCACCCTCGGCGACCACGACCGCCGCGAGGTAGTTGGGCACCCCCGGCTGCAGGTGTTCCTCGTCGACCAGCGCGCCCGGCGTGACCACCCGGACGACCTCACGGTTGACGATGTTGGGACCGGGCCGTTTCTTGGCCTCCTCCGGCGTCTCGGTCTGCTCGCAGATCGCGACCTTGAGTCCCCGCTCGACCATCGTCCGCAGGTATCCGCCCAAGGCGTGATACGGGATGCCTGCCATCGGCACCGGGTCCGCCACCCCCTTGTCCCGGGTCGTCAGCGCGATGTCGAGGATTGGCGCCGCCTCGACCGCGTCGTCGAAGAACAGCTCGTAGAAGTCCCCCATCCGGAACATCAAGATCGAGTCCGGGTAGTTGGCCTTGATACCGAGGAACTGCCGCATCACCGGGGTGTCGGCCGAGTTGTGCGGGGCGGGCACGGGGGGATCGTGTACCGCGCCCGGCTGGGGATTTGCTACCCACAGCTGGCACCGCCTGGAAACCGGCAAGATCTGGGGTTTGCGCGGCCAGCGAACCGGAGGGGTCATTCCGGGCCACGCGGAAGGCCGATGCGCCCGATCGGGTCCTGACGGCGAGAGGGGGTGGGAAGCGGCGCGATGTGGCCCTAAGGAGATTATCCGCCGTGAATATCCTGTACCTGCACCAATATTTTGTGCCGCCAGACGGGACCGGCGGAACGCGCTCCTACGAATTCGCCCGACGTCTCGTCGCTCGGGGGCACAAGGTCACCATCATCACCTCCTCCGCCCACACCGGAGACTCCGCGGATCGGCGGACCGTTCGCGACCTCGATGGCATCGGCCTGGTGGTGCTGCCGGTCCGCTACGACAACGCGATGTCGAACTCCGAGCGGATTCGGGCCTTCGTCAACTTCGCGGGACGCGCTGCGGCCGAGGCCGCCCGCCACGACGCGGACGTCGTGTTTGCGACCTCGACCCCCTTGACGATCGCCGTGCCCGGCCTGGTCGCGCGCGCGCTCACCCGGGCGCCGATGGTGTTCGAGGTCCGGGATCTCTGGCCCGAAGTGCCCATCGCCATGGGCGCGCTGGGCAATCCGCTGACTCGTGCGGCCGCGCGCAGCCTCGAGTGGGCGGCGTACCACGGCGCGCGGGAGGTGGTCGCGCTCTCCCCCGGAATGGCGGACGGCGTCGCCAAGACGGGTGTGTCTCGCGATCAGATCAGCGTCATCCCCAACGGCTGCGACATGGAGAACTTCGATGTCGACGAGGCAAAGGCCACGAGCTTCGTACGCGGCCTGTTTCCCGAGCTTCGGGACGACCAGCCGCTGATCTCCTACGCCGGATCGCTCGGCCTTTGCCACGACCCCGGCTGGCTCGTTCAGGTCGCCAAGCACATGCGCAGCATCGACCCGGACATTCGCTTCTGCCTGGTGGGCAAGGGAGGCCAGGCCGCACAGATCCGGCGCAATGCCGAAGCCGCCGGCGTGCTGGGGCACAACCTGTGGATGCCCGGGCCGCTCGCCAAGCAGGATGTGCCGCTGCTGCTCGGTCGGGCGACGATCGCCACTTCGACCATGCTCCCGATGCCGGAGCTCGAGCACAACTCCGCCAACAAGTTCTTCGACGGGCTCGCCGCTGGTCGGCCGATGGCGATCAACTACGGAGGCTGGCAGTCAAAGCTCCTGCGAGAGTACGGCGCGGGTGTGGAACCTGTCTCTTATACACATCTCCGAGCCCACGAGACCTCTCTACATCTCG
>CAJXVA010000887.1 GCA_913061055.1 uncultured Pseudomonadota bacterium
GCCAAGGACATCCTCCCGAACCACCCCACCCACCCAGACGACCCCTTGTTCGTCCACGGCCAGACCGCCCACGGACTGGTTGCCGGGCCCGAACGGGTCGAGCTCCGTCTCCCAAAGCACCTCGCCGGACGGGGCGTAGCGACGGACCACGGTGCGCCGGGGACCGCCGTCGTCGGGGGCGAGGCCGCCGGCGAGCAGGAGGTCCGGGCCGATGGCTTCGAGGTGCCCGAAGCCGTCGACGGGCGCGGACCACAGCAGCTCGGTGTCGTCGCCTCGGTACTCGAGCCGCGAGGGATCGGCCCGGATCAAGAACCCGACCCCGCTGGAGGGCGCGGCAATGTCGAGGACATAGGATTGGTCCTCGAAGAACGTCTCAAACCAGCTGACTTCGCCATCGGGGTCGATGTGTCCGAGCCGCCCCGGAGACCACCCTTCGGGGTCGTAGGTTTCCAGGTCGATTTCCTGGACCCCGAGCCAGATGGTGCCATCGTCCTCGATCTCAAAGGCAGAGGCCGCGAGGTCGGGCAGGGACAGGAGTCCGGTCCGGGTGCCCGCGGGCAGCGGCGGAGCGTCGTTGCCCAGGGACTCTGGCGCGGTATCGCAGGCGGTGAGGGAGACGAAGACCAGCAGCGCGGGGAGCAAGGTAAGGCAGTGGGTCGGCAGGGTTCTCATGAGCGTGACCTTGAGTCGTCTCCGGGCCATCGATCCGTCACAGCGATGGATCTTTGCACTGGTCGGCAACCCGCTGGACGGGTCCGGCGTCCCGATTGCGGACGATGAATGCTTGGGCCGCCCGCTGGGCTCCGGGCTCCCCGAGCTGGCAGGCGGCGACGTGCAGCAGGCCGTCACGCTCGCGGGCCAGCTGCCCGTCGGGGAACTGCAGTTTGTGGCTCCGCAACAGGGCACGCGCCGAGCGGGCGTCGCCGCGGACCAAGGCTGCGTCGGCGCGCGCCACCAGCCGTGCTTCCTCGCTCAGACCCGGCGCGGGTACGGGCACGGGGCTGGCCTCGGCGTTGGGCACCACGCGCTTTCGGGCCGATGTGGTTCGGGATGCAAGCGCACGATCGGGAACAACGGAGGCCGGCGACGCTATCGGAGCGGGAGTCCGCGCGGGTGTCGGGAGCGCAGGCGCAGCGGTCGGTCTCAGATCGGGGGACACCGTCGCGACGCGTGGTGGCGACGAGGAGGGCGCAGGGTCTTCGTCCGCAACTCCCCGCGCCACCGCTGTTGTGAGCCCTGCTGCCACAAGCACCGCGGCGGCGGCCTTGAGCGCGACAGCTGCGGTACCCGTCGCAGGGGCGGGGCTCGAGCTCGGCTCTGGGGAGGCGTCACTGCCCGGAGGAAGCGGCGGCGGTGCCTGAAGCCGCGCGAGCAGATGGGACTGCGACCGCGACCGCGCCTGCGCGCTCGGCTGAGCCTGGCGCATCGCGGCTCGAACGAGGCGTTGAACCTCCAGATCAGGCTGATCGGGCGTGGTCATCGTGCGCTCCTTCTCGTGTCCGCCGCGATACAGCTTGCGATGGTCTTGCGGGCCAATCGAAGCCGCGAGTAGACGGTGTTGAGCTTGATGCTCAGCAGCCGCGCGATCTCAGGGGCCGTCAGTCCTGCAACTTCCGTCAACACAAACACTTCCCGCTGTTCGGCGGACAGCGTCCGCAGGTAGACATCGAGTCGCTCCAACTCGCTGCGCTGCTCCGCTTGGGCTTCGGGGGAGGGCGCCCCGGTCGGCAACGGACCGGTGATCGGGTCGAGCCGGTCGCGGGCGAGATTGGCCCGCGCCCGGCGCCCGATGTTGATCGCGATCCCGTGCAGCAGGGTCCGAACATGCGACTCGCGTCGGAACTGAGCCCGCTTGCGATAGAGCACCACGAACACGTCCTGGGTGGCGTCGTCCAGGGACGCTGGCGGTACCCCCAACCTGCCCAAAAGCCCCCATACGTAGTCGAAATGACCCGCGTAGGCGGCTTCGACCCAGGCCACCAAGTCGGGCTGCGGCTGCGCTGCGGGACTGCCCACCGACCTGAGTCTCGTGCGGGCCATCGATCCGTCACCGCAGACGCCAATAAATCGAGACCAGGCCGCGGGCGAGCAGCGCGGGGGTGCGCGTGAGTGGGTCACGCTCACCGATCTTGAACGCCGGGCGCACCGCGGCGGCGGCGCCTTGGGCCTCGAGGGCGAGCTCGAACCGCTCGGAGATCTGGCCCCGAACGCCCGCATCGAGGCGCGCGGTCAGCCAGGGCTCGACGGCGCCGCGGGTCTCGAATGCGTCCACCCCCTGGCCGAAGAGGGCCCCGGCCTCGGCACCCAGACACAGCGGGATTGCGACTGTC
>CAJXVA010000888.1 GCA_913061055.1 uncultured Pseudomonadota bacterium
CACTAGATCGCTCGTCGGCAGCGTCAGATGTGTATAAGAGACAGGGGATGAGCACACTCGACGTCAAGGTCCCCGCGGGGATGAAAGACGGCGCGAAGCTCCGGCTGCGCGGAAAAGGCGGCGCCGGCTCCCCACCGGGGGACATCCTGCTCACCGTCAGAGTCGGGACCCACAAGCTGCTCACGCGCGAGGACGACAACCTTCTGCTGCGGCTGCCAGTCACGGCGCTCGAAGCGTATCGGGGTGGCCCGGTCGACGTGCCCACCCCGTGGGGCACCGTCACCGTCAAGCTCTCGCCGGGCTCCCAGAGCGGACAGACGTTGCGGTTGCGCGGGCGCGGGGTTCGCCCAGCGGGCGACAAGCCAGCGGGTGACCTCATGGTGACGCTGGACGTACGGCTCCCCGAGGCCGGCGACGAGCGCTTGCTCGAACTGCTCACCGATCTGCAGGCCAGCGCCAATCCAAGAGCCAGCCTGGTCCTGTGACCCCTCACACGGGACGTGTGGCTGCGGGGCGCATGCGGGTCAACCGTGGTAGAGGCTACGCATGGCCACGCACCTGCCCGTCGTGACGCCCGGTCCCGGCCACCAGGACCAAGCGCGCCCCCGCAAACGGCACCCCAAATGGCTGCGCGTGCCCATGCCAGCCGGCGAGGGCTACACCGACCTGCGCAAGCGGGTGAAGGAGCTGGAGCTGCACACCGTGTGTCAGAGCGCCAGCTGCCCCAACATCGGCGAATGCTGGAACAACCGGGCGCTCACGATCATGATCCTGGGCGACATCTGCACCCGGTCCTGCCGCTTCTGCGATGTGAAGACCGGGCGACCGCTGCCCGTCGATGACCAAGAGCCCCAGCGCGTCGCGACCATCCTCGCCGAGCTCGCGCTTCGCCACACCGTCATCACGTCGGTCGACCGCGACGACCTCAAGGATGGCGGCGCGTCGGTCTGGGCCGACACGCTGACGTCGTGCCACGACCACGCCCCATGGATGACCATCGAGGTCCTCGTGCCGGACTTCAAGGGCAGCCTCGCCGACACCGACGTCGTGTTGGATGCAGGGCCCGACGTCTTCGCCCACAACCTCGAGACCGTGCCGCGCTTGAGCAAGCAGGTCCGCGTTCAGGCGAAGTACGACCGCAGCTTTGCGGTCCTCGAGCACGCCGCCGCCCGCGGAGCCCTGACCAAGACGGGTCTGATGCTGGGCCTGGGCGAATCGATGGGCGAGGTGAAAGAGGTCATCGACCAACTCGGGGAGAAGAAGCTGACCATCTTGACCCTCGGGCAGTACCTCCAGCCCAGTCGCAAGCACCTCGAGATCGATCGCTACGTCCATCCCGACGAATTCGACGAGCTGGCTGACTACGCGCGGGCCCGCGGCATCGCTCATGTCGAAGCCGGTCCCCTGGTTCGAAGCAGCTACCACGCCGAAGGTCAGGCGGAGCTGATCCGCCGCTTGCAAGAGAGCCGCGGCAAGGTCGGCTTTGCGAGCCTCCGGCCCGAGATTCCGCCTCCGGCCTAGCCTGCGAAAGCGGCACCCGCGATGCAGATTCGAGACCTCGCCCCGACCGACCTCGGCGCCGTCCTGCGGCTCAACGAGGCCGCACTGCCGGCCGTAAATTCCCACGATGCCGACTCCCTGGCGTCTCTCGTGGCCCAGGCGGACCGCAGCTGGGTCGTCGATGACGAGGGCACAATCGCCGGGCTGCTGGTCAGCTTCGCCCCGGGTGCAGCCTACGGCAGTCCGCACTATCGATGGTTGCAGGACCGGTTCGAGCATTTCCGCTACGTCGACCGGGTCATCATCAGCCCGATGCACCAACGCCGCGGGCTGGGCTCCAAGCTCTACGGCGTGCTGGAACAGCACGCGTTGGCCCAAGACGCGCGGCGCCTGCTGTGCGAGGTCAACGTGCGACCCGCGAACCCACAATCGATCGCGTTCCACGAGCGCTCCGGCTGGACCGGGATCTCCGATCGAACGCTGGGGCCCGACAAAGCTGTACGGTACTTCGAGAAGACGTTGGGCTGAGTTCGGCGCGCGCCCTTCAGCGGCTTCTGGGGATCCGGACCTCGAGGACCGCGGCCACACCGAGTTCCAGGCCACCGGCCCGGATGAGCCCCTCCCCGGTCCCGGCGTCCTGCACGAACACCACCCCCGGAGCCCGTCGAGCCTCGGCGCTCCCCGAAACGTCCAGGTCGGCGCCCAACCAGACGGAGGGTCGGCCGGGCTGCGACCAGGCCCGCCATCGGGGACCGGCGGAAAGCGTAGCTCCGAACAGGGGAGCCGCGACAGCGCGAGCCCCACCCGGCTC
>CAJXVA010000889.1 GCA_913061055.1 uncultured Pseudomonadota bacterium
GTCCTGCGGCGGCAGCACGAGCCACGCTCGCGGCAGTCCAGGCGGTCACCGTGGGGTGTTCGGACATGCTGCAGATTCACGGGGGCTACGGCTACACCGAGGAATACGCGATCGAGCGCCTCTATCGGGGCGCGAAGGCCGTGGCGCTGTACGCCGGGGTGCGTTCCGAAGCTCGCGCGACGGTGGCCGACGGCATCCTCGCTCGCTTCGCAGCGCAGTGACTCGCTAGAAGCGGACGGATCCGGTTCGGGGGTCGAAGGCAACCCGGCTGTCGCGGTTTCGTTTGCGCCGCACCAGCAGTGTGGCGCCCAGGGCCACCGATGTGATGGCGGCCGCCGCAGCCACCCCGATGAAGACGTCGGTCGTGAGCGCGAGCGTGTCCCGCTTGTCGCCCAAGTCGTTGAGTTCCTCGCGGGTCGTCTCCCGAGCTCGTGCGTTGTCGAGGTCGTTGTTGGCCCCGATGGCGAGGCTTCCGGTCACGCCGGCTCCGATCCCGGCCGCGACACCGACTCCAAACGCGACCCAGGTGCCGACCTCGAGTCGCCGATCGCTTCGGTCGTCGGTGTCCGAGAGCCCGTCGTTTGCCGGCGTGGCGGCCACACGAGGGGAGGGGACCGGTGATGCTGCGACCGGTTCGTCCGCCACCGGATCCAGCTCGACGTTGACGCTGGTGCGTTCGCCCCCGGCCACGCGCGCGGTGGTCTCCGTGGATTCGAACCCTTCTTTGTCGAGCGTGATGGCCGTCTCTCCGAGATCGACGGTGATCTCCACCGGGGTGACACCGGCGACCTCGCCCGCGATCGAGACGACCGCCCCCGACGGTGTCGAATCGACAATGAGCGTGCCGACCCTCAGCTCGAGGGTTCGCAAGCGCTCGTTGACTTGGGCAACGCGGTCTGGGGCGAGTTCGCGCTCCAGTTCGGCGAGGTAGCGCCGATACGCCAAAGCGGAGGCCGCATAGCGGTGAAGCTCGTACTGGCTGACTGCGATGTTGTAGAGCAAGTGGGCGTTGCTCGAGAGTTCGTACGCGGAGTCGAACTCGAACAGCGCCGACTCGAAGTCTCCGTCCTCAAAAAGGGCGACCCCACGAGCGAAGTGCGAACGCGCGCGTGCATCGGTGGAGTCCGATGACGTGGGTGCGACCACATGCGCGGACACGGGCGTACCTACGGCGAGCATGGGGAGGAGCAGGGCGCAGCACAGGAAGCGGCTCGAGGACGGGAGGCTCATGGTTTGTTCAACTGAGGAAGCGTGCGAGCAAACCGCACGTAGACCGCGAAATCGTTGTTCCGTTGGCAATGGAGCGTAGGTACAGTCTGTGAGCTTCGTGCGGACGGAGCACTGATAGCGATGGGGGAAGTTCAGACAGTTTCAGAGTCGGCCCGCGGACCGGCACGTCTCGGCAAGTACGACATCGTTGCTCGCTTGGGTCAAGGGGGCATGTCGAAGGTCTACCTGGCCGTCGCGCATGGAGCGGTCGACGAAGTCCGCAAGCTGGTCGTGCTGAAGGTCTTGCACGAGCACCTCGTGGGCGACGAGGAGTACGTGGAGATGTTCCTGCGGGAGGCTCGAATCGCTGTCGACCTCTCCCACCCCAACGTCGTGCACACGTACACGGTGGGCGAGGAGGACCAGCAGTACTGCATCGTGATGGAGTACATCAACGGCATCCCGCTCTCGCAGGTGTTGTCGCTTGCTCGGTCGCAGAAGTGGTCGATCGAGAAGCGACTGCCGCTGATGGGCGCGCTGTGTCTCATGCTCAGCGGACTCAACTACGTGCATGACTTCCGCGACCTCGAGGGCAACCTCCTGCGCCTCGTGCATCGAGACCTCAAGCCCGGCAACGTGCTGCTGGGCTTCGACGGCCAGGTCAAACTCCTGGACTTCGGCGTCGTCAAGATGACCGCGCCCGAACACGATCAGACCGAGCGGCTGTCCCTCAAGGGCACCGTGCAATACCTTGCGCCTGAGGCGCTCCAAGGAGGCCGCCAGATCGATCGTCGCTACGACGTGTTCGCAGCCGGCCTCATCCTGTGGGAAATCGTCACCGGCCGACGCCTGTGGGGCAGCCGGCAGCCGCTCGAGATCATGCGGGGCCTGGCGGACGATGAGATGGCCACGATCATCGACGAAGCACCAGACATCCCCGAGGATCTCCGTCCGGTGTTGCTGAAGTCCCTCGCAGCCGACCGCGACGTTCGCTACTCGAACGCCCTCGAGCTCAAGTCCGCCATTCAGTCGTTCCTGCTCACACCTGTCTCTTATACACATCTGACGCTGCCGACGAGCGATCTAGTGTAGA
>CAJXVA010000890.1 GCA_913061055.1 uncultured Pseudomonadota bacterium
GTCGGCAGCGTCAGATGTGTATAAGAGACAGAGCAGCCACCATCGAGCCCCCCACCGCGGACAGGGTCCGAACCGACTGGTCCCGCCGTTCGAAACCGGCTTCGCTCTCTTCGCGGGGCTGACTGCGTGTGGCCGCCAATCCCAGCAGCACCACCCCCCCGACCGTCACGGCAACGCCGCTCCCCAGCAACACGCCGCCAGGAACGTCACGGGTCCAAGCCCGCTCTCGTGGCGGGGCCGCGTCCACAGGCTCGGGCGCGGGTTCGACGAGGACCGGTGGCGGTGGAGTGACCGGCTCGGGCTCGCCGCTCGATAGAATCTCCGAGCACACATCGATCACCTCGCGGGCTGCGGCGATGTCGGGCTCCGGAGGCTTCGTTTCGATGAACCGCTCCAGCGTGTCGATCGCACCGCGGCAGTCGCCCCCGCGACGCAGCGCCGTCGCCTTCGCGAACAACAACGCACCATCTCCGGTGCGTTCGTACTGCTTCTCGAACGCTACCGCGGCATCGAGGTGTCGCCCCTGACGGATCAGCTCGATGGGGTCCTCGCCCTCAGCTGGCGCCGCTGCGACCGTCGAGGGGCGCAGGAGCATGCCTGCGAGCGCGAGGGCCACGAGGGCCTGAGCCTTGGACCGAGTGCGATGCACGGCCCCCGCACCGTACAGCACCTCAGCCCGAACGTCGCGAGGGTGGCAAGTAGTCGGCGTCGAGGCTTGGCTTGTCGACCGGCTTGTCCTTGGTCGCTGTCCGGCGCCGGCGTTTTTTCTTTCGGCTCGGCCGGGCTGGCTCCGGTGGCTCTGGTTCGACGATGACCTCGGGCTCGTCCGGCTCGTCCGGCTCGGGTTCCACCTCCACCGGCGAAGCCGGCTCCTCCTCGACCTCCGGCTGATCTCGAACCTCGCGACTCCGGTCGCGAAACGGAGACTACGGCCCGGACCTGCATTTGCGGGCCCGGGCTTTCCTCGTTGTCGCGCACGCATCGGCATGAACAACCGCGCTCCTTCAAAACCGCACGGCGTCGGCATCGGACTGCGCCCACCGCACTACGAGAGCATCTTCGAAACGCCTCGCCGCATCGACTGGCTCGAGATCGTCCCGGAGAACTTCGTCGACAACGACGGAACCGCGAGGCGGGTCCTGAGGCGTTGCGCGGAGCGATGGCCGGTCATCGCACACGGCGTGTCGATGTCCCTCGGCGGCCGCTCCCCCTTCGATGACGCCTACGTCGCTGGGCTCAAGCAACTGCTTGATGAGCTCGACGCGCCCTACTACACCGATCATCTCTGTTACGCGGCGATCGAGGGCGTGGCCTACCACGACCTCCTGCCGCTCCCGTTCACCGAAGAAGCGGTCCGGCACTGCGCCGGGCGGATCCGGGAGCTTGCCGATCGGCTCGAGCGCCCCGTGGGAGTCGAGAACATCAGTTTCTATGCCGTGATGCCCGGCAGCGACATGACCCACGGGGAGTTCGTCACCGCCGTGACGGAGGAGGCCGACTGCGGACTGCTGCTCGACGTCAACAACGTCTTCGTCAACGCGAGCAACCACGGAGGCGACCCTCTCGCGTGGCTTCGAGCGCTCCCCCTGCATCGCACGATGCAGATGCACGTCGCCGGACACCAGGAGGAGGAAGGCCGCCTCATCGACAACCACGGCCGCCCGGTCGTTGCGGGTGTGTTCTCCGTGCTGCGCGAAGCGCTCGCGGCCACCGGAGCGGTGCCGGTCCTCTTGGAGTGGGACACAGACATCCCAGAGCTGGACCGTGTGCTGGACGAAGCCGACGCGGTTCGCGACGTCTTTGTCGAGATTCTTGGTGCCGATGCCGCCACCGGGAGCGACGCAGCGTGAGCCTCGAGGGCTTCTTCGAGGCGATCGCCCCCATGCTCGAAGGGCGGGCCCCCGCCCAGAGCGTGATCGACACACTCGGTCCCAGCCCCAGCGGTGCGGAGAACCTGGGTTTTTACGGCACCCTCGTCGAGCGGAACCACTTCAAGATCCTCGCGGATGTGTTTCCCCTCGTTCGCGCGCTGTTCTTTCGCGAGCTTCCGGGACGCTGGCCGCCGCTGGTGCGGGACTACCGCGCCGCGCACCCGGCTGATCATTGGGACCCCAACCGCTTCGGGGCCCACTTCAGCGACTACCTACGGCGTCTTCGGGAGGGCGGAGAGGCGTTCCACCCGGTCTACGAAGAACTCGCCGACCTCTCCTACATCCGGCAACGCGCTTTTGCGGGTAACGAATCCGAGCCGGACCTGTCTCTTATACACATCTCCGAGCCCACGAGACCTCTCTACATCTCG
>CAJXVA010000891.1 GCA_913061055.1 uncultured Pseudomonadota bacterium
CGCGTACATCGTCTGCAGGATCCGGGTGGCGGCTGGGGTCGTGGTGCGGCGGACGACCCGAGACCCGGGCAGAAGGATCAGGCAAAGCACGGGTGTGACCGTGAGCGCGACGACCAGCGATGCGAACAGCGACACGATGTACGCAAAGCCCAAGGGCGCCAAGAGCCGCCCTTCGACCCCTTCGAGGAAGAACACCGGCACGAACACCAGTCCGATGACCAGCGTGGCGAAGACGATCGAAGTCCGAATCTCTCGGCTCGCCTCGAAGACGACCGTGATCGCGGCGCGCTGTTCTTCCGCAGCAAGGGCGGCGTTCTCCCGCAGCCGGCGGACGACGTTCTCGGTGTCGATGATCGCGTCATCCACGAGCGCACCCACGGCAATCGCCATGCCGCCGAGCGTCATCGTGTTGATGCTCGCGCCGATAAACTGCAGCGACAGAACCGTGCAGAGCAACGACAGGGGGATCGCCAGCGCCGTAACGATGGTCGCGCGGCCGCTGGCCAGGAACACCAGCACGATCATGACGACAAGGATCGCCCCATCTCGCAGCGCGGCCGACACATTATCGACAGCTCTGCCGATGAAGCTCGCCTGCCGAAACCCCTCCCTTTGCAGGGTCATCCCGTCGGGAAGAGAAGCTTCCAGGTCGTCGAGGACGGTGTCGATGCGACCGGTGAGTTCGAGAGTGTTGGCCGACGGTTGTTTTTGAATGCCGATGACGACCGCCGGCGAAGCGCCAAACGACCCATCGCCGCGCTTGACGCCCGCAGCCCAGCTGACCTGGCTGACCTCACGCACTGCGATCGGGTAGCCGTCGGCGGATTCGACCATCGTCTGCGCGAGGTCTTCAGGGGTCTGCGCCCGTCCGATCCCCCGCACGACATTCTCCTGTGGCCCCTCCACTAAGAACCCTGCGGCGGCATTTTGGTTCCCGGATCGGGTCGCCTCGATGACATCGGAAAGCGCAATCCCGCGCTGCAGGGCATTCTCCGGGTTCACGGCGACTTGCAGCGTCTTGCGGGCTCCGCCGATGGGCACCACTTGGGAGACGCCCGGAACCGCGAGTAGCCGAGGACGAATCGTCCAGTCGACCAGTGTGCGCACGTCCATCGGGCTGTGCGCCTCGGACTGCACCGCGACGAACATGATCTCGCCCATGATCGAGGTAACGGGCGCAAGCACCGGGGGCTCGACCTCGGATGGAAGCGTGGACGCAACCAACTGGAGCTTTTCGGCAACCGTCTGGCGGGCGCGAAAGATGTCGGTGTCCCACTCGAACTCCACCCAGACCAGCGCGATGCCGGCGGCGGTCGAGGACCGAATCCGGCGGACACCCGCGGCACCGTTGAGCGCGGTCTCGATGGGGAACGTCACCAGGGTCTCGACCTCCTCGGGCGCCATGCCATGCGCCTCGGTGATCACCGTGACCGTGGGCGCGGTGAGGTCGGGGAAGACGTCGACCGGCGTGCGGGTCGTCTCGACCGCGCCCCACACCAAGAGGATGACCGCCGCCGTGAGCACGACGAGGCGATTTTGTAGGGACCAGCGAATGATAGAGTCGATCATCTGGAGTCCTAGTGCGCGTGTCCGTGGGCTGGGGGAGCGGTGGACGCCGATGCCAGCTTGACCGCGTAGGCGCCGTCACCCACGACACGCTCGCCGGCGGTCACACCTTCGATGATCTGCACCCGGCCGCGATCTCGAATCCCGGTGCGAACTTGTCGCCGCTCGAAGCTCTCTCCGCCCGCTTGGACGAACACGTATGCCAGCCCCGAATCGATGATGATGGACTCCTCCGAGACCGACAGCGCGTCCGTGCTCTGACCGATCGTCAGATGGACCTGGACCGCGGCTCCGACCCGAAGGAGTCCGTCTGGGTTCGGGATGGCAAACACGACGTCGACCGTGCGCGTGACCGGGTCCACCACACCTCCTCGGGTGACGAGAGCGTCGGCCCCAACTTCGACCCGTCGCTCCGCTCCGGGCACGTCGAACCAGGCGCCGTCGATGGCTGAGATCTGCGGCACGTCGATCTCGGGGACCCGTGCCGAGAGCCACAGCGTCTTGGGGTCGACGACGCGGAACAAAGGGGCGCCGTCCTCCACGAACGCGCCTGCCACCGCATGAATCTCGAGCACCGACCCGGCCAGGGGCGTGCGGACCTCGATGCCCTGCGCGCCCTTGCCCCCCGCGCGCTGCACCCTTCGATACTGCCCCGTGCGCCGGTTCGCCGCCTTGAGTCTGTCTCTTATACACATCTCCGAGCCCACGAGACCTC
>CAJXVA010000892.1 GCA_913061055.1 uncultured Pseudomonadota bacterium
TTTTCAAGCAGAAGACGGCATACGAGATGTAGAGAGGTCTCGTGGGCTCGGAGATCTGTATAAGAGACAGGTCGCACGATCGCGCGGGCCGACGCCGGCTCCATCTTTGTCGTGGAAGAGGCAGGTACCCGGCTGCGGTTCTCCGCCGCGCACAACGATTCGGTCGCCATCGATTTCTCGACCTTCACGATGCCGGTCTCCGAGACATCGATCGTCGGGACCGCGGTGCTGTCGGCCCGCACAGTTCGTGTCGCCGACCTCTACGCCGACGGTGCGGCCGAGACCCACGATCGTCGTTTTACCCACGACCGCACGCTGGACCGCTCTTTGGGCTACCAGACCCGGTCCATGCTCACCACGCCCGTCATCACACCCGAGGGGCGGGTGCTGGCGGTGATGCAGCTGATCAACGCGCGCGAGGACGGGGCGGGACCGCTGCGCACCGACGCCGACTTCGACGGCCGGGTCCGGCCCTTTACGAGCGAGGACGAGCGCCTCTGCACCGCGCTCGCCAGCCAGGCCGCCGTCGCGCTGGAAAACGCCCAGCTCATCGCGGATATCGAGGCCCTGTTCGAGGGCTTCGTGCGTGCGAGCGTGCACGCGATCGAGCAGCGGGATCCGACGACCAGCGGCCACTCACAGCGGGTTGCGGACCTCACGGTCGGACTGGCCAAGGTTGTCGATCGAGCCGACTCCCCTCGGTTCGCGGACATTCGCTTCGACGCCGAGGCGCTGCGCGAGATCGAGTACGCGGGGCTCCTGCACGACTTCGGCAAGGTCGGCGTGCGAGAGGAGGTGTTGGTCAAAGCCAAGAAACTGTATCCGCACCGGTTGGCGCTGGTCCGCGAGCGGTTCGCCCATATGAGGACCGCTCTGCAGCGCGACGTGTTGCAGGCCCGGCTGCACGGTGAGGACCCCGCGGTCTTCGACCAACGAGCGGCTGCGCTGGCCCACGCGTGCGCGCTGGTCGAGCGTTCCAACGAGCCGACGGTCCTGCCCGAGCAGGCATCGGCGGAGCTGCGCGGCCTGCTCGAACTCACCTTCCGCGACGCCGATGACAACGTGGTGCACGTGGTCGACCCCCAGGATGTCGATGCCCTCCAGGTCGCGCGCGGCTCACTGACCGCCGACGAGCGGCGCGAGATCGAGGACCACGTGCAACACACGTACGACTTTTTGGTGCGGATCCCGTGGACCCAAGGCCTCGCCCGGATCCCCGAGATCGCCGGAAAACACCACGAGTATCTCGACGGCAGCGGCTACCCCGAGAAAATCCCCGCGCCGAGCATCCCGGTCCAGGCCCGGATGATGACCGTTGCCGACATCTACGACGCCCTGACGGCGTCGGACCGCCCCTACAAGCAGGCCGTACCGCTGGAGCGGGCGCTGGACATTCTTCGGGCCGAGGTCGGGCGGGGGAAGGTCGACGGCGAGGTGCTGGACCTGTTCATCGACGCCAAGCTCTGGCAAACCTTAGAGGCGTGAAGGTTCTTCTCCAGGTCGCCGCTCCGCTTCGTACCGCTGTCCCGCGATCGTTGCGACGGACGTTGGTTCGCAAGCTCTCGGCGGCCGGCCGGCGGGTGGGGGTGGCCATCGATGCGACCCTGACGATCCGCATCACGACCGACGAGGAGGTCGCGCAGCTGCATGAGGAGTTCATGGGGTTGTCGGGCCCGACGGACGTGATGAGTTTTCCGGCCGACACCGAGATGGATTGGGGCACCGGGAGTCTCGGCGATGTCGTGATCGGCTGGCCGTTCGCGGTCCGGCAGTCGGCCCCCCGCGGTCCCGGCCCCGCGGCGTGGGAGGCAGAGATCGTCGACCTGTCGCTGCATGGCCTGGCACACCTGCTCGGCCACGACCACGGATCGCGGCATGAGGCGCGTACCATGCTGCGGTTTGAGAAGCGGCTCGCTCGGCGGGCCGCGATGCCGCCCCCGCAGCGTCCGTACGCCTGAGTGCTGGTATGGTCCCGCTCGTGGTGAGGGCCCTGTTGCTTGCCGCGTGCCTCGGCGCGCCCCAGCCCGCCGAACAGCCTGGGTCTGAACTGGGGCAGCTCGAGCTCGGGCCCGCAGCTTCGGGCAGCGCGACCGTTCGCGACGAATCCGGGGCCGCCGTGGCCACCGCGCAGGTTCGGCCGGACGGCAAGACGGTGCTGCACTTGCCGCCAGGTCGATACAGCGTTGAAGGCGTCGGCGAGACCCAGTCGGTCATGGTCGTCGCCGGGGACTCGGCTCCCGTGGAACTCCCCGGGGGCTGTCTCTTATACACATCTGACGC
>CAJXVA010000893.1 GCA_913061055.1 uncultured Pseudomonadota bacterium
TCTACACTAGATCGCTCGTCGGCAGCGTCAGATGTGTATAAGAGACAGCACCCTGTGGAGAACCGGGCCCGATGTGACCGGCACCCACCCCACCGGAGACCACCGCATCGAGCTGGCGATCGAGGGCGACGTCGTCGGTGTTCATGGGCGCGGAGAGGCCGTCGTCGCGGTGACCTCAGGAGGCGTCGTCTTCGAGAGCCCACACGGGCACGAGGTGCGCACCGTTGCCAACTTCCCCATGTCCGTGCACGCCAGCGCCGCCAGCGACGACCGACGGCACTTGGCGCTGGAAGCCTCGGACGGGTCCCTACACGTCCTCGACCTCGACACACCTGCGGCACTGGTCCCGCTTGGAGTCGCCGAGCACAGCGCAGTGGGACCCTTTGCGTGGTCTGCGGACGGTTCCACGGTGGCCAAGCTCGCGTGCCCGTTCGACAGCTCGACCTGCCACCTCGCAGTGCACCCCACCAACGGCGATCCGCCCCGAGAGATGGGCACCACCGATGGCGAGCCGAGCACGCTGCTGCTCTCGCAGTCCGGGGACCGCGTCGCGATCGCATACCAAAGCCACGTCTCCTCCTGGGACACCGCCACCGGCGTGCGGACCCGGCTGAGGGCTCCGAATCGCAGGCGCATCCTCGCCGCCGCGTTTCATTCCAGCGGCGCTCTTCGCATCGCATCCATGGAGCCCGGCTCGGGCGCGTCGGCCCTGTACGTCGGCCAGGTCGGGGATGACGGGACCGTACACACCTTATTCGAGGAGGGCGGCCTGAGACGACTGCTCGTCACGGAAGATGGCGCGGGCTTGGTCCTGGAGACCTCGGGCGGCCCGGCGCTGCTGTGGCGGCTCGCCGAGGATCACTTCGTGCCGCTGCGCGAGGAGGCCCTCCGCGGCCCCGACACGCCAGACATCCACCTGGCACCGGACGGGCGTCAGTTGTGGGTGGCGCAGCCCACGGCCGCCGAGGTTGTCCTGCTCGACCTCGAGACTGGGCAGCGCCGAACGGTGCCCCGCCCCGCGGGCCCGGTCGCGTGGGCCGACGGTGGGGGCTGGGTCGATGTCGTCCGCCTCCGAACGCTGCGACGCTGGGGATCCGCGGCTCCGCGGACCGCGGAGGCCTTCACCGACTGGCTGCAGACGCGGACGCGGGTCCAGCTCCCCTTGAAGGCCCTTCAATCGAAGATGTCCGACACCCACGAACGGCTTTGACCTCGGCGCCCGACGGCGCGACGATGGACGAGACGCGCATGACGCCCTCTCGCCGACCGTATTGTGAATCTGATTGCCCGGAGCTCGTGCTCGCATGAGCGGCGCTCGAGCAGCATTCGCCGAGGGCGACATCGTCGGCGGCTACCAGCTCATTCGCCCGGCGGGCAAAGGTGGGATGGCGGAGGTTTGGCTCGCGCGCAAAGGCGGACGCGGCAGGCCCGTCGCCATCAAGGCTGTGCTTCCGCACCTCGCAGGCGAGGCGCGCTACAGCCGAATGTTCCGCACCGAGGCCGAAGTCTGCGGCCTCATGAGTCACTCCAACATCGCGCAGTGCTTCGATGAAGGCGAAGACGGCGGGGTCAGCTACATGGTCATGGAGTGGGTCGAGGGCATCAACTTGGTGCGCCTCCGCGAGGCGCTCAAGCTGATCGACAACGCCGATGTGCGTGCCGCGATGATCTCCTTCGTGGTGGGCCAGCTCCTGCATGCCTTGGGCTACGCCCACCAGCTCACCGACCCCAGCGGCACCCCGCTGTGCATCGTGCACCGCGACATCTCTCCGCAGAACGTGCTCGTCTCGACCGCGGGCGACGTCAAGCTGCTCGACTTTGGGGTCGCCCACACCGTGATCGAGGAAAGCTCGGGCATGCACGTCAAGGGCAAGCTCCGGTACATGGCGCCCGAGCAGCTCACCTCGCGGACCAAGGCACCGACGCTCGATCTTTTTGGTGTTGGAGCGCTGCTGCACGAGCTTCTCGACGGCAAGCGCTTTCGCGGCGACTTCAAAGATGACCGACAGCTTCACGCGCAAGTCATCCGCGGCTCGGTCCCGATGTTGCGCGGGCCAGTCGCCCCGGAGCTCGAGCGACTCCGACAGGCACTGCTCAGCCCAGATCCTGCGGGGCGGCCTCAGTCGGCCGAAGCGGCGCTGGAGCTGCTGCAGCAATTCCGGGGCTATCGAGACTGTCGAGTCGAGCTGTCCAAGGTCGTGGGCAGCTTGCTGGGCTCGAGCCGTCCGCGCTCCGCCGTGGAGCCGAGTCAGGCGTCCGCGGC
>CAJXVA010000894.1 GCA_913061055.1 uncultured Pseudomonadota bacterium
ACGAGATGTAGAGAGGTCTCGTGGGCTCGGAGATGTGTATAAGAGACAGTGGTGACCTCCAGCGGTGGATCGGGCGCTGGGTCCTGGTGGATGTCCAGACTGCCCAAACCGAGGAACGCCACCGCGTGGGCCACCAGAGTCGCGATGCCGGCCGCCGCTTTCATTCCACCTCGAACTCGAGCACCAAGAGGCCGGGGACTTCACCGGCGCGGGCGTGTTCCCGAGCGTCAAACGCGTACAGCGTGCCGCCGGAGTCCGCGAGTGACTCGGTCCCCTGGAGCGCGGTGGCTTCGAAGTTCACCGCGGCCGCGTCACAGGCCGAGTAGAGCTCCGCGTACACCCGATAGCGGCCCGGCGGCGGCGTCACCTGCCACACCACGTTCTCGCGGTTGCGCAGGTCCAAGCTGCATTGCTGGTTGGAGTCGTAGTCGTGATAGCCGCCCAAGGTCGCGCCGTCGGGGGGAGGCTGCACGCCCGGGGTGGGCTCGAACGCGTTGATGTTCTTCGCGCCAACGATCACGCCCGACGGGAGTTCGACGTGGAGGTCGAGGTCGACGGGTGCATCCCACCCCAGCGACACCAGCAGCTCGGCGGGGGGCACGTCGGCTTGCAACTCGAACGTCGCGGATGTGATCGCGCCCGCACGCCCAGTCTCGTCGACAGCCTGCAGCTCGACCTCGAGCGTGTCGGTGTCGATCGCGTGGGAGAACTCGAGTTCGGTGCCAAACAGCAGCTCGTTGGCGATCACAAAGTCGAACCCTGAAGGCGCGACTTGCCAGTGGTCGTCGTCGCCGACGCCGTGGATGAGCAGGGACACGCCCCCGTCCCCGAGACGGCCCCCGAGCTGCACCGTGCCTTCGCCACGCCGGACCCCGATCTGCGGGGTTAGGATCTGCGTGACCGACGGACCGCCATCCTCCGAGGGCAGGGCCCCGCGCTGAAGCTGGGCATCGTGGACGCGAACCCGCAAGTCCAGCCCCATGCCCGGCAGCGATGGGCTCTCTTCGCACGACAGCGACAGGAGGCACAGGGCGGCGGCAAGTTTTCGCATCAGAATGCGACCTCGGCTCGGATTCGGAACGTGTCGTTGTCGAGCTTCGCGGGGCGCCCGTTTGCATCTCGACCCAGGTCGTTGTCGAGTTGCCATTCATACTCGACGAGCAGACGCGCCCGAATGCGATCGTCGTGCCGCAGGTACCCTGAGAGTCCCGAGGACAACGTGCGAAACCGCTGGCGGGTGATCACCACGGTTCCGTCGTACGGCTCCAAGGCGTCGAGGTTGGGGCGGTATTCGTCGTATCGCAGACCGACGCCAGCGTGCCGGGTCAGCGACTGCACGAAACCCGCGTACCAACCGATGCCTCGTTGGTCGCGTCCGAGCAGGACCGGGTCCGCGACGGCTACGCCGCGGTCGACGTTCTGAAGGACCGCGAACTCGCCGTACAAGAGCAAGGGCCCGAGGGTGGGGATGTCGCTGCGAAACTGGACGTCGGTTCCGATCGCCCAGCGTTCGAAGTTCTCGGAGGGCCGTCCTGCACTGCCGGGGATCGGGATCAGCTCCGCGACCGTGACCCTCCCGTCCTCGTTGAGGTCCGTCCACTCGAAGTCGTCTTTCGTCGGTGGTGTGCCTGCCGAGAAGCCGCGGCCGCGCAGAAACGAGAAGCCCATCGCGCTGTTGAGCCAGGGGAACACATCCCCGCGCAGGTGCAGGCGCCCAACCACATCTTTGCCGCGGTTGGGATCCCGAAACCCGTAGCCAGGCGCGCCGGTGGGCTGCCCGTTGTAGACGCCGACCGCCCAGTCCAGCGCCCAGACGTGGCCCGAAAGCGACGCGCCCGCATCGAAGACGCCCGGGACGAGGGCGTCGGAGACCAGCGTTCGCTCCCCGAAGAATCGCTCGCCGTCCGTCTCGCCGTACAGCTCGAAGCCGAAGGGCACCCGCAAGAGGCCCGCGGAGAGCTTTAGCCATGGCGGGTCCCCCTCGCGCCCGGGAAGCATGGCGTGGACATCGGCGGTCAGCGGCCGAACCGGGCCGCCGGCGCTGAAGAACTCGGCCACACCGCGGACGCCAAAGTACTTCCAGTCGGCCTCGCCGCCGATACGGGCGTTGCGAAGCAGAAAGGCGTCCTCGTTGAGCGGCTCGGACGACCCATCGGAGAGTTGGTCCTCCGAGCGCTGCCGCAGAAGCATGTCGACCTGCACCAGGCCGAACACTCGGGAGTGCGGCTTCTGTCTCTTATACACATCTGACGCTGCC
>CAJXVA010000895.1 GCA_913061055.1 uncultured Pseudomonadota bacterium
ATACGAGATGTAGAGAGGTCTCGTGGGCTCGGAGATGTGTATAAGAGACAGCTGGGATACACCGGACGACGCGGGGCCTCGCTTCGCGCTCGAACAGCACAACGATCAGGACCGCGGTCGCTCCGTCGTCGGTGTGGATGGCATGCTGTACGCCAAGCTCGAGCACCGGCCTTGGACGTTTCATCCGGTCGAGTCGAACGTTCACGAGATGTGGCTCGACGACGCGTGGAGAGCCGCGCACGATGCGGTCCTGTTCCTCATGCCCGGCGCGACCGTCACGGCCAAAGCCGCTCCGGGCGAAGGATGGAACGGCGGCGACGGCGTGCGGGTGACGCTCGAGCCCGGGCAAGGGCTGCAACCCCCGGGGGCCTCGGAGGGGTGGCGAAGCCGGGTCGCGTTCAGCGCACTCTCGGCTGACCTCCTCGTAGACGCAAACAGCGGCGCCTGGATCTCCCTTGACGCCACAGCGACCTATTCTGTCGAAGGAGGCTCCGCAGGCCCTCTTTCCGGCCAATTCGAGGTCCACGGTCGGGTGGCGACAACCCTGCCAGAAGCCCCGAGCGTGCTTGCCCCGCAGGACGCGGTTGCACTTCCGGAGCGTCACCGCTACGAGGAGGAACGCAAACGCCTCCTGGGCGACCTTGCGGCGCCCTAGTCCCCGGTGGACGCACCCGGTCGCCACGCCCAATCGAGGGCACCGAGACCGACCAACAGGCGCTCTTTCGTTCTCCGCTTTGGATTCGCTCGTGCAAAACGCTCCCTCCGAAACCGCGACCTCTTACACGCGCGGCGACCTCCCCGAGAACCTCGTTCGAGCTCTCGACGTCGCGATCGACAAGAGCGCGAAGGCACCGGTGATCCTCAACGTCACCGACATCACCGGCTACACCGACTGGGTCCTCATCCTCTCGGGCCGCTCCGAGCGTCATGTCGCCGCGGTCGCCGACAGCATCAACGCCGAGTTGCGCAAGCACGGTTGCAAGGCCGAGGGTGCCGATGGCTTCGGCGACCACACCTGGGACCTGCTCGACTACGACCACTTCATGGTCCACGTCTTCTACCACCCGGTGCGCATGCACTACGATCTCGAGAGCATGTGGAGCGATGCCGCCCGGGCTGAACTCGATCTGCCCCCCGAGGTCACCGATGTCTCGGACCTCGATGCGCTCGACACCCCGCACGACCTGCCCGCGTACCGCGGTGACCTGGTGTTCGGTGGCTTCGAGGACGAGTTCGAAGACGACGACGATGACGATCTCGAGGGCGCCGAGCTTCCCGACGACCTCGACGAGGCCCCGCCGGCACAAGACCCGGTCGACCTTCCGCCCGAGGAAGACGACGACCCCGACGGGGACAACGACGACGAGGAACTCCCGCCCGACGCCGGCGACGAGCTCGACTGATGCGCCTGCGGGTGTTGGCGGTCGGCAAGCTCAAGGACGCCGGTCTCGACAAGGCGTGCGAGGAGTACGTCAAGCGCAGCCGCAGCTTCCTGCCGATCGACCGCCGCGCGCTGCGAACCAACGACGCCGTCCTCGACGAGGCACGCAGCAGCTGCGGCCGGACCGTCGTGCTCGACGAACGAGGTGAGCAGCCCACCAGCGAGGAGTTCGCAGGCTGGCTGCGAACGTGGCGAGACCAAGGGGTTCGCGCGGTCGCCTTCGCGATCGGTGACGCGCACGGATTCGGCGATCAACACCGGAACGCCGCGGACAAGGTGATGGGGCTCTCCCGCCTCACGCTGCCCCACCGATTCGCCCAGGCGATGCTTTGCGAGCAGCTCTACCGCGCCGGCACGATCCTCGCGGGTCACCCGTATCACCACTGAACCCGGGTACCGAGTCTCGATCGTTTTCCTGCAACGGATCGGGTCGACGGTCGACGTCACCAGGGATGCTGAGCTGGCTCATTCCCACCGCATGCGTCGGCTGCCGACGCCTACTTCGCGACGATGCTGCCGCAGGCCTGTGCAGCCGCTGCGCCGCGGAGGTGGTCCCCTGTCCCCCGCGCTCCGTCGGTGTGTTCAGCCACGAAGGCCCGATGCGGCGCGCCCTCTCCGCGCTGAAGTACGAGCGGGATCTCGCGCGCGCAGGTCCGCTGGGCCGGGTGCTCGGCCCGCACGTCCGGCAGGCGTCGTTCGATCTCGCCGTCGCCGTTCCTCCTGTCTCTTATACACATCTCCGAGCCCACGAGACCTCTCTACATCTCGT
>CAJXVA010000896.1 GCA_913061055.1 uncultured Pseudomonadota bacterium
TCGTCGGCAGCGTCAGATGTGTATAAGAGACAGGTCGAGGTCCGGGTCGAACGCGACGTAGACCGTCCCCATCCCGCCCTTTCCCAGGACCCCGTGGATGGCGTAGCGACCCAGCGATCCACGGATGGGCTCCGGGAGTGGCGACGACGGTTCGGCGGATCCCGCTTCGGACGGGTCGGGCGCCTCTACGACGTGGCCCAGCTCCCCGAGCAGCACCGAGCACTCGACGCAGGCGTCGACATGCGCATGCAGCTGCTCGAGTTGCCCCGCCGGGAGCGTCCCGTCGAGCATCTGCACCAGCGCGTCGTCGTTCGGGCAGTCTTGAGTCATCGGTCTTCAGGACCCTCTCAATCGTCCCACGTCTCGACCGGGATCCGCAGCGGTTCCATGTCCACCACTCGAGCCCGCCCGCCCGCAGGCGGCTGGATCGAGTCGATGAAGACCTGAAAGTCGTCGAGGACGACTTCGTGCCCTTCCTCGGTGCGTTCGACGTGGGCCGTGAAGTGGCGCTCGTCGGTGTCGTCGACGATGGACATCGAGGCGTCCAGCTCGAGCGTGAACGCCTGCGACACCACGGACCAACGATGAGGGTCTTCGATGGTGATGGCGCACGACAACGTCACGAAGCCGGGGTTGTCTCCCCACAGATTGCAGTCTACGCGGGTGCGCGCGTCCTGAGCCTGTGCGGTCCACTCACCGGACCATTGCGCCGGAAATCGGACCTTCAGCTCGGTGATCAGCGTGCCGTGCAGGCCAACGGAGCCGTCGTCCAACGGTCCGTAGGTGTACTCGGGGGCCCGGATCTCTCCCGAGGCTGGGTAGAAGCCGATCGGCTCTGACCGCGTGCCAAGGCCCAGCGGATCGCCGTCGACTCCGAGCACGGGTGCCGCAGGGTGCCGCGCATCCTCGACGAAGATCTCCTCCATCGAGAAGGCATCCGCCTCCCGAAAGACTCGCCAGCCCGCGCGTGAACAGGAGAGTAGATCGCGCCCGAGTTCGTGTTCGAGGCAAGCACCCGTGCCGACCACCACTCCCGTGGCCGTGAGGCGCGCCTCGACGGTGCGATTGGTGCGATCCGAGTTGAGGACCCACGGATACTCGAGGCGTTGGGTTTCTGCCCACGTCCCATCGAGCGATTCGTAGATCACGATGTGCCCGTCGACCCCGTTTGCGACCCCCTGGGCGACCAAGACGGCGCGGTCGTACCCGTGTTCGACGATGATCCGTTCGATCCTGAGGTCGGAGTCGAGAACCTGGTTGGAAACCCAGGTCTCGTCGGGTTGCCGCGCGTGGACCACCAGCCCGTGCTCGGCCGCGATCAGAGCCTCGTGCGCCCCCTCGATCCCGAGGACCAGACCCACCGCGCTCCCGCCGTCCGAGAGGGCTGCGACATCTTCATAGGTGCACGCCTGGGCCCCGGTGCAATCCGCGTACAGCAACGTCTTTGCCGACGTGCTGTCCGACTCGTCCCGCACATAGGCCAGGTGCGGCTCGCCTTCGGGGTCGAGAGCCAGCGCGTTGGACATCACGCGGTCATCGACGAAGACCCTGCGGGTTCTCTGAGTCCAGCTGCCTCCGTCCTGCGAGCTGTCGAAGACCGCCGCGCTCAGACTTCCGTGCCCCGTGCCGCAGCAACCCTGCGATCCCGACCGCTCGATGCTGGAGAGCACCACCTGCTCTCGCAACCAGTCGACGCGGGCCTCCGTCTCGGTCGTAACGGTGAAGAACGGGTTGGCCGTCCAAACCTGCCCGTCTTCGCGTCGCTCCACGACGTCCCGGTCGTCCTCGAGGATTCGAATGCTGATCATGTCCTCGCTGGATGTGGGGTGAGAGGCAAACCGCACCGGCTCGGTTTCCGCTCGATCGGGCGCGCTCATCCGTGTGTAGGGCGCGCCCTGAAACGGGCCCAATTCGCCGCCTGAATCCGCCGCCCCATCGGCCTTACCGCCTGTCGGAGCCGGATCCTGCCCGGCGTCGGCTCCTTCATCACCCTGTGGATCGCACGCGGATCCGAGCGCCGCCGCGACCAGACCCACGAACACTCCAGTGAATCGAACTCCTTCTTTCATCGCTGGACCTTCGGACGTGCGTCTCGAGGAACGTCGCGTTAGCGAGGCGAAGTTTTTTGGGCGGCGGGCGGGCAAACCTGTCCGGGAGACGTGTTCGCGTGCAACACCGCCGGCCCACGGTCGACCCA
>CAJXVA010000897.1 GCA_913061055.1 uncultured Pseudomonadota bacterium
GTTGCTCCGAACTCCTCCGAGAACCCGGAACGGACTTCAGAACTGCGGTACTAGTCGTCGAACACGACCGCCGTGTGTCGCTGACGTTCGCGCCGATACGATTCTCGCAGCGACGGTAGAAAGCTCCACCCCCAGCTGTAACGGAAGCCGGGCTGCGGGAACCTTGCTGCGTGCGACGTGCAGTCTTGCTCATGGTCTTCGCAACCGCGTGCGCCTCCGACGAGCCGAACGCGCCCGAGGCAACAAACACCGGAACGGGCAGCACCGGAGCCATCGACACCGCCACGACGTCTGGGAGTAGCGGTGACGCGGAGGGCAGCGGCAGCGGCGAGGAGGGCTCCAGCGAAAGCGGCGACCCGTTGCCGACACCCACCGGCCCCGAACTCTACGTGTCTCTGTGCTCCGGCTGCCACGGCCTCGAAGGCGAAGGGACCGAGCTCGGCTACGAGCTGCGTCACCCCGATCGCGAACTCTCCACGCACGTGATTCGCACCGGCCGAGAAGGGGTCGAGTTCGAAGACGCAGCGATGGCCGCCTACGGCGAGGACCTCTTCAGTGATGCGCAACTCGTGGAACTCTACGATTGGCTCGATAGCTTCGAGCAGCCCACCGATGGCGCCGGACTGTACGCCGACTATTGCGCCAGTTGTCACGGTGCCGATCCGCTCGCGGGCGGCGTGATCGACAAAGACATCGCCGACAAAGACCTCGACGACATGCTTGAGAAGGTGCGCGAAGGCGTCGGCGGGGTAAGCGACCCTCGCGATATGTACATGTCCTCGTTCTCGGAGACGCAGCTGAGCGACGCTGAGCTGCAGGCGATTATCGACTGGATGTGAGCCCAGCGACCCGTGGTGAACCCCAGCGTCGGCCCGCTTCGGTCAGGCCCGCCGGCGTGCGATGCTCCGACGATGCGCTCGGGGACCGTTGCACTGCTCATCATCACCACGCTCGGCTGCGGGACCACGAGTGACCCTGCCGAAGACGCCGGCTCGAGCACCACGTCCGGCGACGACGGGAGCACGACCACCGGGGTCGTCGGTTCGTCGTCCTCGACGGGGGCCGCCCTCGAGTCGAGCACCGGCGACGGCGACGAGAGCAGCAGCAGCAGCAGCGGCGGGCCAGCGCCCACGTTCGGAGAACCCGAGGCACTCCCCACTCCCGATGGCGCGTGCCCGACCTTCGAATCCGGGACGCTGGAGTTCGCGCCCGGCGAGACCGGACCGCGTTCGGCCCGGGTCTGGGTAGACCCGGAGGCCGGTGGCGGCGGCCCGTTGGTGTTCTACTGGCACGGCACGGGCAGCAACCCGCTCGAGGCGGAGTTCGGAATCGGTCAGGCCGGCATCGACGACATCCTCGAGCGTGGCGGCATGGTCGTGGCGCCTGTTTCCGACCCCGAAGCCGGTCAGCTCCCTTGGTACCTCGTACTGGGGCAAGAAGAGGACGACATCCATCTGATGGACGAGATCGTCGGCTGCGC
This sequence comes from uncultured Pseudomonadota bacterium, assembly GCA_913061055.1. Classification (GTDB taxonomy): domain Bacteria; phylum Myxococcota_A; class Polyangia; order Nannocystales; family Nannocystaceae; genus CAJXVA01. The sequence continues at coordinate 1,481 of CAJXVA010000897.1, forward strand.
AGCCGAGGGACCCGGCATCGACGCAAGCCGAATCCACGCGCTGGGGATGAGCGCAGGCGGTCTGCAGACGAGTCAGGTCAGCGTACGGCGCAGCTCGTACATCGCGTCCGTCGTCACCTACTCCGGCGGGATTCTCAACCCGGAGATCGTCAGCGACGCACCCGAACGACCGTTCCCCGCGCTCATCTACCACGGCGGTCCCGAGGATATCGTCGTCATCTCGTTCCAGCAGGCCAGCGAGCGCTACCAGAGCCACATCGATAGCTTGGGCGGCTACTCCGTCATCTGCGATCACGGCGGTGCGCACACGATTCCGGATGCCCGGGTGTACTCGTGGCAGTTCCTGCTCGACCACCCGTTCGACATTGCGCCCTATCCCTACGAGGGCGAGTTGCCCAGCTGGGTGCCTGAGTACTGTGTCGAGTAGATCTGGATCCGAGCACTTCCGGCCACGGACGGCATCGCTCCAGGCCCGACCGGCACGCGTGCCGGTTGGCGATGGCTCCGGCCGCGTGCAACCCTCCGTGCCGTGTCCCGTCCGTCTCTTGAGATGACTGCTACGCGACTGCTCGCTCTCTCCTGTGCCGCGTTCCTCGGCGCATGTGGCTCCAGCTCAAGTGGAGCGGATACCGACGGTGAAACGGACACCGAGTCGGCCGAAGCGACGCTGTCTCTTATACACATCTCCGAGCCCACGAGACCTCTCTACAT
>CAJXVA010000898.1 GCA_913061055.1 uncultured Pseudomonadota bacterium
GAGCCGGAGCCGCCGGGCTTGTGCGTGTTGGGGCTGCCAAGCGGCGCCCCCCTCTCCCGACAGGCCCGCAGCCTAGTCTCGGGCCCCCATCGCCCAGGCCCCTGCCGAACCATGCTATCGGAGCCTTCGGGCGTTTGCATGTTGGGTCTATCGCGTAACACCTGGTTCCTGGTCGGCGGCGTGATGCTCGTCGTGGTGCTTTACTTCGGCTTCTCGGGCGACGACGGCGACGCGAAGGACGACGCCACGGCGCAGGCCAAGAAGGGCAAGAAGCGCAAGGGCAAAGGCAAGCGCGACAAAGCCCGCGGTGGGGAGTCGGGCGGCGTGGGCGTGGGCAAGATGTGCGCGAAGATCGACTGCAGCGAAGCGCAGCTCTCATCCTTTAAGGGCATGGTGAAGGAGCACCGCAAGAACACGAGCAGCCAGCGCCGCGGGTTGGCCGAAGCCCACGCGAAGATGGCGGCGGAGCTGGCGGAAGACACGATCGACACCGAGGCGCTCGACGAAGCCTTTGAGGATGCAACGGCCCACCGCGCCGAGATGGACAACAGCGCACGTGGTGTCCTCGAGGCGATGCACGCCAAGCTTTCCTCGGCGCAGCGCGAGAGCCTCGCCAAGATGGTCGCGCGACATGGCCCCTCGATGCTGTTGGCCCGTCCCGCGACCGGGGCGCCGAAGTCAAAATCGAAGTCGAAGCCTAAGTCAAAGAAGGGCCGACGCAACAGGGGCAGCAGGCGCGCCCTCCCCCTGCAGCGCGACGCCCTCGGGCAGTCAGATGCGGAGCGATCCGACGCCGTGGATCCGGAGGCTGCAGACGAGTTCTCCCCCGCTCGCAAGGCTGGGCTCGCCCCGCGTGCGGCGGCCGCAACCGACGAGCCTGTAGAACTCGACGAGCCCGAAGAACCCGCCGCGCAGTAGCGTGCGATTGCCCGGCCGCGATGTGGCCCCGAGGGCCGTGCCGACGACGGTCACCTGGCGACCGATGCCCGCTCGCGTGGCCTGCCCCCGACGGGGCTGCTAGGGTCCGGCGATGGCGAAGTCCCGGTCGCAGTGGATCTGCTCGGAGTGTCAAAGTACGCAGTCGGGGTGGTTCGGAAAGTGCCCGTCGTGCGCGTCCTGGAACACGATCGAGGAAGTGACCGAGGCCGCGGAGGCCACCCCCGGCCGGGTGGTGCTCTCCAGCGGAACGACCGCGGCTGCGGTTGCGCTATCCGACGTCGGTGAGGAGCAGCCCCGCATCACCACCGGCATGCAGGAGGTCGATCGGGTGCTCGGGGGCGGCTTCATCCCCGGTTCGGTCGTGCTGCTGGGGGGTGCGCCGGGCATCGGCAAGTCCACGCTGCTCTTGCAGGTGGCCGCACGCCTCGCGGGTGGCAAGCGCTCGGTGCTGTACGCCAGTGGCGAGGAGTCGCTGCAGCAGATCGCCGGCCGCGCCCGACGTCTCGGTGCCGACGGAAAACGGCTGCTTCTGCAGGCCGAGACCCGCACCGAGACCATCCTCAATACGGCCCGCGAGCTGTCCTTGGCCGGCGAACTCGAGCTCCTTGTGGTCGACTCGGTGCAGACGGTCTACAGCAGCGAGAACGACGGGCTCCCCGGAAACACCGGCCAGGTCCGCGCCGTGTCCACGCAGCTGATCAGCTTCGCCAAGCAGCACGACGTGCCGGTCGTGATCGTTGGCCACATCACCAAGGACGGTCAGCTCGCCGGCCCCCGTTTGCTCGAGCACATGGTCGACACGGTGCTGAACTTCGAAGGCGACGACGACCGGGCCACGCGACTGCTTCGGGCGTCGAAGAACCGCTTCGGAAGCACGCTCGAGCTTGGCGTATTTGAGATGACCGGCGAGGGCCTCCGCGAGATTCACAACCCCTCCGAGGCCTTCCTCGCCCAACGGCCCACCGATGCTCCGGGCTCGTGCATCACGGTGTCGATGCAGGGCGCGCGGCCCCTGCTGCTCGAGGTCCAAGCCCTCCTCGCCAACTCTCCAGGCGGCTCTCCCCGCCGCAACAGCGTCGGCGTGGATCCTTCACGGCTGGCCATGATGCTGGCGGTCCTCGATCGCCACGGCGGCCAGTTCGTGCTCGATCAGGACGTCTTCGTGAACGTGACCGGCGGTGTCCGGTTGTTCGAGCCCACGAGACCTCTCTACATCTCGTATGCCGTCTTCTGCTTGAAAAAAA
>CAJXVA010000899.1 GCA_913061055.1 uncultured Pseudomonadota bacterium
CAGCGTCAGATGTGTATAAGAGACAGCCCAAGCCCTCGTTTTCGCGGCGATACAGCTCTGAGAGCGACTTCCGGGCCGCTGGAGCCATGGGTGGGTACTTCCGCTGGGGCCGAACGCGGTCGAGCACACGGTTGGCGTGACGGGCCAGCGCGGAGTTCCACAGACGATCACGCCACGGACCCGACAACACGCCGGACTGTTTGCCGGGCTCGGGCAGGAGGCCGCGGTAGCTCTTCTTCACCAGGAAGGGAACGGTGCGGTTGACCCACAGCCGGGTCTCGAGATTCCGTGGGACCCTCGCGACGTTGTAGCGCTCCCGCTCGAGCGCAGAACTCGGCGCGGGCGCCAGCCCGAGGAAACTGCAAACCTCGGCGGAGACGCGTTCGAGATTCTTGGCGAACTCTTCGAACAGCAGAACGCGGACCCGGTCGGCTCCGAGGGCGTCGTGGTAGCGCTCGATCTGTTCGCGATAGCAGCCGCGCTGCACGACCAAAGAGTCATGGTCGCCGGCGACGTCCTCGAAGGACTGGCTGCATCGACCCCGTGAGACGTCGTGCCAGTAGTGCGAGTACGCGCGCGACACGGGGTCTCGAAGCAACGCGATGACCTTCACCTCCGGGCACAGCCGGGCGATGCGCTCCGGGGCGAGGGTGGAGGGTAGGTAGCTCGTGGAGTCTTCGCCTCGAAGCTGGCCGGGTGCAGCGTCCTCGAAGAAGCGCGCGTACCAGGCCTCGTAGCTCGAGAAGTCAGCGTCGAAGTCCCGCGCCGCGCCACCGGGAGCCACGAAGTCCGGGTGCTGGACCGGGTCGTCGATGTCGAAGAAGAAGATCTCTCGGTCGGGGATGAACACGTCCGGGTGGGCGCCAAGAATGCCGTGCAGCGTGCTCGTGCCCGACTTCTGGGCGCCCACGATGATGAAGTGGGGTGGCTTCGAGAGCTCGGCAGCAGGGGCCATCGCGCCCGATTGTGCGGCTGCGCCCACGGGGAGGCAACTGGTGTAGCCTCGCGCCGCAGCCATGCGCATCCTGGTCGTCGCCACCGACATCGTCTTGCCCGGTCGTCACGGAGGGTCCACCCATGTTCGGGAGCTGGTCGATCACCTCGGCCAGCACGGTGAGACGCTGCTTCTTGCCAGCCGCGGGTCGTCGGGTCCGGGCATCGCCCCGGTCGGTCGACCGATGCGTCGATTCCCAGCCGCGATGCGCCATGTCGATGCGGTACGAACGTTTCTCGATGCAGGGCCCGCGGTCGACAAATTTCGACCCGATGTGATCTACGAACGATGCACGTCCTACGGGACCGGAGCCATGTTGGCGCGAGAGCGCGGCCTGCCCTTGCTGTCGATGGTGCTCGACCGTCGCTACAGCTGGCTGTCCCTCATGCAGGCGAGTCGCATCGTCGCGACCGACCCCAGCGCGGTCGTCCCTGCCTCGGTTCGACACAAGGCGGTCAAGGTCAGCTGGGGCGCGAACGAAGGGCGCTTCCACCCGGGCATCGATGGACGCCTGGCCCGCGAGCGCTACGGCCTGGGTGAAGGGTTCGTCGTCGGCTACGCGGGAACCTTCCGGCCCTGGCATGGCGTTGACGTGCTCGTTCGCGCCATCGGCCGGTTGCCCGACGAGAACGTTCGAGTGCTTCTGATCGGCGATGGCCCGGGACGCGCCGACATCGAATCCCAGATCAAGGCGGCTGGACTCGAGCATCGCTTCGTGTTCACGGGCGCCGTCGACTACGATGAGGTGCCCGAACTCTTGGCCGCCGCTGATATTTGCGTTGCCCCCTTCGAGCCTCGGTTTCACAAGGGCTCGCGCGGCTCGGGCTTCGTCCTCGACCCGCTCAAGGTGTTCGAGTACCTCGCGTTGGGCAAGCCAACCATCACGGTACGGGAGCCCAACATCGCCGCGCTGTTCACCGATGGGGAGGACTTGTTGCTGACCACGCCTGGTTCGGAGGCCGAGCTTGCCGATGCCATCGTCCGGTTCGAGCAGGACCGGGACTTTGCGGTCTCGACAGCGGAGAAGGGTCGCACCAAGGTCCTGGCCAACCACACCTGGGGTGCGCACGCTCAGCAACTCGCGGGATTGTTCGACGAGATGCTCGAGGAGCGGTGACGTTCTCTTGCTGTCTCTTATACACATCTCCGAGCCCACGAGACCTCTCTACATCTCGT
>CAJXVA010000900.1 GCA_913061055.1 uncultured Pseudomonadota bacterium
ACACGGCCGAGACACGACTCCCGGTGGGCGCGCGCACGATCGCCAGCGGGCCGTCATCGGGGTGGCGAACCTCGCCGAGGCGCACGTCCGCCTCGACGATGACCCCATCGATCGGACTCCGCAGGGTCTGGACGCCACCGCTGCGCAAACCAGCGCCGGCGAGCACCGCCTTGGCGGTCTTCCGCACGCTGTCCGCCCGAGCGATTTCGATCTCGAGCGCAACGACGTCCTTGCGAACCGCCAGGCCTTCGGCCTGCAGTTTCGAGAGCCGAGCCTGGCGGGCCTCGAGCACCGTCATCTCTCCGTCCGCGCCCCGCAGCGCGGCGACGGCCTCCTCGAGTTCGGGCATCACGACCTTTGCGATCGGGTCTCCCTTGGCCACGGTGTCGCCCGGCCGCACCATCACGGAGACCACACGAGCCTTCAGGGGTGCCATCACGATGGCTTCGGAATCCGCCGTCTGCACCACGTGCGCAGGCAGCTGGTCGACGATCTCCCCCTCACTGGCCACGGGCTCGACCCACGGGAAGTCGGCGCTCGGGGCCGCCTCGGCCGCAACCCCACCCAACTCTGCAGGGCCCGAATCGGCGCACCCCAGCAGCACAGCGCCGCACGCGAGCACGAGCAGTCCCGCCTTCACTCCCCGCCCCCTTGCGTCGCGGCAGCCAGCAATGCCACCAGGGTCCGGGCCCAAGCCCGCTCGAATCGAGCATCGACCCGCCGAGCGCGGAGCTCGAATAGACGACGCCGTGCGTCCAGCACCTCGATCTGAAGCGCCTCGCCGAGCTTGGCCTCACGCTCGCGGAGCTCCATCGCCCGGACGCTCGCCGGAAGAAGGACGGTCTGAAGTTGCTCGTGCACCCGCTGGGTGTGCTCGAGTTCGTGGACCGCTCGAAGGACAGTGCCCCGCAGCGCCATGACCTCCACCTCCGCGCCGCCCTGCAGCGCGGCCGCACTGGCCGCGTGGGCGACCCGCTGTCGGTGCCCGCGACGAACCGCCGGAATCGGGACGGAAACCGTTCCCTGCACGATCGTCGAGCCCTGAGACTCGCGCTGTGCCTGAAGTCCCACGCTGACCTTTGGGCCCGCCGAGGCCCAAGCCTCCTCGCCCCGGACCGACTCCGCCGCCGCCAGCAATCGAGCCGCTCGGGCGGATGGGAGCGAGGCTACATCGCGGACCAGCGCCGCCTGTTCAACGCGGCTGGGAACGGATGGTTCCGGGGTCGGCCCCGCCGTGGTCAGCGGCTCGGTGTCGACACGACCGAGCGCCTGTGCCAACGCGTAAGCGGCATCGACTTGCACTCCCTCGGCCTCGAGCACCTGCAGACGGGCACGCTCGAGCTCGGCTCTCGCATCCACCGAATCGGCCTCGTTTCGCTCATGTGCGGCCACCAGACGTTCCAGCGTGTCGACCCGAGCCTCTTGTACGCCGACCTGCTCCAGCGACAGCGCGTGTTGTTCCTCAGCACGCCGAAGCTCCAGCCATGCCCGCGCCACCGCGAGCTGCTGCCCAAGTCGTGCCTCATCGACCCGGGCGACCCGCCACCTCGTCTCGGCCTGCAACGCCGCTCGCGAGCGCCGGGCGTACCGCCGCACGCTGATCGGCTGGTTGATGCCAATCGTCCCCTCGAGGCCCTGCTGGTCGCCAGGTGTCACCCGCGCCCCCATCGCGGCCGAGATCACTGGATTCGACGTCACCCGGGGCTGCGCACGTGCCCCCTTCCCTGACACCTCTGCCGCGTCGCTCGCGGATCGGACCTGCACCGTCGTCCCCACGCTGGCCATCGCCGCCTCAAAACTCAACGCCCGCGGCTCGGCCGTCGGTGAGACACCGGGCGCGAGCAGAAGCACCAAGGCCAGGAGCGGGCTCCACATGTCATCAGGACTACCGCCGAGAGCCCCTGGCCTTCATGAACGCAAGATGAGGATTTTCTCAGGAACGCCGCAAGAGGCGAGCGAAGCGACCAAGGAGGCCGACAGGCCGACCTCAGAGGGGTGAAGCGAAGGGGGCTTCGCCCCCGCAGCGAGGGGCGAGAGGTTCCCCCGTACCGTTAAACCCGCAACGCCCGCCAAGAGGCGAGCGAAGCGACCAAGGAGGCCGACAGGCCGACCTTGGAGGGGTGAAGCGAAGGGGGCTTCGCCCCCGCAGCGAGGGGCGAGAGGTTCCCCC
>CAJXVA010000901.1 GCA_913061055.1 uncultured Pseudomonadota bacterium
GAGATGTAGAGAGGTCTCGTGGGCTCGGAGATGTGTATAAGAGACAGGAGTTGGAGGTTCCCGCACAGCGGCCGCGGACGTGGCGGCTGTATGGTCTCGCAGGGGCGGGGCTCGAACGAGGCGCGGTTCAGGACCTGACCGGGACCCTGCGGTTGGGGCTGGGAGCGGGGGGGCGACGTTGGGCATCCGAGGTCCTGGGAAGCTACATGCTGCCGCGTAGGCAGCCGGAGGGCCTGTTTCAAGCCGGGGTCGTCGGGGCGCGCGGATGCTGGACGCCGGGCGCTGAGGCTTGGCAGGCGCTGTTGTGTGGGGGCGCAGAGTTCGGCGGGTTGCGGGTGGACAGCCGCGGGTTGGAGCCAGGGCGGACCCGCCGGGGTCCGTACGTGGGCCCCGCCGCTTCGGTGGGGGTCCTGCGGCGCCAAGGCCGGGTCGGGTTCGTGCTGCGGGCAGAGGCCATGGTGCGGGCTCTTGGGAGTCGGACCGTCGACGAGAGCGACGCGGTGCTGAGCGAGCAACGTGTCCTTTCGATCCGCCTCACCGCGGGTCTTCAGTTCGACCTCCTGGCCCCACGGCCCTGAAACGCGAAAGGACCCTGGGGGAGTTGGGTATTGTGATCCGGCCTCGGATTTTTTCGCGGGCGTGGACATGGCAGGGGTGTGCAGGTGAATCGGGGCGCCAGGAGGGCAGACGTTCACGCATTTCGTGCGTTGTATGAGGACCACTACGGCTTCGTGTGGTCCACGGTCGCGCGGATGGGTGTGTCTCCCGATGCCATCGACGATGCCGTCCAGGATTCGTTCCTCGTCGCGTATCGCCGGTGGGATGACCTGCCCAGGGAGCGGCGGCGGGCTTGGCTGTATGGGATCGCGAGAAGGGTCAGCAGCAACGCTCGCCGGTTGGAGCGCCGACGGCGTCGCAAACACGACGCCGTCGGTCGCGTCCGGTCTGGGGTGGTCGAGGTTGAGGGGCGCTTCGAGGCGTCGCGGCTCCTCAACGGTTTCGTCGGCGAGCTGGACCCCGGGGACCGCGAACTGTTCGTCCTCGGCGTCGTCGAAGGATTGACCGGGCGAGAGCTCTCCTGCGCACTCGCGGCTCCTCCGAGTACCGTCCATGGGCGTTTGCAGGCACTTCGCAGCCGCTTCCGGGACCAGTTGGGTGACGAGGCGGGAACCACGATCGCGCGGGCACGCCGGGCGCGGCCGCGCGCATCGGAGGCAAGCTGGGCGCTGTTGATGCTGCCCAAGCTGGCGCCCGGTGTCGCGTTCCTCGGCCCGATTCTTGTCGCGGCTGCCGCGGCGGCGGTCATCGGGATCGGCGTGTCGAGTTCAGATGCGCCGGACGACGCCGTGGGGAACGAAGATGCCGAGCGAGCGAGCTTTGTGGCTGTCGAGCAACCCACGCCCCGGGTGAAGCGTTCGTCCGCGTTGGAGACGCGCGCATCCGCCTCGCCCCCACATTCTCCCGTCGCGACTTCGCGCCCGCGAGCCTTCGACAGCTCGGCGACCAAGCCTCGACGGAGCCAGATTCCCGACCCGCTCCAGATGGAGTCGGTGCTCGTTCGAGATCTACGAGCAGCCGTCAAAGCCGGCGAGCACGTTCTGGCGCTGCGCTTGGTTGACCGGCACGAGCGCGAGTTCCCGACCGGGGTGTTGGAGGACGCCGTCGTGGCTTTACACGTCGAAGCTCTGTGTGCGTCGGGCGATTTACAGCGCGCCCAAGCGCAGGCCCGAGCGTTTCTTCGCGAACATCCCAGCACGCCCGTGGCGCGCCGGCTCTCGCGTGGATGCCCCGCGCCTGTGATCCAAAAACCACAGGGATCGGGTGAGCGGCGCGAGCCGTGACGCGCCGGGTCGGCGGCGATCTGTCGTGGCGACTGGAAATTGCGCGCTTGCTGGACACGGCTTGAAGTGATGCTCGCCCAAAAACTCTTCTGTGCCTTCGTGACATTCGGTTTCCTCGGCGGGTGTGTGCGCGACCTCGAACTCGGCGAGTCGGACACAGACCCGCCGGTGCAGAGCCCGGTTCCGGACGTCATCGACGATGTGGAGGCATGGAGCTTCGACTACGCGCAGCGTCGGTGCGCCGCGCTTCGTGCATGCGGCTGCACCATGCCTCTCGAGTTCTTGAGCGAGCCCGGCGAATGCGAGTCTCAGCTCGAACAGATGTGGG
>CAJXVA010000902.1 GCA_913061055.1 uncultured Pseudomonadota bacterium
AAGAGACAGGTGGTGGATGTCCCGTCAGTCGCGGACGCGCCATCGAGCGGCCCCGGTTGCGCCGACGAGCCGCAACCACTCACGAGCGCGAACGCGGTGAGCAGCAGGGAAACGCAACGCATGGGACAGCCTAGCAAACGCAGCCTGGCTAAGAACCGCGGCAACTCGGCTCGGCGTGTCCGCAACCCAGCCGAATATGCACGTGCGCGCGATGTCCCGCCTCGTGACGGATCAGACCGGGGCCGCCGGCTTGAGGCCACTGGAACCACCGCCTCGCGACGTTGGGGTGCACGCCCGCACGCAGGGCCGCCGCGTGCAGCAGCGCCTGCCGGCGGAAGTCGAGAAACAGGACCTTGACCGCACCGGTCTCCAGAAAGCTGTGGACCATCGTCCAGGTCGCGTCCCAATCGACGGACGATGCATCGACGGGAACCGTCTTTCGATCCAGCCCCTCGACCAGCAGAAGACGGATGTCGATGTCTCGACCACTCTGGTGAGACACGTGCGGGGAGATCGGGCCGCCCGAGGGCAGGCTGATGTCGCCGATCATGACCTCGGTGCGAACGCCCTTGTCGGAGCGGAGCGTCGAGAGAGCGGTCTGAATCGTTCGAATCGTGTGGGTCGATCCAAACGAGCGACCGGGGTGCCGCCGGGTGTACAGGTGCGGCCGAGGGGGCAGGGGGATCGCGTTGTGAATCCTACCCCGCTGCGGAGTGCCGACACTCTGCGCACCGTCCGGAATGAGGTCCGCGGCCGGATCGGCGCGGAGGCCTGAGGAGCCGGGCAACGCCAAGAGGAAATCGTCCGCGGATTCGGCGTGTGCCATCCCGAGGATCTCGAGCTCGCGGTCGGCAGGGTCACCGACGAGCCCAGCTCCCGGTGGCGTCGGCTCCGTGGACTCGACACCGGACGAAGATGCGGTCCCCGTCTGGGGTGAGAGCTCGGCCTGCGGTTGGGACGTCCCGGGTTGAGGCGTCGCACCCGGGTCCGCCGTGCCGCAGGCCGCCACCAGGCAAGCCGCGAGCCACGCGCCGAATCCAAGTCTCACCCGCAAAACCTAGCAGTCTCGCTTCGTCGTACAAAAAACCGCACGTCGGGTCCTTGAAGAGGTGCCAGCGGCGAACCGCGCGTTCGTCAGGGCTGAACCACAAGGGTCTTCGCGTTCACAAACTCGTGGATGCCGTGCCGCCCAAGCTCACGGCCATAGCCCGACAGCTTGATGCCGCCGAACGGAAGCCGCGGATCCGAGCGTACGAACGCGTTCACAAAAACCGAGCCGGCATGGAGCTGGCGCCGCGCGATGTCTTCTCCGCGCCGAACGTCGCGTGTGAACACGGCTGCGCCCAACCCGAAGTCACTCGCGTTGGCCAGCTCGATCGCATCGGATTCGTCTCGCGCCACGCAGACGGTGAACACCGGACCGAAGAGTTCCTCGCGGAAGGCGGGAGACTCGGCGGTCACCCCGGTCAGCAGCGTGAGCGGATACCAGAAGCCGGGCTCCTCGGGGATGTGTCCACCCAACTCGAGCCGCGCCCCGCCTTCGACGCATCGCTCGACTTGGGCGTGGACTTGGTCTCGCAAGTCCGCGCGGGCCATCGGTCCCAGCTGCGTCGCGGGGTCGGTGGGGTCTCCGTAGTCGATCGAGCACAGCCGCGTGCGCAACTTCTCCGTGAATGCCTCGGCCACCGCGTGCTCGACGATGATGCGCTTGGCCCCGATGCAGCTCTGGCCACCGTTGTTCAGGCGACTGCGCACCGACGCCTCCACCGCCTGGTCCAGGTCCGCATCCGCGAGGACGACGTACGGGTCGCTGCCGCCCAACTCGAGGACGACCTTCTTGAGCTCGCTGCCGGCGATGGCCGCGACGGCTCGGCCCGCCCGATCACTTCCGGTGAGCGTGACGGCGGCGATCCGGGGGTCGCGAATGATTCCCTCCACGCGCTCGTTCGAGACACCCAACGTGGGAACCAGTCCCTTCGGAAGCCCAGCGTCGAGCAGAAGCTGCTCAACCGCCAGGCCACAGCCCATCACGTTCGGCGCGGGCTTGACCACGACACCGTTGCCGGCCATGAGCGCCGGCGCCACAAACCGGAAGGCTTGCCACAACGGGAAGTTCCACGGAAGGATGGCGAGGACCACACCCAGGGGGCGGTACACGAC
>CAJXVA010000903.1 GCA_913061055.1 uncultured Pseudomonadota bacterium
GAGATGTAGAGAGGTCTCGTGGGCTCGGAGATGTGTATAAGAGACAGGTTCACGACAACGTCTTCAGTGGCAGTTGCACCGATGCCCGTCCCGGGTCCTGCGACGCCGCAAGAGGCCGGTGGCAGCGAGGCCAGACCCCAGGTCAGCCGAGCGCGAGCCAGGCCTGGATGGCGATCAAGCCCACAAAAGCGGCTCCGAACAACATCGGCATCCGGGATTCGAGCGTTTGGGCGCGGCGCATCGCGGCGACTGGCACTCGCGGTAGCGGGCCGGTGGTGACCCGTCTCGCTCTCGCCATCGCTGCAGTCTGCCCGCTGTTCACCAAACCAACACCCTCCCTTTCATCCTGACGGATGGAATCGAGGAACGCAAAAAAAAGAACAAACGGGAAATCGATGCCAGGCGGAACGCCGAGCAGTCTGACATCGGACTGACACCGGCAGCGAACAGACGTCGAAGCGATGGCCGTCACGGTTTTCGCAGTTGGACCAACGCACCCTCCTCATCTCCGTCCGTGCGTTCCGACCATGCGTCCCACGACTCATCGGCACGCTTGTCGAGGACGTACAGGAGGTCCAGCAGATCGCAGGGCCGGTAGTGGGCGGTCGTCCCGTCGTGTCTTGGCCGGAAGCGAGCCGGAAGCCCCATGCCGATCAGCAACGCGAGATCGTCCGCCCAGCGAGCAATCTCCAACAACTGGTCGGGCGCGAAGACTGGAATCGCCGCGCAGATCTCTTCGAATGGGAGCGGAGCGCTTGCGCGTTCGAATGCCTCCGCCATCGAGACAGCACGTGCCTCGACTTCGGCCAGGCGTTCGTGGCGCAGCGCTCCGATGACCGCGACGCTGCTCGCACCGAGCTCGATGGCCCTCGCCCCGCCCACCTCATCAAGACCTCCGATCGCAACCACCGGCCGGGTCGCAAGACGGCATCCCTCGAGCAGCCCCGGAAAGCCTACGACCGGGTCAGCGTTCTCTTTAGAGACAGTGGGTGCGATTGGCCCCAATGCGACGTAATCAGGCTTTTGCTGACACGCGGTTTGAAGCTGGCCTCGGTCGTGGGTCGAGAGGCCAAGGACCAAACCGGGACGCACACGGCCCCGCAGCTCGCTCAGATCGTCCGCCCCTTCGTCGGTCTGCCCAAGGTGAAGTCCTCCGGCAGGGCCGGCGATCGCTGCGTCGACGTCGTCGTTGATCACCAGCAGGCTCGACGCGGCTTCGCACAAGGGCGCCATCGAGTTCAGCATCTCGACGCGTTGTTGGGTCGTCGCAGATTTGGCGCGCAGCTGGACCACGCTGGCTCCCGCCCCACCCCGTCCGCGACCGCCCAGGACGGCCTCGGTAAGCGCTGCGGCCGTGTGTCCGTTTGGCTCGGGGAGGTCGACAATCGCGTAGAGCCCTCGCATGCGAAGGCTAATAACACCGGATCGTGACGTCGGGCTGAGTCTCGTCCGGTGAGAACTCGATCGTCAGCTCGTAGTCGAATCCGTCGGCCTGAACCTTGAGGACCACATCCCCGTAGAGCGTGCCCGTGTCGAACGATGGTTCGGAGGGAAGCGGCACATCCATATAGCCGGCGCTGCGGTACCACAGCGCCCCGCTTTGCAGCACAGCCCGCTGGTTGGATTCGGCCGTCTCGGCGGCGTACGAGGTGGGTGTCCACGGCATCGCGGCACCTAAAAGCACATCGAACAGAGACGTGTCGTTGGCTTCGGCGCGGACGAAGGTCATCACGCCTCCACTGACGTCACCGATTTCCACCACCCCAGCCGCGTCAAGCCGCCGCAGCGAGAGGAACGCCTCGGCGGTCAACGCTTCGGACAGATCCAGAAATGCTTCACGGTCGATCGGGTGGGGACTCTCGAGCAGGGGGTCCAAGCCGAGGAGCGGGGCGTACGGCGTCAGGCTCTCAAACGTCATCTCGCCGGTGAGCGGAACATCATCCGGCCACGGCGGAGGCTCGGCTGCGACAAACGCATAGTCATTGAAGTAGGACTCGATCTCCCGCAGGTCCTGGTCCAACACATCGCCCGGCCGGGCAAACGTCAGGCCGGCGCGCGCGACCATCGCAACATCGAGCACGATCGGCTCCGCCCGGTACTCATACCCTGTCTCTTATACACATCTCCGAGCCCACGAGACCTCTCTACATCTCGT
>CAJXVA010000904.1 GCA_913061055.1 uncultured Pseudomonadota bacterium
GATTTCGACCGCCCAGGGCACGAGCTTGTACTCGGTGAACCGACCGAACTCGTCCTCGCCGCGGACGAAGATCATGAAGACCTCGCCGGCGGTGCTCCACTTGATCGTGATCGCCTCCCCGGCCTTGACGCCTTCGGGGACGGTCTGCGCATCCATGACCTCGCCGTCGGAGTCGTAGATCTTGTACTCGTACGAGGTGAGGTCGAACGTCGTCTCGAACTCGGCGGTGTTCCGCTTGATCACGTCCTCGCGACTGCTGCGAACCTTGAACTGGCCGAGCTTGCCGCCGGACTTCTTGCCGGCCACCGCTTTGACGATCTCGAACGCGAAGTTGGCTTCGACGCCCTCCCCTTCGACGTCGAGTTGATACTTCGCGCGACTGGAGCCCTGCTTCCAGGCAACCTTGGCCGTCTGCCCAGACTTCATGGAGCCGAGGGACTTCTTGATGGTCTGACCGTCTCCGGTGATCACGACCTGGACGTCGTCGATGGCCTGGTTGGCCTTGACCACCAAGAAGGCTTTCCCATTGCCATCGGTCTGGCCCGAGTACTCGAAGGACAGGGGGTCGGCGAACGACAAGAAGGCCGCGAGCGCGACCTGAGCAAAGGTGGATGCGAGCGCAGAGAACATCGGATCTCTCGGGGGGCGACGGTAGCCCGCGGCCGCGCCGAGGGTCAATGCATGCCGGGGCTCACGCGGTCACCGTATCCATGGCATCCCGCACGGCCGCAAAATCGAGCGGACCCGCGGACGCGCCCAGGAGACGAATCGGGTGCTCGCGCAAGCTCAACACATCGTGCACGTAGCCAGGCTGACGCATACCCACCGCCACCGTCGAGATTGGGGCACACAGCGCACTGAGGATGGCCTTGTTCGAAAGAGGAAGCGACCGCCACGGCGCTGGGAGTTGCGGATCCAAGGCCGTGGTGACGCGACGCGCGAGACCACGACGAGCGGAGCGCAACGCCCCCTCAATGGCCTCGAACGCTTCGTGCAGGGTCGTCCCGTACCTCTCCCACCAGCTCGAGAATGCAGCCCGGGTCTCGCCTTCGAGCGCAGCGAGCAGCGCAGCACTCGTTCGCCCCAGGTGCGTCGCGATCACATCGTGGCGCAGCCGCGTCCACTGCTCGAGGCTCATCGACGACAACCGAGGGCCAACTTCTTGGCCCCAGCGGAACAGGTCCACCGCGTTTTCACCAGGCCCGACCATGAGTTGCTGACCCAAGCCCGTCGCCCACTCCGCTTCGAGCTTGCGAACCCTCGCGAGTACCTCGGCGGCAGCGTCGAGATCGCCTCCGCCTTCGGGCACGTCCGCCAGTCGGACCAACGAAGACGTCTCCCCGCGCTCCACCAGCGCTTCCAAAGATCGATGGACGAGAACGCCAACATCGGCGGCCGCGGCAACGTGCAGATTGGAGGGCGCGCCCGCGCGAGCTTGCAGGGCTCCGAGTTCGAAGAGGTTCAGCGGCATGCGAGCCACGCTGAAGTGATGCCCGTCGCCCGCGACCTCGGTCGCCAGCTCGAGCATCCGTGCGAGCGAGGTTGCGCGGGGGGATCCGACGGGTTCAGCAAAGCCGTTGCTGCTGACGCCGTACGCACCGACCCGCCCCTGCCCCACGAGTTCCTCCAGTGCCGCGAACGCCCGGCGCAACCGGTCCTCGAACGCGCCGACCGTGAACGAGGGATCGGCCGTGAACAGCTCGGGGTCGTGCAGCAGCACGACGTCGAGTTGTTCCAGTCCCAAACGAGCCAGCGATTGATTGAGCTGCGCCCGGATGAAATCGGGGTGGATGCAATGGGCTCGGTCATCCCCGAGTTCCAGGACTTCGGCGGCTGGAACGTCGGAACGCACAGAGGCCAAGGCGTCGCCTCGCGCCTGACCGACCCGAGACACGACCACCACCTGCTCACGGCGGAGTTCACCGTGCTGCACGAGGTTGGCGAGCATCCGGCCGACCAAGCGCTCGCTGCTCCCACCGGTCGCGTGGGCGCTGGTGTCGACCAGGTTGACCCCGCCACGAAGCGCATCCGCCAACGCGCGGCGATGAAGGGGTGCGTCGTCACGAACGCGGGCGGCACCGAAACTCACCGGCGAGACGGTCAGTCCGGTCCTGTCTCTTATACACATCTGACGCTGCCGACG
>CAJXVA010000905.1 GCA_913061055.1 uncultured Pseudomonadota bacterium
ATCTACACTAGATCGCTCGTCGGCAGCGTCAGATGTGTATAAGAGACAGCCCACCGACACATCGTCGCGCCAGGCGTCGCCACGCTGAGCGACCCAGTCGTACAGCGCAGCCTGAGGCTCTTCGAGCAGGACCGGCGGTTCTTCGAAGCCAGCGAGTTCGGCCGCTTCGACCGTCAACTCGCGAGCGACCGCATCGAACGAAGCCGGCACGGTGAGGACGACCTCTTGTTCTTCGAGCGGGTCGTCGGGGTGCGCCAAGTCCCAGGCGGCTCGCAAGTGCGCCAGGTAGCGCGCGGAGGCCTGCAGCGGCGACACCCGTGGCACATCGTCGGGCTCGGAGTCGGTCGCGGGGGGTAGAATCTCGGCCCGCCGGTCGACACCAGGATGCGACAGCCAGCTCTTGGCCGACGCCACCAGTCGACCCGGCGTGCTTGCGCCCTGCCCTCGAGCGAACGCGCCCACAACGTCGCGCGCGCTCGGGTACCACGGCAAACCCAGCGCGTCCTTGGCAAACTGCGATGGCGCGGGGAAGAACAGGAACGAGGGCAGCAACGGGCGCGCATCGACCTCGGCTGGCGCAACGATCTGCGGCAGCGGGAGGGCGATGGGAGCATCGTCGCCATCGGCCGTCGCCTTGGCCAAGGCGCAGTGCGTCGTGCCCAGATCGATGCCGACGGAAAACCGCGGCTCGCTCACAGCTCAACCTCGGCAGGCGCCACGACCATGGGGTCGTGTGCATCGGAGAGCTTGGGCAACGAGAAGCGCGAGGCCTGCCAGCCGTGGTGGGCCAGCGTACCGGCGTAGGGCGGCTCGCCCTTGACGTTGCCGGTGACCCGGTGGCGAACCGCGTCGAACCCTTCGGCAAGCTCGACCGTGGCGCCCTCATCCTCGCTGCGGACGGGTTCAAACTCGACGTAGTCCCGCAATCCCTTGCGGCAGCCCTCGTGTACGACTCGGGCCGCAGCTCCGATGTCCGCATCGGAGGCGCCGGAGAGGTCCTCTTGGACGAAGTCGACGAATCGGCCCTCCCGCTGAAGAATCGAAAGCAGCTGAAGTGCGGGGGCGAGGTCTCGCTCGGCCTCCTTCTCTTCGACATCGCGGACGGGAGCCAAGGCCGGCTCGAGCCTTGCGGACCCGGCCGCGTGGACCTTGGCCGCGAAGACGCCATCGAAGAGCACCTTCCAGGGGAGAACGAACGCGAGCCAAAGTCGAGCGCCGAAGCCGAGCGATTCCATGAGGTTTGCCTCCCGCACGCAGGCGCGGGACGCCGAATTGCCACCGGACAGGCCGCATTGCAAGGATCCCGGCGGCTCGCCGAGGACCTCATCGGCGCCCGCGCCTTCCGGAGGCCGCTGTACGACGCAGAGGCTCCGGCTCCGCGGAAGGACGTGCCGTGGCCGGAGGCTGCGGGAACCCCCGCAAACGAGGGTCGAGCGCGCACCGCAGGGCTGCCTCGACCCATGACCGAGGGACCGGCCCCACCGCAGCCCCGCTGACGCGCGCCCTCACACCGCGGACCAGGCCCGCGACGGTGGGCGCCGTGGGATGGAGCCAGGGAGCGCGAAGCGCCGCGCGACTTGGCTCGAGCCACGGCCCCCGCGGGATTCCGATCGCACCGAGCGAGACGGGCTCCCAGGTGCCGCCATCCCCCCACGTGAGGCGGCGGTGCACTTCGGGATGCACCCATGGGTCGACCACGCCCCCGAGCAGGTCACGCGCCGTCGACCAGCCCGGGAGGGCCTCGGTGGACGAGGGCCTCCCGTGGAGCTCCCGGGCGATTGCCCCGACCCGAGGCGCGGCGACTTCGCGAACGTCGAGGTCGATGCGAGGCCAGCCGAGCCGGCGCCGGGTGGGAGACAAGACCCGCTCCATCGTCCCGGTGGCGATGGCAGGCGTCGGCACACGACCGAGCCAGACCAGACTTCTGCCGCGGAGCACGGCCGCGACGGTCCACGGAAAGCCACGCCTCAGTCGCTGCCACAATGCCGCCGCGGGCGGTCCAGCCCCCACGACAACGGCGGTGTGCAGCCGAACCTGGACCAGAGCGACGACCATGGTCCGGGTTAACAGCAAGGCCCGGGCCAACCGAGGTCCTGTCTCTTATACACATCTGACGC
>CAJXVA010000906.1 GCA_913061055.1 uncultured Pseudomonadota bacterium
GAGCCGAACAGGGGCGTGCCGCCGCGCAGTACCAGCGCAACATCGCTGGGCTGGCCTTCGATGATCGCCCGGTAGTCCGCGTTCTCGCTGCCGTCAAAGATGGAGACGTCCGCGACGAATCCTGGCGCGAGCAGACCGATCTGGGAGCCAGCACCTTGGGAGGCGGCAGCCCAGTAGGTGGACATCATCCACAGCTCGTAGTCGGAGAACGCGCTGCCATAGTGGTTCTCGTTGAGGTAGGCCGCGCACGCGAGCTCGCGCATCACGTTCATCGAGCCCGACGCCGACCAGTCGGTGCCCAGCGCGATGCCGACACCCTGGTGGTGGTAGGCGAGGACGTCGGCCGTGATGCCGTACAGGTCGATGTTGGAGCGAGGCGACCATACGAGCTTGGCGCCCACGTCGGCCATCTCGCGGATGTCCGTGGGGCGCACGCCGATTCCGTGAATGACGGAGGTGTTCGACTCGATGAGGTCGTTGCCGGGCTGACCGCTGAGGCAGGTGAACTCGTTGTTGGCCTCGTCGTTGATGCCCTCCGCGATGTGCGGCATGTAGGCCGAGGCATTGAGGGCGCCTTCTCCTTCGATGAAGGGGTAGGCGCAGCCCTGGCTCAGCAGGGTGCCGTCGCTGTCCCCGAGCGGGAATGTCGAGTACTCGACATCGACGCCGGCGAGGCCCTCGGTGTCGTTGCCGCGGTCGAGGTTTCGCAACAGACCGGAGGCCGAGCCGGAGCCGGAGATGCTGGTGGCCGCGCCAAAGAGCATCCGGAGCTCTCCGTAGAGCACACCCTCGGTCGAGTTGTTCGAGCCGGGGTAGGTGTCGATCTCGGTGTGGCCGTTGAGGCCGCGTCGCCACTCGTGGCGGTGGTCGTAGCGCTCGTCCCCGTGGGGCTGGGGCTGCGAGAGGGAGAACGTGATGTGGTCGTGGGGGTTGACCAGGCCGGGCGAGACGACACCGTCGGCACAGTCGAGGGTCGCGGCGTCCTTGGGCGCTTCGTCGGCGCAGTCACATCCCACGCAGGTGATGCGATCGCCTTCGATCAGCATCGTGCCGGTCTCGTAGATCGTCTGGCCCGCGAGCACGGTGCCGCGGATCAGCGTTGCGTTGCCGGAGCCGGCGGTGCCGCTGCAGACCTCGCCGGCCGGTGCCGCGGGAATGTCGTTGTCACACTCGACGACGATGCCTTCGGGGGGCTCCGGAGGGTCGGTGCCGGTATCGGTGTCGTTCCCCGTCTCGTCGGTGCTGCCGGTGTCGGGATCGGTTGGACCCGTGCTGTCCACACCGGAGGTCGGTCCGACCCCGGTCGTGCCCGACGTGGGGTCGGTCGTTGGATCATCCGTGCTCGACCCGGTCGAGCTATCGGAGGCGGAGGCGGTGTCATCCCCACAGCCCAGTGGGCCAGCGGTGACGGCGAGAAGCGAAGTCGTAATGGCAACGAAACGGCGAAGCATGGGGCGTGAGCCCTCCCAACGGACGCAGCCTCGGGGTGGGGCCCATCGCTGTCAAGCGGCGCGGGAGGCTGTCACGTGGGCGTCACGGTGCGTGCTGCGCCCGCCGGAGGCGTGAGGGAGGCGGCTCTCGGGCCCTCTCGCGGGGTTCGCGGCGGGCTGCTAGGTTGGCTCGCTCCCGTGACGACACTGGCACCTCACGCGCTGCGGGTCCTGACGACCGGGGACGGATCGCCGACCCTGGCCCGCGTCGATACCGGTTGGACCTATCGCTCCGACCGTGGCGCATTGTGCGAGGCCGAGCATGTGTTCGTTCACGGCGCGGACGTGCTGGGCCAGGCGCGAATCCGGGTGCTCGAACTCGGGTTTGGGGTGGGGACCAACTTCGCCGCGCTGGTCCGAGCGGCCCGGACGGCGGGGGTCGAGCAGCTCGAGATGCATGCCGTGGAACGCGCACGAGTGCCCAGCTCGATGCTGCCAGCCTTCGACCCGGTCGCCCACGCCTTGGCCGTCAGCGCCACGGAGCACGGGCACGCGGCGCAGGACGGGGTCTCGCTGACGATTCACGGCGGCGACTTCGAAGATTTCGTGCCGCCGGGTCTGTTCGATGCGGTCTGGCTCTGTCTCTTATACACATCTGACGCTGCCGACGAGCGATCTAGT
>CAJXVA010000907.1 GCA_913061055.1 uncultured Pseudomonadota bacterium
CGCGTCTGCATACAGACCCTCGGCCCGTCGCGAGTCCCCTCGCCCATGCGCAGCGTCCGCGGACTTCGTCAGCGTGCGCGCACGTTCGGGATCGGCCTCGTAGACCGGATCGACCTCCTCCTGCGAGACCCCGACGTCCAGCGCTATCGGCTCGAGGTCGATGACCTCGTCGCTGGCCGGATCGGCAGGCGGCGCCGCAACAGCGCGCTTGGCCGAGCTCCGCTCCGTCGCCAGCCTGCGAAGCTGACGACGGCGCTCCGATGCACGAGGCGAGGATCGCTCGATCGACTCCAGGCGCGCGGTCCGTTCTCCAGCCGAGACATCCGACAGGGCGATCAGCGGCTCAACCAGGGTGAGTTCGTCCGGGGTGAACGTGCTGTTCTCCGCCTTGCTTCGCAACAGGCGAAACTCACCGGGGGTCATCGCAGCCCGCGTTCGAACCCGGACGCGTCCCGGGTCAAACAGCAACGCCTCCGCGTAGTAGTCGAGAGCAAACGGCTTGCCGCCCTCCTCGCTCCAGTACTTGTCCCCGAGTCGTTCCAGGGTGTCTGCGAACTCCGTCCGAAGCTCCGCTGCGCGGTGCGGTCCCGAGGCCTCCGACTCGCCTTCGAGCGCTTCGAGTTCGAGAACGAAACCCAAGGCGGTCGTCAGGGAAGGTTCCTCGGGCGGTGGATACACGAAGAACGCTCGGGCTGCGGCCGCGCGAGCGCCGGCGACCAATCGCTCCGACTCGGGTGAGGCCAACGACTCGGCGACGGTGCTGGAGCGCAACGCGTATCCAACCCCGACTCCACCCAAAGCGAGAAGCACGGCGCCAGCGATGATCCACGGCCGCCATCGACGCTTGGACGACCTCCGAGACCTCGGCATCCTTCGCCGCAACCGCTCCTGAATCTCCGCATCGACACTGGGGAGCGCAAGGTCGTCCCACTCCGTCGTGAATCCCAGAGCGATCTGCACCTTGCACAGCGCAACCTCGACCTCCGCCGCGTCGGCGTAGCGCTCCTGCGGCTCCTTCTCCAGGCACCGGAGGATCACGCGCTCGAGAGGCTCGGGGCACTCGGACAGGGTGCTCGGAGGGATTGGAGTTGCGCTGAGTTGGGCGAGCAACACGTCGGCGGGTTCTGGGCTCTCGAACGGCCGCCGCCCTGACACACACTCGTAGAGCGTGCAGCCCAGCGCGTACACATCGCTGCGAGCGTCACCGCCAAGGCCGGATATGACCTCTGGGGCCAGGTAGCCCGGCGTCCCCGCTCGCGATGTTTCGGCTTCGCCAACGTCGTCGACCTGCGCGATGCCGAAGTCCAGCAGCTTGACCGTATCGGCGCGTCCCTCAGCCACCTCGAGGGAGATATTCTCCGGCTTCACATCGCGGTGAATGATGCCCACGCCGTGGGCGGCTCCGAGCCCTTTGCAGATTTGGCGGCCGACAACGACGAGTCGTTCGACCGGGAGCGTGCCCGCTGCTTCGATCGCACTCCTCAGCGTCTGCCCCTGGAGCAGCTCCATCGCGATCATCAGACGCCCATCGGAGAGCTCGACGAGGTCGTACACGTCGACGACAAACCGCGAAACCAACCGGCCGAGCACCTTGGCCTCGCTGCGGAAGAGTTCGGCAACCACGGGGCTGAGCGTGCTGCGCAGGACCTTCAGCGCCACCCGCCGATCGAGGTCTTCTTGAACGGCCTCGAACACGGTCCCCATGCCACCGTCTCCGAGCCAGCGGACCAACCGGTAGCGGGTCCCTGGGATCAACTCTCCGGGCCGGAGCGAGACGGGACGACCGCGTGGCAGCACTCGGGCCTGGACCGCATCGTTGGCCTCGGCGAGATCCTCCTCACCATCGAGGAACACCGTGTCCGTATCCGCGGGCTCGACGAATCTCGGCGCCGGCGTGCTGGGGTCGTAGTCGGTATCCGAGCGCCGCCGCATGTCCAACCCCGCCATGACCCGCACGAGCGTACCTCGGATCCTACAGCCGAATCTTGCGGACCCCAACGCAAACGGGCCACAGCACGAATGCTGCGGCCCGGCTTGCTGCGCGAAAAGGCGCTACGCGATGATCTCGGTCACGATTCCGGCGCCGACGGTGCGGCCACCTTCGCGA
>CAJXVA010000908.1 GCA_913061055.1 uncultured Pseudomonadota bacterium
ACGAGATGTAGAGAGGTCTCGTGGGCTCGGAGATGTGTATAAGAGACAGCTCGAGCGCTGCGCCCTGCCCAAGCGACCTCGTGTCCTCAGCCTTGGCGTCAATCGGGGCGACGAGCTCATCGGGGTGCTGGAGCGCCACCCAGAAGCGGAGTGCACCGGGATCGATCACGACCCCGAAGCGCTACAAGCCGCTCGGGAGCGCCTCGGTGACCGGCACCGCTTCATCGACGCCGACCTCAACGCGCTTCCCGACCTCCCGCGTCACGACCTCATCGTCTGCATCG
Source organism: uncultured Pseudomonadota bacterium (assembly GCA_913061055.1). Classification (GTDB taxonomy): domain Bacteria; phylum Myxococcota_A; class Polyangia; order Nannocystales; family Nannocystaceae; genus CAJXVA01. The sequence continues at coordinate 285 of CAJXVA010000908.1, forward strand.
ACACGTTGCAGAGCCCAGGGGTCGACGACCGAGTGCTGCTCCGTCACCTCGTTCAACGGCTGTTGGAGCCTCGCGGCTCGGTGATCGTTGGCCTCCCCAACTGCCGCTACCTCGATGGCGAACTCTTGCACGGCACACGCATGGTCAACTTCCGGCAACCCGAGCTGTCGTTGTTGCTCAAGGCCGCGGCGTTCTACAAGAAGTACTTTCAGCAGCACCACAAGCGGGTGTTCGTCACGGGCAAGCACGAGCTTCTGATCACAGCCGTGCCGCGGAACTCGGCGTAGCTACGGCGCCCCGAACATCCGAGGCTGCCCGGTCGACAGGACCACGCGGTGCCAAAACGCGCCGCCGGGATCGATCTGACGGCGACCACTCGTGGCGAGCTTCATCGGCAGATGCACGAACTTCTGGTTCCAGTATCCGACGAGCATGTTGGTGCGACCACTGAGCGCCGCATGGACGGCGTGCTGGCCCAGGGCCAGGCAAAACGCGGAGTCCGATCCGTTCGCGTGGATACCCCGAATCATGTAGCTCGGGTCGATGTACTTGATCGACATGTCGACACCGCGCTGCTTGAAATGCTCCTTGGTGCGGTCGCGGAGGAACACGCCGACATCCTCGAGCTTCCGGTTTCCCGATGCGTCACGTTTGGCCGCGGACTCGCGGGGCATGAGCGTCTCGGCGGCACCCTCCGCGACAACCACGACGGCGTGATTGCGGGTCTGAAGTCGGCGTTCCAAAGCCGCGAGAAAGCCGTGCTCGCCCTCGAGCGCAGACTTCACCTCGGGGACCAAGCAGAAGTTGACGTCGCTGTTGGACAGCGTGGCTTGTGCAGCGATGAAACCGCTGTGACGACCCATCAGCTTCACGAGACCGACGCCGTTCCAAGCCCCGCGAGCTTCGGCGTGCGCGGCCGCGATGGCCCCCCGCGCCGCCTCGACGGCCGTCAAGAAGCCGAACGAACGCTCGATCCACATGAGGTCGTTGTCGATCGTCTTGGGGATGCCCACCACCGAGATCGGCAGGCCCCGGCGCGAGAGTTCCTCGGCAAGGGCGGACGCTCCTCGGAGCGTTCCGTCGCCTCCGATCGCGAACAGCACCGAGACCCCGCGCTCCACCAGGGTGTCCGCCATCTCCCCAAGGTCCTGCTCGCCGCGAGAGCTGCCCAAAACGGTACCGCCATCGTCGTGAATCCGCGACACCACCGCAGGCGTGAGCTCCATGGGCTCTTCGATCGGGTCGCGGGACAAGCCGGCGTATCCGTATCGAAAGCCAAGGATCTTTCGGACGCCATACCAATGGTGCAGCGTCATGACGATCGCCCGAATGACGTCGTTGAGTCCTGGACACAGACCACCACACGTCACGACTCCGCAGGTGATCGTGTTGGGATCGAACGCGATCTTCCGGCGCGGACCCGCTCGCTCGAACGAGGGTGGCACGCCGCCGGCGTCGAGTTGTTCGAGGTCGCCGGCGACGAGGACCCGCCGTCCTTCGTCGATCCACGGGACGCCCTCCCCGAGGGGCGAATCAAAGGACGGCTCTCGGAGCCGCTGGATGTCGAGGTCGGCAAGAGCGGGCAGCGGATGCGACACGGGGAGATCCTCGCGCGGCCTACAGCCGTACGCAACGCCTTCGTTTCCGGGCCGTGAGCGCGGGTCGCTCAATGAAAGCGCTTCGCAACCTAGGCTGTCACGGGCCGCCAGGAGGGGCAGGCTGAGAGGGAAGGAACGAACAACACGATGAACCAAATCCTCTCGCTACTCCCTGTCTCTTATACACATCTCCGAGCCCACGAGACCTCTCTACATCT
>CAJXVA010000909.1 GCA_913061055.1 uncultured Pseudomonadota bacterium
CCCATCAGACCCTGCATGTGCTCCACGATCTCGCCGAGCGTCTGCAGCTTGGCCAGGGCGTTGGGATCGACCTCCGGCATGCTCGGCGCGGCATCTTGCACGGCGGAGAGGATCTCGACCCGCTTGATCGAGTCGATGCCCAGGTCGGCCTCCAGGTTCATCTCCGGCGAGAGCATTTCCGGCGGGTAGCCGGTCTTCTCGGACACCACGGCCGTCATGATCGCGTGCAGATCCACCGAAGGTGCTGCCGCAGCGGCGAGAGGCGCTGCAGCCGGCGCACCCAGCAGACTCTGCATGTGCTCGACGATCTCGCCGAGCGTCTGCAGCTTCGCGAGCGCATTGGGGTCGACCTCCGGCATGCCCGGGGCCGCTTCCTGCACCGCCGAGAGGATCTCGACCCGCTTGATGGAGTCGATGCCCAGGTCAGCCTCCAGGTTCATCTCCGGCGAGAGCATCTCCGGCGGGTAGCCGGTCTTGTCGGAGACGACAGCGGTCATCACCGCGTTGAGGTCTACGGCAGGCGTTGCCGCCACCGGAGCAGGCGTCACAACCGGTGCCGGCGCGACGGGTGCCGGGGCGACGGGTTCAGCAACCGGAGCGGCGGCCACAGGAGCAACCTCGGGTTGGATCGTCGGCACCAGCGTGGGCACCGTGCTCTCGGGAGCCGGAGCCAGGCGGGTCAGCACCGACGCCTCGGGCGAGACCGCGGCGCCTCCACTGAGCATCGCCATGCTGCGCTCTACGGTCTGCAGGAACGCTGTGTGGCTCTGCGCCATCGCGTCGAGGTAGGCCGCATGCGCCTGTGCGGTGTGCCGCTGAGTCTCTTCCCACAGCGTCCCCCACCCTTCGGAGATCGGGGCGGCGGACGGTGTCGCGTCCACAGACACGGAAGGCACCGACACCGAAGGCACGGAGACAGCTGGAGCAGCGGCGGGGTGAGATGGAGCCTGGGTTGCCATGGGCGTGGGTAGCGAGGATGACGAGGCGGAAGCCGTGGGCTGGGTCGGCGCCGGGGTTGCTGGAGCTTTCGGCGCGGCCGCGATGGGTGCCGTTCGCTCAGGGTTCGGGGGCGGGTTGTCTGACGCCCGCAACGGCGGGTACGGCTTGCCGTAGTTGGCACCGGTGAGACCCAACGACAGCTTGGGCTCCGCGGTCGCGGCCGGGTCCTGGGGCACGGCGTAGTCTGCCCACAGCGCCTCGAGTTGCAGCACGTGACCGTCGGCCAACAGCGTGGCGAGCCCGTCCAAGAACGTACGCACGCCGTCTCGTCCTTTGCGATCCAGGTTCAGTGCACGGTGAGGGCGGTCGCCCAAAATGCGACCCACGAGGCCGGTCAGCACCGAGCCGGGGCCGACCTCGACGAAGGTCCGAACCCCCGCCTCGAACATGGCCTCGACCATCTCGACAAAGCGAACCGGCCGAGCGAGCTGAGCGGCGAGCTGGGTGCGAATCGGCTCCGGTTGCGTGGGATACGTTGTCGCGGTCGCGTTGGCGAACACCGGCATGCTCGCGGCGCCCAGCGTGGCGTCGGCCAGCGATTCTCCAAACGCCTTCGAGGCACCCGCGACCACCTCCGAGTGGAACGCGGTCGCGACCGGCAGCCGCATGCAGCGAAGTCCTTGCTCGCCGAGCGCTTTCTCCACGACCTCGATCGACGTCGTCTTGCCGGAGAGCACCACCTGCTCGGGCGCGTTGTGATTGGCCACGACCACGTCGGTGCCCAGCGCTGCGATCGCCGCCCGCACGACCTCCGCGGTCGCGGTGACCGCCGTCATGGCGCCGGGGATCGATGCAGCCTCGGCCATCGTCGCGCCGCGAGAGCGGGCGACGCTGAGGAAGGTGTCGGTATCGAGCACGCCGGCGGCATGCAGCGCGGTGACCTCACCAAAGCTGTGCCCGGCCACGCACGACGGCGTGAGACCGACGGCCTGCAGCAACGCCAGCATCGAGAGGCTGGTGCAGCCGATCGAGGGCTGCGCAACGTCGGTGGCGGAGAGTCGTGCAGCAGCACGCGCGTCCGCATCCTCTTCGAAGTCGGTGATCGGGAACACGGCGTCGTGCAACCGCATGACGAGCCC
>CAJXVA010000910.1 GCA_913061055.1 uncultured Pseudomonadota bacterium
CGAGATGTAGAGAGGTCTCGTGGGCTCGGAGATGTGTATAAGAGACAGGTGTCTCGAGAGCGGCGACTGCTGTGCGGACGCGCTCGAGTTGTGCGCCGAGGATGTTGGCGAGTTGCCACCCCCGCCGACCGACGCAGACTTCAGCTGCGCGGACGCCTGTGGCGCCGCAGCACCGAGCAACAGCTGCTTCTGCGACGATCAGTGCGCCGACCTTGGCGACTGCTGCGGCGACAAGGTCGCCCAGTGCGGTGGCGACGGCTCCGACGCCATCGTGGCCTGTGAAGTCGACGAGTGTGAAGGCGCCGAGGTCGATGACGACTTCGTCTGCCGCAAGCCCAACGGTCAGTTCGCCTTGGCTGCGTGCTGTGGCCTCGACCGCTGCGACGATGCGGACGTCGAGACCGCTGAAGACGGCTCCACGATCTGCCGCGACGACGTCTCGGGCCAGTTCATCCCGATGGTGTGCTGCGCCCAGCGCTGCGATGGCGCCGCGATGGACCGCAACGGCATCTGCCGCAACGAGGACAGCGGCGAGTTCGCGGACCCCTCCTGCTGCGCCGACCAGTGCTTCGCAGCGCAGGAGCGCGGCGACGTGGATGCGGTCGACGCTTGCAACGGTACGCAAGAGCGACCCGAGTAGTCGGGGTTGCGCAGGCGCTTGTGCCTGAACCACGCGCGAGCGGCATCGGCCCTTTGGGGCGGGCGCCGCTCGTTTGCGTTGGGGCGTCCTTCGCTTCTCGACGAGACGCTAACCTGCGCCGACACAGTGGGGGAGCAAGCTGGCGATGTTGCGCGCGTCGTCGATGCCGCGGTGGTGTGTGCCCGTCAAGGGCAGCCCGACCGCACGCAGCGCTTCCGCCATCCCGAACCGCTTGCGGGTGCCTCGCCGACGCGAGAACTCGGCTTTCAAGTTGAGGTGCCGGTCGCCGAAGGGCAGGTCGACGCCGTGGTACCGGGCGTCCATCAGGAACTGGTTGTTGTCGTACGCGCCCCAGGAACAGAACAGCAGGTCGCGCCCGTCGATGAAGTCGGCCAGGGCAAGGATCGCCGCCGCGAACTGGGGTGCATCGTCGAGCATGGGTTGGGTGATCGAAGTCAGTGACGTGCAGAACGGCGTGAGCACGGGGTTGCGCACGGGCTGGATGAACGTCTGGAACTCGTCGCGTGGCCGTAGATCCGTGCCATCCACCACGACCGCCCCGATCTCGATGATCTCCATCTGCTGCCTCGGCACCGCGCCGTGGTCGTCACAAGTCGCTTCAAGGTCAATGACGAGGTAGTCCATGTCACAGGGATAGACTCCAGCCGGTGGGGGCACCCGGACAAAAAACCGGACACGTGGGTCTGGACTGGGCAGCGTACGTCCAAGGGCTGGTCGCGGAACACGGATCGTTGGCCTCGGTCGCTGCGAAACTGAGTGCGGCCCGAGACTTCGCCGAGGACGCGGGCAGCGTCGAACGTGGGCTCCGACGACTGCGGGGGCGGGGCCATCACGACGGTGGCGTATGGGGACAGCGAGCCCTGGCGGTGTTTGGGCTCTCGAGTGCCGCGAAGGACCGCGTACGGTGGATGGGCCACTACCACTCTCGGTTCACCGACTTGCCGACTTCGGTCTGCGCCGAGTTGTTGGCGATCTGGAACCGCCCGCCGGTGAGTGAGTCGAAACCGCGGGTGTGGGTCTACCTCGGCCTCGCGAACGTCGCGTTGCGGCGCCGGGAACGGGCGCACGCTCTGGGCCATCTGTCGCAGGCCCGGCTGGGACTGGCGACCGCTCCCGCCGCCGCGCGAGCCGAGTACGCCTTGGTCTCCGCCTACGCGGTGGGCCATGACCGCGCCGAAGAGGTCGCGGGGCACCTTCGTGCGGCATCCGAAGCGCTGGGGGAGTCGGGCATCGATCCTGATGACCGCGCGTGTCTCGTTGCGCGAAAGATCGATCAGGAGGCGTACCCACTCAACAAACCGCGTGGCGGGACGCCGGACCACCAAGCCGCGCTGGCGTTGTACGAGCAGATTCCCGCCGACGGCCCACCGTTTGCCCGTTGTCGCCGCGAGAACGGTCTGGGGTCTGTCTCTT
>CAJXVA010000911.1 GCA_913061055.1 uncultured Pseudomonadota bacterium
ATCTACACTAGATCGCTCGTCGGCAGCGTCAGATGTGTATAAGAGACAGGCATGTCGTGTCTGCTGGATCTCGAGCGCAGCAAGGTGAGCCGCGTACCGGCGGGCTGATTCTGCGTACTCCGGCCCCAGCGTGCTGTCGGCCGCTGCGGCGTACCCCAGGGCGAGGTCGTGGGCGTGGTGCCCAGGTGCGTCGATGACCGCGACCTGCAGTGGGACCTCCGGGAGCGCGCCGCGGATTCGCTCGATCGCGGTGCCCGTGGGTGGGGCGGTATCCATGAGAACCAGGGCTCGGCCACCCGGGGCGAGGACCTCGGGCAGTCCGCCCAGGAGCCTCAACGAGAGTTCGTCTCCTCGGCTGCCACCGTGCAAGTAGGTGGTGGTACGCACGTCGGGCGGCTGCGGCACGAACGGCGGCTGGGCGAAGATCAGATCGAAGCGCTCGCCTTGGACCGGCTCGAGTAGATCGCCCGCATGGGCCGAGATCTCGAGTCCGTTGAGCCGAGCATTCCACGCGGTGAGCGCGACCGCGCGGGGATCGAGATCGATCGCCGTCACCGAAGCTGCACCGCGGTGGGCGGCAGCGAGCGCGAGAGATCCTGCGCCGCATCCAACGTCGAGCACGCGGGAGGGCATGGACCCGGGCAGGGTGTTCAGCAGCTCTTGTGTCGTTGCCCCCGGACCCATCACCGGGTCGTGCCGTGCGTCGGCGTCGTCGGAGCCGACCCAGATTTCCCCGAACGGCATCAGACGGAGCAGGCTTCGCACCCGTTCGCCTTGCCGGATCAGGACCCCACACGCCTCGAGGGCCCCGGCCAGCTCGGGGTTGAGTGCACGGGTGACGTCGTCGCGGCCGAGCGCGTCTCGATAGGCGAACAGGCGGGCTAGGATCGCGCCGGGGCCCGCTTGGTCGGCCAGCCACCCTTGAACGAGTGGCAGACGAACCGCATCGAACTGACGCGGAGCGATGGCCTCTGCATCCGCGAGCAGGCGGGCGTCGTAGCCCGCGGTCCGCAGCGCCTCGCGCAGAGCCACCAACTGGCGGTCCGGCAGCGACGAGAGCGCTTCGAGATCCAAGAGATCGCCGATCACCGCAGGACAAGGGGTACCACGACCCAGGGCCGGGGGCCTCATCCTCATTCCGGAAGGCTCGGGCGGGTGTTTCTCACGCCCATGGCTCGTCCGGAAACCCACACCCTGCTATATAGCCTCACCGTCGCATGGACGATTCCGTGGACCTCGATGCTTCCGACTCCGGGTCTGAGCCCGCCTTGGACCTGGCTCCGCCCGCCGCGGCCGCGGTTCCGCTGCGCCGCATGGCGTTGGCGTTCATCGCGGCAGTCGTGATCGTGCTCGTCGTGGGTCTGACCGGGTCGGTGATGCGCGGACCCAGCGGGCCCTGGCTCGGTGAGTACTACGAAGGCAAAGACTTCGAGGGGGACGGCCGCATTCGGTACACCCGGAAGCTCGAATTCGATTGGGGCAAAGACCGGCCGTTCCGTGGCATGCCGAAGGACAAGTGGTCCGCGGTCTACACGACCTGCCTCGTCGTCGAGGAAGAAGCCGAGTACCGGTTCCGCATCACCTCCGACGATGGCAGTCGTCTGTACGTCGATGACGAGAAGCTGATCGAGAACTGGGGGAACCACTCGCCCCGCACCCGGACCGGAAAGCTGTTGCTCGAGCCGGGGACCTACGAGCTTGCCGTCGAGTACTACGAGGCGAGCCATGGCGCGATGCTCAAGCTTGTCGTCGCGATCGGCGAGGACGGCAAGCACGAAACACTGCCGCCCAGCATGCTGCGGCAACCCTCCGAAGACCCCGACGCTCGCTGCGGCTAGAGCACATCTCATAACCTCGCCACGCCGTCTCGCTGGTCCTTGGGCCCGATGGCGTCGTCGCGAAACCTTGCAGTACCCCGGTACAGCTGCGGCTCCGCTCCTAGCCCTCGGCCCCAAATCCGCTCCGAGCCACCGCGACGAGGTTATGAGATGTGCTCTAGCACTACCTGATCAGTCTCCTCGAAGGAAAACTGTCGAAGCATCTTCGACAG
>CAJXVA010000912.1 GCA_913061055.1 uncultured Pseudomonadota bacterium
TCTACACTAGATCGCTCGTCGGCAGCGTCAGATGTGTATAAGAGACAGCCTCGAAACCGCCCTCGGACTCCGCGCCCCGCTCCCCTCCGAGACCGAGCGCATCACCGCCCTGCTCCCCACCCTGCGCACCACCCCCGGCTACTGGTCGCGCTCCCTCACCGCCGACGAATGGGGCACCGCTCGCCGACTGCTCCGCGACCTCGCCGCCCTCACCCTCGAAGGCTGGGCCGGCCAACCGATCTCGCAGCGGTGGGACGCCCTATGGCAGGTCACCCGCGGCACCGGTCCCACCGAAGGCGAGCGCTGGCAGGCCGTCGCCACCGCCCTCGCCGATCGCCCCAGCACCGCGCTGCGCACCCTGAACCTCCTCGACCCGCTGCCCAACTGGCCCGGCTCGATCCGCCGCGCCTTCGAACGCCTCGCCGCCACCGGCACCAACCTCCGCGACTGGACCCCACCCCAGCTCGAGCCCCCCGGTGACCTCGCCTCGGCTGTACCCTTCGACCGGGATCGAGCGTTTCTTCCCCGTTTTTTCGAAGCCGTTGGCCTCGACGATGCAACAGACGATCGCTCCGACGAGCCGGTTTCCGCTTGAGAGCTTGCTCGCCGGCTTGTAAGCGGCTCGAGCGACTCCCTCGACAGGAGCGGCGCCTTCTTCGGCTTTCAAGAGCGCCCGGACCACGTTCCGCGGCTCGGTAAGGAGGTCGTAGAGGTCCCGGCCATCCTCACGGACGATGGCTGCGTACTGCGGGAAGCGCTCGCCGACGTCGGAGAGGGAGGGGATGCTGACTCTGAACTGGGCGGTTCGTGTGGCCATGAGTAGAGCATGATGCAGAGGTGCATAATGTGAAAGTCTATGAGTGTCGAAAATGGAATCTCTATGGCCGCCCGTTTTCGCGGGCTGGAATGTGAGGATCTCACCACGGCGGCGATTGCTTTCGCGCTGCGCCCCTGGGCCGGTTGACGTTCGAGGGGGCGGCGGACTGTCGCGACCACGGCGGGCGGATGGCGGGCCGAGTTGCCGCCGGCCGGACGGCCTCGAAGCGTCTCAAAACGAGGCGAGACGGTCTTCGCATTCGCGTGGTAGCCCGGAGGTCAGCCAGGAGGCCGCGAGATGTCAGGATCAACGTGCAAACACTGCAAGGGTGAGTTCAAGAGCGTGGCGGCACACGAGGGTCAGTGTCCGCAGCGGCTTCCATGGGTCTATCGCCGGGCGCTTCCGTTCGCGCGGTCGCGGATCAAGCGACTGGGGTTTGACCAGCGGACCTCGGAGGGGCGGGTCTTTCGGTACGCGGTGCTGCGGTACTACGTGGATTCGTTCGAGCTTGTCTTGGCGGTTGTAGTGATCGTGGCGCGGCTGTATCTGATGCTTCCGCTGGAGGCATGGTTCGAGGCGACATTGCCGCTTGCCGGAGCGGTGAAGGCGAGCTGGTCGGACACGCTGCTGTTCTTCTGGTCGGTGTGGACGATTCTCTCGCGGTTCAACCTGCTCAAGGACTACCGGCGAAACGTCGTGGTCCGGCTCGAGAAAATCTCGGCACGATCACCTTCCGCGCGGGCGTAGGGTCGGCGATGGACGCAGAACTGCACAACGACCTGATCGAGCGCCTCGGCGACTCCACCCTCTCCGACGAAGCAGTCGCGCTCGTCGAAGCGTGCTGGAGCGGAGACGCGGCGCTCGACGAGGCGCTCGGCGATGCATCTGAGGCGCAACCCAAGCCCGCGAAGCAGAAGCGGACGCCTCCGGCGGCGGTGTTCCTGTCGTCGATCGAAGTGCGGGGCTTTCGAGGGATCGCAGAGACGAGCAAGCTCGCGCTCGACCCCGGCCCGGGGCTGACGTTGGTGGTGGGGCGCAACGGTTCGGGGAAGAGCAGCTTTGCGGAGGCGGCGGAGTTTGCGTTGACGTCGGCGTGTTCGCGGTGGACGGGGAAGAGTGCGCAGTGGCAGGAGGGCTGGCGGAACCTGCATGCCAAGCACGCGCCGCTGATCCGGTGTGGGTTGGCTGTCTCTTATACACATC
>CAJXVA010000913.1 GCA_913061055.1 uncultured Pseudomonadota bacterium
CGGAGATGTGTATAAGAGACAGGCCGATACGGCGTCCCGCGGATCGTCTTCATCAACAAGTTCGACAAGGTCGGCGCCAAGCTCTCGATCACCATCGATAGCCTCAAGGAGCGCCTCGAAGCGCACCCGCTGATCATCCAGCTCCCGATCGGGGCTGAAAATGACTTCTCCGGGGTCGTCGACCTCCTCGAGATGCAGGTCCTGCATTTCACCGGGGATGCTGGCGAGACGGTCGAGAAGACGCCGCTGACCGAGTCCATCGACGCAGGTTTGTTTGCCGAGGCCACCGCGGCCCGGGCCGCGCTCGTCGAGTCCCTGGGCGAGGTCGACGAGGAGATCATGGAGATGTACCTCGAGGACGAGGGGGCCAGCATCGCGGCGTCCGACCTCAAGGCTGCGCTACGCCGCGCGACGCTCCAGCTCAAGGGCTTCCCGGTGCTGTGTGGCTCCTCGCTCCGCAACAAGGGCGTCCAGCCCGTCCTCGACGCCATCATCGACTTCCTGCCCTCGCCACTCGACCTGCCGCCGGTCGAGGCCCAGGTCGCCGGCAAGGACCTCGAGATCGCCGACGACGCGCCCTCGGTCCTGCGCCGTCCCTCGCCGTCCGACCCCTTCCTCGCGCTGGCGTTCAAGGTCATCCACGACCCGCATCGCGGCGCACTGGTCTTCTTTCGGGTCTACTCCGGAACCCTCAAGGCCCGCGAGGCGATCACCAACGCCACTCGGAAGCGCAAAGAGAAGGTCCAGCGCCTCCTGCAGATCCACGCGAGCAAGACCACCGAGTGCGACGAGGTCTCCGTGGGCGACATCGTCGCAGCGGTGGGCCTCAAGTTCACCGGAACCGGCGACACGCTGATTGCGGCCGCAGACAAGGAGCGGGTCGTGCTCGCGGGCATGAAGATCCCCGAGCCGGTCATCTTCCGCTCGATTGAGCCGAAGACCGCTGCCGACCAGAAGAACCTCGAAGAGGCTCTGGCACGGTTTCAGCGCGAGGATCCCAGCTTCAAGCTCCGCGAGGATGCGGACTCCGGCCAGACGCTGGTGTGCGGCCAGGGCGAGCTCCACCTCGAGGTGCTCATCGACCGCCTTTTGCGCGAGTACAAGCTCGATGTCCGGGTGGGCAAGCCGCAGGTCGCCTACCGCGAGACCATCGCGAGCCCGCTCCGCAAGGAGCTCGAGTACGACCGCGAGATCGGCGGAAAGCGCCAATACGCCAAGGTCGTGATTGAACTCGCTCCGCGTGAGCGCGGTGAGGGCAACCTCTTTACGTGCGTGATCGGCGATGGCCCCGATGGCAAACCGCTGCTTCCCGCCAACTTCGTCGCCGCGGTCGAAGAGGCCATCGGCGACAGCTTCACCCGAGGCCCACTGCTCGGTTTCCCGGTCGAGGACATGGCTGTCACGCTCGTGGACGCCGCCTTCGACGAGACCGATACCACCGAGGGCACCTTCAAAGCTGCCGCTGCGATGGCCTTCAGCGAAGGGGTCGAGAACGCGGCGCCAAGGCTGCTCGAGCCGATCATGTCGGTCGATGTGGCGACGCCCAACGACTTCACCGGAGCGGTCAATTCCGACCTCAGTGGCCGCCGCGGCCGCGTGATCGGGATGGAGCCCATCCCGGGCAGCGCGAACGCACAGACCGTGCGCGCCGAAGTCCCCTTGGCACAGCTAGTTGGATATGCTACTGCGCTGCGCTCGGCGACCCAGGGGCGTGCGAGCTACTCCATGCGCTTCAGTCATAACTCCGACGTCTCCGCGTCGGTCCAAGACGAAATCGTCACTCGCATCCGGGGCTACTGAACGCCTCATCCCCTCCCTCGCTGACTCTCAGCAAGATTTCCCTCGCCAAGGCCTTCGCGCCCAGGCACCAGACGCCGCAACCCGGCACAGCTTCCCGGCTTCAAGCCAAACCTAGACAGGATTCAAGATGTCCAAAGAGAAGTTCGTTCGCGACAAGCCGCACGTCAACATCGGTACCATCGGTCACGTCGACCACGGTAAGACCACGC